>CAXTCS010000055.1:0-20208 GCA_964242365.1 uncultured Hymenobacter sp. | reverse complement strand
GGGCCTACCACGGCTTCATGAGCTTCTGCAAGGGGGCCAGCATCACGAAGCGGGCCGAAAAGGATTTCTGGGGGGCGATGGAGCGACACTTTCGCGGATGAATCCGGGCGTAAACGCGCTGGCCAGGCAAAGCGGGAGACGAGCCGTTACGGCGAGCTGTGCTTGACGACGGAAGCTAGTTTAATATGCCCCCTGCGCTTTCCAAGCTGCGGATACGCTGGCGCTCCTAATTGGGCCTCACGCGCGGCCGTGGCGGCCGGCTGCACTGCCTGATAGTGGGAGCCCCACGGGCAGGTGTACGTGAATGTGGTGCGGGCTTTCCAAGACGGGGATTTCGGTTTCGTGCACGTGGATTACCACTTATTTGAACCCACCGTGGCGTTTGATATTCATCGGTTTGAAGAGGGTGTCAGCGTGGAGCACTGGGACAATTTGCAGCCTACCCCCCGGCCGCAACAAAAGCGGCCACACCATGACGGACGGTAAAACGCAACCGAAGGACCACGACAAAGCGGCCGCCAACAAAGCCTTGGCGCAGCGCTTCACGTAGGAAATTCTGGTCGGGCAGCATGTAGCGAACATCAGCGCCTACCTTGCCGGCGATGAACTTACGCAGCACAACCCGCACATGGGCGACGGGGTGTCCGATTTCCTGGCCGTGCGGCAGCAGTGGGGCAAGCCGGCACACCGGCCCGCTACGATAGGGTGCACAACGTGTTGGGCGAAGGCAATTTTGTTTTAGTGCTCAGCGAAGGAGCGTTTTAAGGCAAGCCGACGGCGGTTTATGACCTCTACCGCTTAGAAAACAATAAAATCGTAGCGCATTGGGACGTGGTAAAAGAGATTCCAGCCCAGCAGGACCACAAACACAGCAATGGCAAATTCTGGGCAGCAAGCGCCGTGCGAACCGGGCTTTCATTTCATGGCCCACCTGCTCGCTGCCCTCGATTGGCTCCGCTAACTGTCTCCACTTTTTAGACCGCTGAGGTTTTCTTGGCCGTGAGGGAAAATGCCGATGACCGGCCCTTAGTAATTCACCCTGGCGATGCCATAGGCCGCCACGGGGGGCGTTTGCGTGACCTGGTCCAGGTGCGAGTACAGCACGTAGCTGTCGGTGCCCGTGCGGCGCGCCACGGCGCTCGGAAACTGGCCGGGCGTCTCGAACGTCCCCGACCCGGTGGTGGTGGCCCAGTTATCGGTGGTGGTGAGGCGGTACACCCGGTTTTGGGTGTTGCAGGCCGATTGCAGCGTGTTGTTGTCTTGCAGCAGCAGGTTGTCGGAGCCGGTCAGGTTGAGGCCGGAAGCCGTCGCCACGCGGGTGAAGCCGGCCGGGTTGCTGAGGGGAATCTTGAACAGGGTTCCGTCGTTGGTTTTGCTCACCAGCAGGTAGCCATCGGGGTGAAGTACGATGCCGTTGAGCCCGAACGCGCCGGCCGGCGCGCTAAACGCCGGGTTGTCGAGCAGCACCGTTACCGCGCCCTGCGGGTCCACCCGGTAGATAACCGGCGCGAAGCTGTCGGTGACGTAGCTGTCGCCCTGCCCGTCCACGGCCATGTCGCTGGCGAAGTGGCGGCCGGCGGGCCGGGCCGGTACCAGGTCAAGGTCGGAAATCAGCTGGCCGGTGCTCAAATTGAAGCTCACGAGACGGGCCACCGCGCCCGTCGTCAGGTTGGCCGAGGCCACCAGCACCCGGTTGCGGGGCGCGTCGAGGTACACGCCCGTGGACGAGGCGATGAAGCGCGTGCCTGCCGCGTTGGTGGCGCTGGCAAACACGGAGTACGTGCCGTCGTCCGCCACCTGCCCGATGTTGCCTGCCGTGACCGAGCTAACCAGGAAGCGACGGCCCGCCGCGTCGTACTGCATATTCTCCGGGTACAGCCCGGCCTGCGTAAACGAAATCAGGCTGGGCGCGGCCGGCGCGTTATTGTTGTCGTTGTTGTCGTCATCGGAGCAGGAAACGGTCAACAAGCCACTCAGGAGCCAGGCGGCAGCGGCAAAACGACGAGCGGAAGCATGGGTCGAGGCAAAAAGGTGGCGTGACATGGCAAGGAGGATTAAGGGAAGAAAAGCAGATGAGCATGACGTTCTGGGTAGTAGGCCAGGACTACGCGGCCGGGAGCCCTATCCCCGAGCCCGCCCAGCCGCCGCCGCTTTGACTGGCCGCTTAAACTGCCTCGCTAAATGCTCCGCCATCATGATGACGGTCATGCCCGTAGCGTGCGAAATGGGGCTGGGCATAATCGAGGCGTCGATAACGGCCAGCCCCGTGAGACCGTGCACATGGCCGGTAGCGTCCACGACGGCCGCCGGGCTGCCTACTGGCCCCATCGGGGCCGAGCCGACCGGATGGTGGTAGGTGTCGAGGTCCTTTTTGATGGCGGCCACCAGCTCGGCATCGGTCTGCTGGGCAGCACCGGGCATCATCTCTGAGGCCACGAGCCCGGCCAGGGGCGCCGTGCCGGCCAGGCGCCGGGCCAGGCGCACCCCTTCCACCATGCGGGTGCAGTCGTCGGCTTCGCCCAGAAAGTTCAGGTCGATAACGGGCGCGGCCGTGGGGTCGGGGGAGGCCAGGCGCAGCGTGCCGCACGACTTGGGCTGGGTGAGGGCCACGGCCAAGACGAAGGCCGCGCCGGTCGGGCTTTTGGTTTGGTCGGTCAGGTGGGTGGCCGTTACGTGCAGGTCCAGGTCGCCGGCCGGCGCGCCGGCGCTTTTCGTCCAGAGCTGCGCGGCCACGGGCGGCTCGGCCTGGCCGATTTGATCGGCTTTGGCGGCAAACGTGGCGGGGTAAAAAGGGTGGTCCACCAGGCGTTGCCCCACGGGCAGGTCGCGGACCACGGCAATACTCAGGGCTTTGAGCTGCGCCGCCGGTCCGATGCCCGACCGCAAGAGAATGGCCGCGCTTTCGTAAGTGCCGGCCGACAGAATCACCCGCCCGGCGCTGAGCTGCTCGCCCGAGGCCAGCCGCACGCCGGTGGCGCGCAGGCCCTGCAAGAGCACCTTGTCCACGAGCGTCGTGCCTTGGATGGTGAGGTTGGGCCGCTGGCGCACCCCGTCGGTCAGGTACACTAGCGCCGCGTTCTGGCGCACGCCGTTGATGATGTTCATGCGGTAGATGCCAATGCCGGCCGGGTTGGGGCCGTTCAAGTCGTCCACCAGCGGCAGGCCGTTGGCCACGCCCGCGTCGAGAAAGGCTCGCTGCATGGCCGTGATTTCCGGGCGGGCGTACTGGCGTACCGGAAACGGACCGGTTTTGCCGTGCCAGCGTGGGTCGCCGGTGGGGTCGTTTTCCAGGCGCATGAACGTCGGCAGCACGTCCTTCCAGGCCCAGCCGGGGTTGCCGGCCGCCGCCCAGCGGTCGTAGTCGGCGGGCAGGCCGCGGGCGGCCACGGCGGCATTAACGGCCGAGCAGCCGCCCAGCAGCTTGCCGCGCAGCAGCTTGATGGGGTGGCCCACCACGCCCGGCTCGCTCGTAAGGCCCCAGTCGTGCTGCGGGTTGCCGCCCACTTTGGCGCTGCTGTAGAAGTCAACCGGCAGTTGGGTGTTGGGGTAGGCCGGTCCGGCTTCCAGCAGCAGCACCCGCCGCCTGGGGTCATCGCTGAGGCGGGCGGCCAGCACGGCCCCCGCGCTACCCCCGCCCACCACGATGAAGTCGTAGCCGGCCTGGCCCGGCGGCTGGCCGGGGGAAACAGCAGCCAGTGGCTCATCCGCGCCGGCCGCCGGCAAGCCCAGCGACACGCCCAAGGCCGGCAGCGCCAATCCCAGCGCCGAGCTTTTTAGAAAATCGCGCCGGCCATTAGCCACGCGCTCCAGATTGGAATGGTCCATACTCCTCGAGAAGTTTTGAGGGCGAAATCAGTACTGATTTACGCGGGTGCGTCTGCCGCACGGTACCCCCTGCTGGATGCTTGGCGGCCTTAGCGGCTGTTGAACCAGTAAGTGCCTATGCGGCCCTGGCCGCCCTGCCACGACTCGCTGCCTACCGGCCTTGCCAGCAGGGGGTAGAGCTGACTACTCAGGTAGCTTGATCGGGGCTGAACGTGATGTGCTTGTACTCCAAAAAATCCTCCAGCGCGGCCACGCCATTCAGGCGGCCCACGCCCGATTGCTTGAAGCCGCCTTCCTCCGTCTCGTCATAAATCACGGCCCAGTCGTTGAACCAGATGGTGCCCGCGTCAATCTCCTGCGCCACCCGCATCGAGCGGTCCAGGTCGCGGGTCCAGATGCTGGCGGCCAGGCCGTATTCGCTGTCGTTGGCCAGGGCAATAGCTTCCTGCTCGGTGTCGAAAACCTGCATGGTGAGCACCGGGCCGAAGGTTTCCTTCTGCACGATGTCCAGCTTGGAGTCCGTTATTTCCAGCAGGGTAGGGGCGTAGAAGGCGCCCTTGGCCAGCGGGCCTTCCGTGATGGGGCCGCCGCGCACGACAACCTGGGCCCCCGCCCCAATGGCTTCCTCCACGACCTTATTGATGCGCTCCACGTTGGGCTTGTCGATAACCGGCCCCATTTCGCTGCTCGGGTCGCTGGCCGGGCCCACTTTAACGGCCCGCAGCCGGGCGGCCAGCTTCTCGCGCACCTCGTCGGCGATGCCGCGCTGCACCAGCAGCCGCGAGCCGGTCATGCAGAACTGGCCGGCGAACACCGTCAGGGCCTGTTGCAGCTTGGGAATGGCCTTCTCCAGGTCGGCATCCTCGAAGAGAATCATCGGCGTTTTGCCGCCCAGCTCCAGGCCGAAACGCTTGAGGTGCTGGGCACCCACCTCCGAGATGGCGCGGCCGGTGGCCGTGCTGCCGGTGAAGCTGATAACCGGCACGTCGGGCGAGGCGATGAGGAACTTCGAGCCGTCGGCCGTCGCCTCGCTGAACAGGTTGATGACGCCCCTGGGCAAGTCCTTCGCCTCGGCCATCACCCGAGAAATGAGCGCGGCCACCTGCGCCGATTCCTTGGGCATCTTGATGACGGTGGTGCAGCCCGCCGCCAGGGCCGGGGCCAGCGAGCGAATCATGAGCACCAGCGGCGAGTTCCAGGGGGCAATGACGCCGGCTACCCCCGTGGCCTGGCGTAGCACCAGCGACACGCTGCCCGGCATGGCGGCCACCGCGTGGCCGTAGTCGGCGCGGGCCAGCGCGGCGTAAAAGCGCAGCTTGGGCGGCACCATCGTCACTTCAAACGCCGCCTCGGACTTGATTTTACCGTTTTCGAACGAGAGCAACTCAATCAACTCGTCCTGGTGCCGCTCAAAGGCGTCGGCGAGCTGGTTAAGCACCTGGTAGCGCAGCTGCCGGTCGCGCTTCCAGGGCGTTTCGGCAAAGGCCCGCTTGGCGGCCGCAATGCCGGCCTGCGCCGCCGCTACCCCGCCGCTGGCAAAGGTGCCAATGACCTCGTACGTGGCCGGGTTGATGGAGTCGTGGAGGTCGGCGGAGCTGGTCCATTCGCCATCAATCCAGTTGCGGGCGGGGGCGGTTTTGGTGGGGGCTTCTTTGGGTAGCGTATCCATAACAGTTGATTTAAAAAAGCCGGGAAGAAGTCAGTAAAAGGCGTCCCAGTGCTGGTTGTTCCGCGCGGTGGAGAAGTGCTCTTCGAGCGCGATTTTGCCTTCCATATGCTTGGGTTAAAAGGGCTTGTGCCGATGCCAGACGCTGCCTACCTGGCTAGCTTGCTGGCAATCCCGGCCGTGTGGCGGCCCTGAAAGCGGGCCCCTTCCAGCTCGTTGGCGCTCGGCTGGCGCTCGCCCTGGCCGCCGGCCACGGTGCTGGCCCCGTAGGGCGTGCCGCCGCTTACTTCCGCGTGGCCCATCTGCCCCTGCCAGGCGTAGGGCAGGCCCACGATGACGAAGCCGTGGTGCAGCAGCTCGGTGTGGAAGCTGCGCAGGGTTTCTTCCTGGCCGCCGTGCTGGGTGGCGGTGCTCACGAAGGCCCCTCCCACCTTGCCCACCAGCGCGCCCGCGCCCCACAGGGCCCCGGTGCTGTCCATGAAGGCCTGCATCTGGCCGCACAGGTTGCCGTAGCGCGTGGGCGTGCCGAAGAGGATGGCGTCGTACTCGGTCAACTCTTCGGGGGTAGCTACGGGCAGGTGGGCGAACGCCTTTTGGGCTTCGGTGGCCCCAATCTTATCCAGCAGCTCCTGGGGTAAGGTTTCGGGCACGCGCTTGACGACTACTTCATTGCCGGCTACTTCGCGGGCGCCGGCGGCAATGGCCTCGGCCAGCTTCCAGACGTGGCCGTAGGTTGAATAAAACAACACGAGGGTTTTCATTCAGAAAAGAATTGGGGAAAGAAACGGAAGGAGAAAAAGGGGGCGGCACCACGCGCGGCGTTAGCCGGGGGCTAAAAACCGGTTACAGGCAACGGCCTAGGCGTCGCCGCCGGCGGCGACTTCCTGCTTCGTGTCGGGGTTGCTGATGAAGTGCCAGGTGCCGCGCGAGCGGAAGGAAGAGGACGTCATGAACGTGTCCTCCATGAACTGCATGTGGGAAATCTTGCCGCCCGTGACGCGGATGAACACGGTGAAGGGCGAGGTTATCGTCTTGCCCAGCACGGTGGAGGTGTAGGTCATGCGGCCAAACACCGCCGCCCGCGACTCGTCGCCGAACACGTCCTCCATCTGAAAGTCATCCTTGTGCCAGAATTTCCCCACCCCCACAAAGACGTCGACAATGCTTTGCGGGCCCTGCGTAGTGCCGCACCAAGGCATCACCCGGTGCAAATCCTCATTTTGGAAGTTCAGCGACACGTAGGTAACGTCCGGCGTGGTTAGCTGACTCACTACCTGCAGGTTGGTAGGGTCTTTCAGGATGGATTGCAGCAGCTCGACCGGCGACTTGGCGGCTGATGAAAAATTGAACAGGCTCATGGGCTTGGTAAGAGGGGGAATCGCAACAAGCCCCCGGTGTGGGGGTAGCATCTTCCCAAAGCCAACCGCTGTGCCATGTCTGGCTTACCCACTATTTGTTCCTCCAAAAATGCTCCCCAGAACCTATAGGAGGCGTTTCTCAACTTTACTGTCCATCCGCAGAGTCCAAATAAACTTCTAATAAAGTTGGGTATTTCCAGTAAGTCCAAAAAAAAATGTGCGGATAATTGGGGTTCTGACAAGCCATACCAGCGTTCAGTTGGTTTCTTTATTAAAGCCTATGTCGTCATCCGCTGCCCTCCTCTCCGACCTTACCCGCCCGCAGCTGGAATTGGTTTTGGCCCTGACCGATTCCCTGTGCGACGCCCCGACCTACGAGGCGCTGCTGGCGGCGGCTGGCAAGGCACTAATCCCCGTGCCGCCGTTCACGGCCGGGGCCCTGCTGCTGCCTTCGAGGGAAGCAGAAAATGCGAACAGGTCGATGTCCGACTGGCCTCGTTCGCCGCTGCTGCTCCCAGCAGGGGGGGTAGGGAATGGTTTGCCGAATGGCGCCGGGCCCACGCCAAGCAGCTACGGGCCGGAGCCGGTATTGCTGCCCGTGCTGTTGTTCCTCGCCGGCCACGCGCAGCGCCGGGTGGCCTCAGGAGTAGCCCCAGCTTATCTCACGCTGACCTTTTCCGCCGCCCACTGGCACCTGGCCGATGACGCAGGCCAGCAACTAGCGGACCCGGAACTGACGGCTTGGGTCAGCGCCAATAGCGAGGTCCTGGCGGCCTTGCTCAGCGTGGGCTACCGCCAGCTCACCTGTTGCCCGCTGCGGCACAAGGCCGAGTATCTGGGCGCGCTGCTGCTGGGCGCGACGCAGGTGGTTTCGTTTACGGCGGCTACGCGCAGCTACCTCCGCCAGGCCGCCGCGCCCATCGTCCGGGCGCTGCACGGGCTGCGGGTTGGGGAGCAGCACGCGGCCCGGCAACGGCAGCAGGAATTGCTGTTCGCCCTCGGTGAGCAGGCCGTACGGGTGCGCGACGTGCAGGACTTGTTCCGGGTGCTGTTTCGGCAGGTGCAGCCGGTGCTGAAGTTTCACGACGCGGCCGTCATCCTGCGCTCGGCCGACGGGCAGCACTACCGCCACCTGGCCATTTTTGCGGAGCAGGACCTGGCGCAACCCCTGCCCAGGGCCGTTACGGGCCGGGTTTCGCCCGTCGCCGGCTCGCCGCACGAGCCGTTTTTTGCCGCCGCTCAGCCCGCGCCCCTGCTGCTGGATGCGGCCGACGTGCACCGGCGCTACCCGGCGCACTGGGAAACCCGGGTTAATGCTAAACTTGGCTTCCGGCAGCGGTTCTGGCTGCCCCTGCGGGTGCCCGGCCGGCTGCTGGGCACCCTGGAGTTCGTCTCCGACCAGGCCCATTTCTTCACGCCGGACGATTTCCCGCTGGCTCAGGCCATTGCCGATTTGCTGGCCGGGGCCGTCGGCAACCTGCTGGCCAACGAGGAAATAGAAGGGGGGGAGCGGGAAAAAACCTGGCAGCTGGCCGTGGCTACAGCCCTGGTGAGCATTAAAGACCGGGTCACCCTGGCCAAGGCTCTGGTCCAGGAAATCAACCAGGCCGTGCCCTGCCACTACGCCGAGCTGTACTTCGGCGGCCCGCTGAGTTATCCTGAGGCAACCTGGCAGCTGCGCCGCGAGGCCGCAGGCCACTTCGCGGTGCTACCGGCCGACGAAGCCGCGTTACGCCCCTCGCCGGACCCGGCCCTGGCCGAAGCCGAAGCCCAGGTGCCGGCCGGGGTGTACGTCGGACAGGCCCTGGAAGACCTGGCGGCGCGCCTGCCCCGCCTGGGCCAACTCCACGCGCAGTGCGGGGTAGAGGCCTTGCTCAAGCTGGCCCTGCCGCCTACCCGGCACGGCGAAGGAAGCTACTTACTGCTGGCCAGCCGCACGCCCTACGCCTACACGCCCGCCGACGCGCAACGGCTGGAATTGCTGCTGCCCCCGCTCTGCCTGGCCCTCGACAACCTGGCCGCCTTCGAGCAAATCGAAACGCTGAGCCAGCAGCTGGCGCAGGACAAAACCTATTTGGTCGAAGAAATCCAGCGTGCCCACAACTACGAGGAGATAGTGGGCAGCAGCCCCGCCCTGCAGCACGTCTTGCGGCAGGTGCAGCTGGTGGCCCCCACCGATGCCACGGTGCTCATCAGCGGCGAAACCGGCACCGGCAAGGAGCTGATTGCCCGGGCCCTGCACCACTATTCGCCGCGCCGCGACCGCGTGCTGGTCAAGGTCAACTGCGCGGCCCTGCCTCCCCAACTGATTGAAAGCGAGTTGTTCGGCCACGAGAAGGGCGCGTTTACGGGGGCCACCGAGCGGCGCATCGGCAAGTTTGAGCTGGCCCACGGCGGCACCATTTTCCTCGACGAAATCGGCGAACTACCCCCGGAGTTGCAAGCCAAGCTGCTGCGCGTGCTGCAAGGCCGGGAGTTCGAGCGCATTGGGGGCAAAACAACCATCACGGCCGACTTTCGGGTAGTAGCCGCCACCAACCGCGACCTCAAGCAGGAGATGGCCGCCGGGCGCTTCCGCGCCGACTTGTACTACCGGCTTAGTACGTTTCCGCTGCTGGTGCCGCCCTTGCGCGAGCGGCCCGAGGACATTCCCCTGCTGGCCCAGTTCTTCGCCCGCAAGTTTGCCAAGCGGATGGGCCGGCCGTTCCGGGGCATTCAGGACGCGGCCCTGCGGGAGCTGCGGCACTACGCCTGGCCGGGCAACATCCGCGAGCTGGAAAACGTGGTTGAGCAGGCGGTCATCGTGTGCGGGGGCGCGCCCTTGCAGTGGGCGCGCCCGCTGCTGCCATTCGCGGCGGCCGAAGCCGCTGAATCGGCCCGCCTCGCCCTCCCGTCCCTGCGCCCACCCGGCCCGTACACCGAGGCCGAAAAGCAGCGCATCTTCGCTGTGCTGCGCGAAACCAAGGGAAAAATCGTCGGCCCCCAGGGTGCCGCTCAGCGGCTCGGCGTGTACCCCGGTAAGCTGCACGAGCTGGAACGCGAATTTCTACTGGCCCTGCTGGACCAGTCCCACGGGCGCATCCGCGGCGAGCACGGGGCCGCCACGCGGCTGGGCGTCAAGCCCACCACGCTGGAAGCCCGCCTGAAAAAGCTGGGCCTGGCCCGGAGCAGTTCTGATTCCGCGTAAATAGCTTGGTTGATAGGCTTTAGAGCAGTTTCCAGATTGATGAACAGCATTTGTACAGAATTAAAAATGACAAATTAAAGATTAAAAATCTGCCCGTCAGACTTTTAATCTTTAATTTGTCATTTTTAATTCATCCAAAAAGTGTACGTAAACTCGGAAACCGCTGTAGCGGGTTTAACCTTCAAAATACAGCGCCTCAGCCCTGGCCTCGTTGGAATAATCAAACTCTCCTTGTGAGTTGGGGTGCTTCTAACGCACGGGCCACAGCCAGGCGCTGTCAGGGGCCAGGACTTGCGGCTCGGTCGGCGGGGTGAGCGGCCCGTTTAGGGGGCGCTTTGTACGGGACGCCCCTGTTGCGCCACTGGGATTGCCGGCTGCATTGCCTGGTAGGGTGTCGTTAAACAAATAGGGTAAAACCGCCGACTCATGGCCTTGGTTAGAAGTGTGGTCCAAAAGTTAATTGGCGACTTTGCCAGTCGCCAGTTTTGAAAGGTGCAAACGACCACTGTTGACACGCTGGGTTAACTGCTGAGCGTGGTCATCACGCCGGCCAACGAATTGGTTCGTGCGCAGGTCGGTGAGTGGTGCGGCTAGGTGCAGGTCCGACGGGTCCAACCGTGTACGTGGGTTTTGGCGGCAACCAAGGGTGCCCAGGAGCGGAAACGCAGCTTCGTCTTTCTTACCCGCCGCTGGGGTGTCGAGCGCAGCTTCGTCTGGTCCAATCGCCCTCGGCACTAAGGGGTTCTCCTTCCAACGGGGCGGCTTTACACGCGAAGGAAGTAGGTAGCGGTAAATGCGCCGCCAAGCGGGGTCGGCGGATTTCCCTATTGGTTTAACAACCCCCATCACTGAGAAGGCGGCCGAGCGCGTCGGCAAGACGCAAGGGCAGGCAGTACCTGAACGACGACGTGCGCGGCTTCGCTCAAAGCCAACTCACCCAGGGCGAAGCCACCGGGCAGGCCGTGGCCAGCCCCGCGACTTGCAGGTGCAGGTCGAGCAGCTGACCCAGTTAGTCGAAGGGATTGCCGCCCGGATGAATGAACCAGCGCGCAGGGGATTTTGGCAGCGGGTCTTCGGGAAGTAGCCTCTTTTTTGCAATTGCCAATCAAGCAGGTGATGCCCACGCGACGTATTTTGGGCGTTGGTAAACAGACAGGGGGAACCCTTCCAATTAGGAAGGGTTCCCCCCTGTCTGTTTACCAACGCTTTTTGGAAGAATCTTTCAGTTGCTGCGACCGCGCGGAAGCGTTGCCGCTGCTCCCACTCTCTCCCAGATGATTTTGATTTTTGTTCCGCCCGGCCTCGTGAAGGTTTCCAACATGCGGTCACCATTTACTACCATTTGGAGTTCTTTGCGGGTGCGCACGCCGCCAATCCAGTTTGCGAAGGTCGAACCCGTAACCCGGTTGCCACTGAAGGCTCCGGTTTCATCCACGGTGTAGGTGCCAAAGAGGCCGATGCTTCCCGCCATCGCGGCTTGGTTTTCTTTCGCCGTTCCCTGGCCGCGCTCGTCGGACGCGAATTTTGGGATGGTTGAATCGGTCATCACTTCCACGAAGTGCATGTCGGCGGTAAACACGAGCAGACTGTTGGGCGCGGAACCGTAAGCGGGCAGGTTTTTGCCGTCTGGGTCAGTCTGCGCCGACACCATGCGCCACGTGCCGAGGACTTTGTTCGGGCGCTTGGGTTGTTGTGAGAACGCAAGCGTCGGGAAGAAAGCGGTGCTTAAAGCGGCGAGGAGGGCGCTGCCAAGAAGCATGTTCCGGAGTGAGTAAAAGGTGTTCATGATTGGTTTTCACGCTTGAAGGTATTGATTTTGGTGCGCATGCAAACAGCTGGCGCAATCCAATGCGTACTAATCTAGTGCCTCAAGGGCGCTTGGTCGGAACGGCTACTTAACCCGCTGCCATTCGATAACGACGAGCGGGGCCCCGGGGTCGGTCAGGCGTTCCGTCATCCGGTCACCTTCCACCGTCAGCGTTAGCTCGCGGCGCCCGCGCGCCAGCCCGTTCCAATTGGGAAACGTGGCCCCCAGGACGCGCTCGCTGTAAAAGTTGCCGTCGTCGTCCACGGTATAGGTGCCGTACAGGCTGAGGCTACCGGCCACGGCGGCTTTGTTTTCGGCGGCGGTGCCTTGGTTCCAGGCGTCGGCCGCGAACTTAGGCACGGCGGGGTCGTGCAAGAGTTCGACAAAATGCAGGTCTTCGGCAAACATGAGCAAGCCGCTCGGCTGCGGGCCGAAGATGGGGGTGTTGGCCCCTTGGGGGTCCAATTGGGCCGAGGCCAGTCGCCAGGTGCCAGCAACGTTGTTTTTAGGGGTAGTAGCCATGATGAGCGATAGTTGATAAAGTGCTAACGACAGCAACGACGAGCGGTTTGCTGATTAATAAGGAGTACGTGAATAACCAGTGAGGCGGGTAAAAACTTCTCATTATCAACGCCTTATTCGTCCAGGTCCGTCGAAAAAGCAAGGTCCTTCTGGGCGTCGAGCACGGCGAGCCGGTCCACCAGCGCAGCCCGCACCTGGGTGTAGGCCCCGCTGCCCAGCGTCAGGCGCTTGGGGGCCGGGTGGCGGTCAACGGAATCGAGCATGGCTTGCACCATCTTGGCGGGGTCGCCAGGCAGCGGAAAGGCGTTGGCTTCGAGCGCGCGCCGGAGGTCTCCCGCCGGCGTGGGCGCGTAGGCGGCCAGGGCGGGGGCCATCACCAGCCCGGCCCCAAAATTGGTTTTGGCCGGCCCCGGCTCCACAATGGTGAACTCGATATGGAAGGGGGCCACTTCCTGAGCCACGGCCTCCACAAAGCCTTCAATTCCCCATTTCGTGGCGTGGTAGAGGCTGAAATCGGGGTAGGCAATCTGGCCGCCCTCCGACGACACTTGCAGGATGCGCCCGCCGCCCTGAGCCCGCAGGTGGGGCAGGGCGGCGCGGATGACCTGGATGGAACCGGTCAGGTTGGTTTGGATTTGCTGCGCAATCTGCTCGTCGCACACCTCTTCGGCGGCCCCGAAGAGGGCATAGGCCGCGTTGTTAACCACCACGTCAATGCGGCCCAGCTCGGCAAACGCCGCGCCCACGACCCGGCGAATGGCGGCCGTATCGGTCACGTCGAGCGGGGCCACCCAGAGGCAGTCGCCGTACTGCGCTTGCAGGTCATCGAGGGCGCTTACTTTGCGCAGGGTGGCGGCCACGCGGTCGCCGCGCCGCAGGAGTTGTTCGGTCAATAGCCGGCCGAAGCCGGCCGAGGTGCCGGTAATGAACCACGTTTGCATAGAAGCAGGAAATAGCGGGTGGAAAGCCGCGCAAAACCTTTCTGCGGCGGCGCTGCAAAGGTAGCCGGGCCTGCCAGGGCCTGGCTAACGCCAGCCAATCCAGTACTGACGCCAATCAAACCTCAAGCCTGGCGCAGCGACGAGGGCGTGCAGCCGGCCACTTTCCGAAACAGCTGCGTGAAGTGCGTGGGCTCGTCGAAGCCCAGGCAGTAGCTGATGCGGCTGATGGGCCAGTCGGTATGGCGCAGCAGCGTGCGGGCCTCCTGCACCAGGCGCTCGGCCAGCAGTTGCGTGGTCGTGTGGCCCGTGGCAGCCTTCAGGGCCCGGTTGAGGTAATTGACATGCACGGCCAGCGCCTCAGCAAAGGCTTGGGGCGTACGCAGGGCCAGCCGGCGGGCGGGCGTGACAATCGGGTACTGGCCCGCCAGCAGTGCCCCGAACGCGGCGGCCAAGCGGACCGCGCCGGTGGCCCCGTGCGTCGGGGTTTCCGGTACCAGCTTCAGTGCCTCGTGGATGCATTCCATGAGGTAGTGGTAGAGCAGCTCGTACTTATGGGTATAAGTTGCATCCTGCTCGGCCAGCATCTTCTCGAAAAGCCGGCCGAACGAGGCGTGTTGCGCCGCACTAAGGCGAAAAAAAGCCGGTTGGTCGGGGGCAAACACGGCCCAGTCGCCGGGGCGCCGGGGCGTGTGGTCGGGCAGAAAGGCTTCGGTGAACACGCAGCAAAAGCCCCGGCACGCCGCCGCGTCGGGCACTTCCCAGGTGTAGGGCACCTGCGTGTTGGTGAACACCAGCGCCAACTCGCCCGGTGCCAGCTCCAGGCGCTGGTCGGCGCAGTGGTAGGTGGCCGGCCCGACGGTGAGCGTGACTTTATAAAAATCCTTGCGGCTGTAGCGGCCCGTCAGCTCCAGGTCCGCGACAAAATCTTCCAGACGCCAGGCGCTGAAGTGCCCCGCGCCCCGCTGGCTGGAGAGGGCAAGCGGGGGTAGGGCGGCGTAATAAGCCGCAAGGGTCTGCTGAGGTATCATCTTGGTAAAGGTCAACGTTGGGGGTTGTTAAACCAACAGGGGAAAACCGCCGACCCCGCCTGGCGGCGCATTTACCTTTATCTACTTCCTTCGCGTGTAAAGCCGCCCCGTTGGAGGAAGAACCCCTTAGCGCGCAACAGCTTGTAGCAGGTAGCTTTTCTTGTCTTTGCCGGTGTCACGCTTACCCGACACGCCGCAAATGCCCAACAGCCGCGCCACCGAAATCGACTGGCTGCAACAACTGGGCGAAACGGATTTATCGCCGCCCATCCAGCCCATTAACTATGTCCTGTTGTAACCCCGCGGCTTCCTGGAACCGAGTCGGAGGTTTTTCCCTATTTGTTTGACAACACCCCTGGTAGTGGGCGCCCCAGGTGCGCAGCGACTCAATCAAAGGAGCCACCGAACGCCCCAGCTCGGTCAGGGCGTACTCCACCCGGGGCGGCACCACCGAATGCACCGTGCGCCGCACCAAGCCGTAGTCCTCCAGCTCGCGCAGCACCTTCACCAGCATTCGGGGGCTGATGGCGGGCAGGAGCTGCTCCAGCTCGCGGTAGCGGCGGGTGCCCGGCAGCAGCTGGTGCAGCGTCAAGAGCTTCCATTTGCCGCTGAGTAAGGTGAGCGTCAGGTCGACAGGACAAGAAAAGGGCGTAGTAGTCATAAACTTTTGGGCCTGATACTGAGCAAGACTTCCCGCTGGTATAGCGTCTTACCAGTCAGTAACCACTTGTAAAAGTATAGTGCCCTCGGATAAGTTTGCAGCGCGTTGTTTTAAAAGCCAACGCGCTACCTCATGGCCCCCTTCGCAGATTCTTCCCCCGGCGCGCCCGCCGTCAGCCACCACTTTGCCGACGTCAACGGCATTCGCATCCACTACGCCACGGCCGGGCAGGGCCCGGCGCTGCTGCTGCTGCACGGCTGGCCCTTCACCTGGTACACCTGGCGGCTGGTGCTGCCCGCGCTGGCCCAGCGCTACACCGTCCTCATGCCCGATTTGCGCGGCATCGGCCAGACCAGCCGGCCCGCCACCGGCTACGACAGCCGCACCCGCGCCGCCGACGCCGCGGGCCTGCTGCACCACCTGGGCTTCGCGCAAGCTTACGTGATGGGGCACGACCTGGGTGTGGAAGTGGCCTTCATGACGGCGCTGGCGTACCCGCGGCTCGTGCGCAAGCTCGTGCTCAGCGAGGCCATCGTGGGCGGCCTGCCAGGGGCCGAGGCGTTCTTACAAAACGCGCCCTGGTGGTTCGGCTTCCACGCCGTGCCCGGCCTGCCGGAGGAAGTATTGGCGGGCCACGAGGAGCGGTACCTGAGCTGGTTCTACCGGCACAGCACCTACCAGCAGCGCGGCATTGCCGCCGAGGCCCGCGCCGAATACGTGGCGGCGTACACCGGCACCGAGGCCCTGCGGGGCGGCTTTATGCACTACCGGGCCTTTCCCCAAAACCGCCAGCAAGTCGCCGAAGCCGTGGCGCAGGGGCAGCGCCTAACCTGCCCCACGCTGGCCGTGTGTGGCAACGTGGTGGGCGAAGTGCTCTTCAACCAGCTGCGGCCGATTACCGATTCGCTGGAAACTCACCTCGTGCCCGAGTGCGGCCATGTCGTGCAGGAGGAGCAGCCCGAGCAACTCCAGCGCCTGCTGCTGGCGTTTCTGCCTAGCGACCACCGGGGTCCTGTTGACTGATTTATATAAGCCACTCGCCCCAATTCTCAGTGAAAGAACAGCCCTTTGCCCAATGAACTGGGCCAGTTGAAGTTGATAATATTCTGATGCGCTTTTCTGCTGGTTAATTGCAAGGCCAGCGCCCCGCCCAGCGCGTTCAGGCCAAAGAGTGGGTTGGAGTCGCCGGTGAAGGCCAAGCTCGCCACGGCCGCCTTGGGAATCAGGTCCCAGTTCACCACGTCGCCAAACAGCTCGTTGATGCGCACGCCGTCCTGGTACACGGCCAGGCCCTGCGGCGTGCCCAGCAGCGGCGACGCCTGGAACCCCCGAAAGCTCACGTCCGGCTGCAGCGCATTGCCGCCCGGTGCGTTCAAATGAATGCTGCCCAGGTTGTGGTTCATAAAATCGGTCAGGTCGGGGCTTTTGAAGATTTTCCATAAGTTGAGGGGTAGGGATTAACTCATAAACCAGCGAAAGCGTGGGCAAAAACCAGCCCGGCTGCGGCCGCAGGAGCGGGGCGGTGGCACCAGTGAGCCGGCAAATCCGACGCGCAGCATACAGGATTTGAAAAAGGCAGTCGGCCTCCCTTCTCATCAGCCGACCACCCTTTTCAGAAGGATTATTAGCAACCTCCTACAACCGCGCCCCGCGCTTTAAGGCCGCGCGTACACCATCACTTTGGCGTTGCCGCCTTCGGTTTTGAAGATTTGCGAGGTCAGTCCGACCGCCACCGCCACGTACTGCTTGTCGTTGGCCAAGTAGGTAACGACGCCGCTGCCAATCGGCGCGCCGGTATTCTGCTTCCAGAGCTGCTGGCCGTCTATTGCGTTGAAAACCAACAGGTCGCCGTTCAAATCGCCGGTTATCACCAGGCCGCTGGCGGTGGTCGTGACGCCCGCAATCAGCGGCGTCGGCGACTGGTATTTCCACTTCACGGTGCCGTCGTCGGCGTTGATGGCCGTCAGCCAGCCTTTCCACTGCGTTTTCGGGTCGTCGTCGCCAAATAAAGAAGTCTTGATGGCGCCCGTCCACTGCTGGCCCGCCGGGCTGGGGGCGTCGCTGCGTGGGGCCAGCTTCACGCTGGTGTACCAGTCGATAGCGTTGACAAACAACAAGTTGACGGCCGGGTAAAACGCCGGCCCATTCTGCTGCACCCCGCCGTGCTTGCCGGGGCAGAAGCGCGTTTGCCGGTCGGCAGAAAGCGGCGCATTGACGTTGGTGATGGTCGTTACCTCCGTTTTGTAGAGTTCCTTCTGGTGCGCCGACTGGTCGAACGCGTACAGGTAGCCGTCTTTGGCGCCTTCCACGAGCAGGCTTTTGCCCTCCGCCGTTTTGATTAGCACCGGCGCGCTGGCCAAATCCCAGTCGTGAAAATCGGCCGGCGACACCTGATGGTGGTCTTTGTAAGCCCCGGTTTTGGCGTCCAGAATCACGACGCTGCTGTTGTACAGATTCGCGCCCGGCCGCACCTGGGCGTCAAAATCCGGCGCCGCGTTGCCGGTCGCCACGTAGAGCAGGCCCTTGTCGGCGTCAATCGTGTACGTGGTCCACGTCGCGGCCCCCGAGCGCGGGTTGTTCGCCGAGCCGCCAATCCAGGTGTCCGCGCCCCGGCCCGTGAGCGGGACGAACTCAAAATTCCACATCTGCTTGCCGTCCGATTGCCGAAATGCCATCATGCGGCCGCGCACGCCCTTGTTGTCGCCGCCCGCCTGCCCGATGAACACCAGCCCGTTCCAGACCACCGGCGCGGCCGGCAGCGCCTCGCCTTTCGACAAATCGGCGGCTTTGGTTTGCCAGAGCTGCTGGCCGGTGTTGGCGTCGATTGCAATCACGTAGCCGGCGTCCACCCCGCGAAAAACCTTGCCGTCGGCGTAGGCCACGCCCCGGTTCACGTTCAGCCCTTTTGCCGGCAGCGCGTAGTCAGAATGGTGCTTCTACTTCGGCTGGCAGGTAGCCGGGTTGAAGGCAAACGTGTTCTGCACGGTCGTGACGAACAAGGTGTTGTTCACCACCACAATCCCGCTCTGAAAGCTGCCCGCCTCGCCCAGCTCCGCCGTGCCCACGTTCTTGAGCGAGGCCACGTTGGCAGCCGTAATCTGGCTCAGCGGCGAATACCGCTCGCTGGTCAGCGTCCGGTTCTGGCTCGGCCAGTCGCCGTCGGCCACCGCCGGGGCTTTTGCCGGCCTCGCCGTTTCTGGGCCCGTAGCGCGGCGCACCACGGCCGCTTCCGGGGTCCGGCCGGCGGCGCCGACGCTCGCGGTCGGCTGTTGGCCGTAGCCGGGCAGGGTCAGCAACCCAGCCACCAGCAGCCCGAGGGCGGCTTTTGACCGGCGTCCTGCCGGCAGGGCCACGTAGCGGATGCCCCGGAGCCGCGCCGCCGGGTATTTCAGCAGCGGCGCGTAATGGCCGGGAGGAAGCAGCGCCAACTTACCGGTTTGCTTGAGCGTTTCCATACGTAAAATGGGCTAGGGGTGAAGGCAGTGGCAGAAAGACAACCTGCTGGGTCGGCTGCAAAAAGTCGGGTAGTGAGCCTGGTGCCAACCGGGCCGCGCCGCACGGTGCACAGGCCGCCGAACCCGTCACCACCGTAAGGAAAGCCCACGCTGCAGCATGGCAGCGCGCCCGCAGCCGGGCCCGGCGTGAGCGCCGACGGGCTGCGCCGGGTGCAGGCCCGCCCCGCCAATTAGTTACTCTTGGTAAGTAAAACGCCGATTGGCTGCGCTGGTTATCACGTTTAGATGGAGTTATGAACACATGTTGGTCCCGTCCACGACGTAACGAGGCGGGGCTGCGACGGCCCGCCCGCTGCGCGCGGGCCGCACACCAAACGGGCCCTGAACAGGCCGACGGGCCGCACGCCGTGGCGCGGTTCGTCGGCCTGTTCAGGGCCCGTTTGTGCGGCAATCGTATTGCCTGGCGGCAAACGCCGCTCCCGGTGCTACACTTCCGTTTTGAGCATGGCCGGCTGGGTGCCAATCTCGAACAGCTCGCCGTGGGGCACGATGGTAATCTGGCCGTATTCTTTCAGCAGCATTTTGTAGGAGTCGGCCACGGGCCGGGGCCGGCGGTCGAGGTCGTAGAGGCCGCAGCCGTTCACGGTGCCGTTTTTGGCCGCCAGGCCAATGTCCCAGTCTATCTGGTCGATGAGCGAGTACCAGTTGAACCCCAGCACCGGCACGCCGTCCTTGCGCATCTGGAGCACGTTTATCCACTGCTTCCAGAGCCAGATGGGGGCCTCGGCCGGGTCGAGCACGTTGGTTTCGGTGTGCATCACCGGCTTCTTGTAGCGCTGGTAGTACTCGTGGGTGATGCTGGACCAGCCCAGCACGTCCACGCTGGTTTTCATCTCCCCGTTGGGCAGGATGATTTTCTCGTTGCGGCCGTAGTAGTCGTTGCCCATAATCTGGTAGCCGGGCGGCTCGCCGGCCATGAACCAGTCGTATTCGGCGCGGGTCAGGCCGTTGTCGTACAGAAAGTTGAGCACGTCGGCGTCGGGCGGGTGGCCGTAGAGCAGGTCCAGACTCAAAAACCGCAGCTTGTTTTCGAGCTGGATGCGCGGCGTGCGGGTGGCCCGCAGCTCGTGGGCGAACTCGGCCGACTCGCTCTGCACGATGATGCAGTCGGGCCGGCGCCGGGCAATTTGCTGGTTGCCCAGGATGCTGGCCGCCACCGCGTGCTTCATGGCCGTCACGAAGGACTTGTCGTCCTTGAGCTGCTCGTTCCAGAGGCCGTCCTTGGCGCTGAGCTTGGCCGTGACGTAAATCTCGTTCACGGGCGTATAAAAGCGCACCCACGGGTAGCGCTCGGCCACGGCCGCGCAGTAATCGGCAAAGTGCAGCGGCAGCTCGGGGTTCTGGTAGTTGCCCAGCCAGTCGGGCACGCCGAAATGCATCAGGTCCAGAATCGGCACGATTTCGAGGCGCTGCATCTCGGCCATCGCCAGGTCGGCAAACTCCCAGTCGTACTGGCCGGGGCCGCGCTGAATCTGGTAGTAGGGCAGGCCGTAGCGCAGGAATTTCAGGCCCAGCTCCTTCACCAGGCCCAGGTCCTCTTGGTAGCGGGCGTAGTGCTGGCACTCGGCCAGCAGGTCGCGCCGGGTGCGGCCCTGGTCGATGGTGGGGTAGGAACACTCGATGCCGGTGGCAAACATGAAATTGCCGGGCGTGCCGGTGGGCATCCCGGAGCCGTCGCGGCCCCCGGCCCCGCCGAAC
>CAXTCS010000054.1:2297-20280 GCA_964242365.1 uncultured Hymenobacter sp. | reverse complement strand
CGCGTGCTCATCGCCAACTCCAACCTCGTGCCCGCCTGGAGCACCCAGGAATACTTCGACGAGCTCGACCGAATGGGCCTGATGATGTACGGCCAGATGACGGCCGGCTCCTGGATTTACATCGCCACCCAGGGCATTTTGCAGGGCACCTACGAAACCTTCGCCGCGATGGCGGAGCAGCATTTTGGCGGCAGCCTGCGCGGCACCGTCACCGTGACGGCCGGCCTGGGCGGCATGAGCGGCGCCCAGCCCCTGGCCGTGACCATGAACGACGGCGTGTGCCTCGTCATCGAGCCGATTGACGAGCGGGTGCGGCAGAAGGTGCGCGAAGGCTACCTCGACGAGCAGGCCCGCGACCTGGCCCACGCCCTCGTCCTCTGCGAGCAGGCCAGGGCCGACGGCCGGCCGTGGTCGGTGGGCCTCACCGGCAACGCCGCCACGGTGCTGCCCCTGCTGCTGGAACGCGGATTTCGGGCCGACATCGTGACCGACCAAACCTCGGCCCACGACCTGATGGACTACCTGCCCGAAGGCGAAATAGGGGAGGTGCTGGCCCTGCGCGCCCGCGACCCCGACGCCTTCAAAAAGCAAGCCCTGCAATCCATCGTCAAGCACGTCGGGGCCATTCTGGCGATGCAGCAGCGCGGCAGCATCGCCGTGGACTACGGCAACAA
This sequence comes from uncultured Hymenobacter sp., assembly GCA_964242365.1. Lineage (GTDB taxonomy): Bacteria > Bacteroidota > Bacteroidia > Cytophagales > Hymenobacteraceae > Hymenobacter. The sequence continues at coordinate 19,606 of CAXTCS010000054.1, read as the reverse complement.
CCTGCGCGGCCAGGCCGAAAAAGGCGTCCTCACGGTGCGCGACGAAGCCGGCCAGTTTCTGTACCCCGGCTTCGTGCCGGCGTACATCCGCCCGCTGTTTTGCGAGGGCAAAGGGCCTTTCCGCTGGGCCGCCCTCAGCGGCGACCCGCAGGACATTCTGCGCATCGACCGCGCCCTGCTCGAAACCTTTCCGGAGAATAAATTGCTGGCCCGCTGGATAGCGAAGGCCCAGGCCAAGGTGCCTTTTATCGGCTTGCCCGCCCGCGTGTGCTGGCTCGGCTACGGCGAGCGCGAGAAGTTCGGCCTCGTTATCAATGAGTTGGTGGCGCGGGGCGAGGTGTCGGCGCCCATCGTCATCGGCCGCGACCACCTCGACTGCGGCTCGGTGGCCTCGCCCAACCGCGAAACCGAGGGCATGAAAGACGGCTCCGACGCCGTGGCCGACTGGCCCCTGCTCAACGCCCTGGCCAACTGCGCCAGCGGCGCCGACTGGGTGAGCCTGCACAACGGCGGCGGCGTGGGCATCGGCAACTCGACCCACTCCGGCATGGTGATAGTGGCCACCGGCACCCCCGAAAAAGCCGAACGCCTGAAGCGCGTCCTCACCACCGACCCCGGTATGGGCATTTTTCGCCACGCCGACGCCGGGTATGAAATCGCGCAGAACGTAGCGCGGGAGCGCGGGGCGAAAATTCCGGGGCTGACATAGCGGGCCGCAACCGGAGTTTATAAAGCAGGACGCTGCGGTAAGGACGAGGGCGGGCGATTGCCAACATTTGCCAAAAATGCGTATGGGCGTAAAGCAGCTCTATCCATTTATGGTAACTCAAGCGCCAATGAACCAGCTACCTCCCGCCGAAACGCACCTGCCTCCGCATCATGCCAACGCGCCAGGAGCGGCGGGGAACCGCTCCTGGCGCGTTGGCCGGGCCATCAGCCCGGGTTTTTGGGCGCTGGCTTGCGCCCTGCTCGCGGGCCTGTCGTCGTGTTCCGAAAACAACTCCCGGAGCCGAAATTCTGAGTTACGCGTCGACCCGCCCGCGGCTACGCGCGAGGTGTCGGCTACGGCGGCAAGTGCCGATGCCGGGCGCGACAGCTACGCCGGCCCGCTGCCAGGGGCGGGCCGACGGTACCAGGTAATCGTGGAAACGGTGTATTTTTTTGACCAACCCGAGCAGTCAACTCCCAACGGCCGCTACCTGCGCCGAGGCGACACTTTTTACGGTGAAGGCGAAACCAACGGCTTCGTAAAGACGGGGTTTGTGCAGCCCAACGGGGCCACGGGCACGGCCTGGCTCAAGGTGACGGAGCTGCGCAAGTTTCCGGGCAGCCTGGCTGCTGGCGTGGCGAGCATCGCGCGCCCTCGCCACGCGGCGGCCGCGCCACGCGCCCGGAAAAGCGACGGAGCCGACAGAACCGCCGGCACCAAAACCGCAGTAGTGCAGGCTGCCCGGGCATATTTCTATGATTCGCCCGACCTGGTGATTCCCCGCAAAGCCTATTGCGAGCGGGGCGACAAAGTGCGGCTCGGCGAATCGCGCGGCCCGGCCGTGTACGTCACCTTCATCAATTGGGAAAAAGTGACCACCACCGGCTGGATGAGCAAGGCCAGCTTGCGCTAACGCCTTGGTTTCCAGCGCCACATGGTTGCGGCCAATCCGTTTTTGGCGGCGGCATCAACCAATCCAGGGCTCGAAGCAAAGCGGCTATTTATGGTCCCAACTGCTTGCTCGGCCGGCAGGACCACAAATAGCCGCTCTGGCGCGGGGCTATTTTACCGGTGCCGTGCTGACCGTGCCGGTGGCTTTGTCTACCTCGAAGCGGGCGCGGTTGGGCATGCGCTGGGCCCAGTCGGTGCGCGGCACCAGCACTTGCCAGCTGGCGCCGTTGTCGTTCACGCGGGCCGAGTCGAGCACGTAGAGGGCCGCGTTGGGCTGGCCTTGCACGTAGCGGCCCACGGCGGCGCGGGCATCCGTTTCGTTGGTTGGGGTGGGCTGCGCGCCGGCGGCCTGGGCTGGGGTAGTGGCGGGCGGGGTTTGCTGGCAGCCGGCCAGCGAGCCAGCGGCGATAAGCAGAAGCAGAGCGAGGGGTTTCATCATGCCACAAAGCTAGCTACACGCCAACGGTTCGGCCCCGCTGGGGCTTCCTCATCGTCCGCAGCTTAATTTACTAACTGCTGTTCCGCAGGGCCTTCGCGCCGCTGGCGATGGCAAGGGGGTTCTAGTTGCTCGTTGCTGATTTCTGGTTGATTACCCGCGGAAAACCGGCAACTAGAAACCAGCAACCAGCAACCAGCAACCAAAGCGCCGGCTTCCGCAGCAACTGCGGAACAGCAGTTAATCAGCCCGCAATCGGCGCGGCCAGCAGCGAAGGGCTTTCCACCAGGTGCGCTCCTTTGGCCTGCAAGTCGGCCAGCGCGGCCCGAAATCCGTCGGCATCGATGGCCCGCGTGGCGTCGGTGATGACGAAAGTGGCGAAGCCCGCCGCCAGCGCATCGAGCGCCGAATAATACACGCAGTAGTCGCCGGCCAGGCCGGCCACGTACACCTCGCGCACCTGCCGGCCGCGCAGGTAGTCGGCCAGGCCGGTGCTTTTGCGGTGGCCGTTGTCGAAAAACGCGCTGTAGCTGTCGATTTCCGGGTTGGTGCCTTTGCGGAAGATGGCTTCGATGCGCTCGGGGCGCAGGGCCGGGGCCAGCGCGGCGCCGGGGCTGGCCTGGGTGCAATGGTCGGGCCACAGCACCTGCGGCAGGCCGTGCAGGTCGATTTGCTCAAACGGGTGCCGGCCGGCGTGGCTGCTGGCAAAGCTTTGGTGGCCGGCCGGGTGCCAGTCCTGGGTCGCCACCACCAAATCAAACCGCGGCTGCAAAGCATTGACCAGCGGAATGATGGCATCGCCCTCGGGCACCGCCAGCCGGCCGCCGGGCAAAAAATCGTTCTGAATATCGATGAGCAAAAGGGCTTTCATACGGCAACCGTGAATCAGGAACAGGAAAGGTGAAGAACAACCCGGCAGGGCGGGCGCCGGGGGTGTTACGTTTGGGGCCGATTTCGGGTCGGCTTCCGGCGCCCCGAAACCGACTCAGGCGCCGGGCCCGGCCGCCGGGTGCAGCGCCCGCCACTCGTCTTCCAAAATGCCCATTTCCACCAGGCTCCAGTAGGCGTCGCCGTGCTTCACCACGTCGCGCAGCACGCCTTCCTGCCGGAAGCCGCACTTGAGGTAGCAGTTCACGGCCGCGTGGTTGAAATCGTACACGCCCAGGCTGATGCGGTGCAATTTCAGCTCCTCGAAGCCGATGCGCAGCAGCGCCTTCACCATGCCCTGGCAAATGCCCCGGCGGCGCTCGGTGGTGTTGCCCACCAGCACGCGGGTGATGCGCCCGGCCCGGTCGCGCTGGCTGATGCCGCCCAACGAAATGTGGCCCACCGTAACGCCCGTTTTCGGGTCTATGGCCTTGTAAATGAACACGTCCGGGTCGTGCGCGTTGTTCGCGCCCTCCACGTACCACGTCAGGCCGGCTTCCGTCAGCGGGAACGAAAACATCGAGCCGCTCCACTCTTTCATCAGCCGCTCGTCGTCGACCCATTCCATGAGCTGGGTGAAATCATCGGCGGTGAAGGGTTCCAGTTTAATCATAAAAAAAGCGCGCCGCCCAAACAATAAGCTCCGCAATAAGCCCGCAAGGTAGCGCCTCGGCGGGCCTCCCGCGCCGAACCGGACGAACAGGTGCGGCGGCTCAACAACCGATAAGCTGCTTATCCAAAAAGCAGCGCTGAAAAAAGGGAGCACTGCAAAAAAAAGAACGTCCTGCTGAGCGGAGCCGAAGCATCTCGCCCGCAACAGTAAATGAATTACTTGCGCGGGCGAGATGCTTCGACTTCGCTCAGCAGGACGTTCTTATCGGCCGAATCCTAACGGCTTACGCGTTAGTTGTCGTGGTCAGGTTCACCTCAATGTTGCCGCGGGTAGCCCGCGAGTAGGGGCACACCTGATGCGCTTTGGCCACCAGCTCCTCGGCTTGCTGCTGGCTCATGTTGGGGATGTTCACCAGCAAATCAACGGCAATGCCGTAGTTCTCGCCGTCTTTGCCGAAGCTCACGTCGGCTTCCACGGTGCTGCCCGTGATGGGCGTTTTGTTCAGGCGGGCCACCAGGTTCAGGGCGCCGTCGAAGCAGGCCGAGTAGCCGGCGGCAAACAGCTGCTCGGGGTTGGTGGCGTTGGGTTTGCCGGGGCCGCCCATCTCCCTGGGCGTGCTCAGGGGCAGGTCAATCACGTTATCGGATGAAATAGCGCGCCCGTCGCGGCCTCCCGTGGTTTTGGCTTTGGCGGTATACAAACGTTCGATGCTCATGGAATCAGGTAAAAAGGTTGGGGTTAAAAAATTAAAAAATGCCGAAACGGCGTCAGGCAAGCAGGGTAATGAGCTGGCGCAGCTGGGTGCGCAACGCCGCAATCTCCGGCGCCGTGAGCTGCATCTTCTCGGCCAGCTGCACGGGTATTTCGTGGGCTTGCTGCTGCAAGGCCCGGCCGGCCGGTTGCAGCGCCACCACCACCGAGCGCTCGTCGCGCGCATCGCGCCGCCGGCTCAGCCACTGGCGCTGCTCCATGCGCTTGAGCAGCGGCGTGAGCGTGCCCGAATCGAGCAGCAGCTTTTTGCCCAGCTGCTTCACGCTCAGCTCGTCGTGTTCCCAGAGCAGCAGCAGCACCAGGTACTGCGGGTAGGTCACGCCGAGGCCTTCGAGCAGCGGCTGGTACGTCTTGGTGATGAGCCGCGACAGGGCGTACACCGAAAAACACAGCTGATTATCCAGCTTAAGCAACGGGTTAAAGGCAGAATCGGGCAGTGCTTTCATGGCGTTTGGAAGAGTAAAGCAAATTTAGCGGTACAATGTTTAATTGTGCACAATCAATTTCAAGGCCTCCCGATAATGAGCTGATTTCCAGCCTAAAAAATATTTGTCAATCCGCTGTCCAGCTTATCTGGCGCCCGCGAGGTGCTGGGCCGCGCTCTGCATGGCGCGCTTTCAACGACCTCACGCGTCCAGTCGCAGCGTTTGGCGGCTGCGCTCGCGCACGGCCGTCGTCAGGGCCGGGTCGTCGGCCAAATGCTGCCCAAACGAAGGCACCAGCTGCCGGAACCGCGCCTGCCACTCGGGCGTGGCGGCCCGCTCGGGGAAGCACTTCTGCACCAAATCGAGCATGATGGCCACGGCCGTGCTCGCGCCCGGCGAAGCCCCCAGCAAAGCCGCGATGGAGCCGTCGGCGGCCGTCACCATCTCGGTGCCAAATTCGAGCACGCCGCCTTCCTTCTTGTCTTTTTTGATGACCTGCACGCGCTGGCCCGCCACGGCCAGCTGCCAGTCGGCCGGGTCGGCTTCGGGGTAATACTCGCGCAGGGCGGCGGTGCGCTCCTGCGGCGATTGCAGCACCTGCCCGATGAGGTAGCGCGTCAGCCCCAGGTTGCGCGCCCCGGCGTAGAGCAGCGGCCGAATGTTGCCCAGCTCAATCGATTTAAACAAATCCGTGTACGAGCCCTTCTTCAAAAACTTGGTGCTGAAGCCCGCGTACGGCCCAAACAGCAGCTCTTTCCGGCCGTTTATCTGCCGGGTGTCGAGGTGGGGCATCGACATGGGCGGCGAGCCCACGGCGGGCTTGCCGTACACCTTGGCCTCGTGCCGGGCAATCACGGCGGGGTTCTGGCACTTCAGCCACTGCCCGCTCACCGGGAAGCCGCCGAAGCCGTTGGCCTCCGGTATGCCGGATTTTTCGAGCAGCGGCAGCGAGCCCCCGCCGGCCCCGATGAACACGAAACGGGCCCGCACGATGCGGCTTTCGCCCGCCGCCAAGTCCCGGATTTTGAGGCGCCAGATGCCGTCGGCCTTGCGCCGGAAGTCCTCCACTTCGTGCCCCAGATGAAAATCCACGCCCGGCAGCGCCTTCAAATAATCGGTGAGGCTGCGGGTGAGCGCGCCAAAATTTACGTCGGTGCCGATGGGCATGTACGTGGCCGCCACGGGCGTCGCCGGGTCGCGCCCGTCCATCACCAGCGGAATCCAGGCTGCAATCTGGGCGGGCTCGTCGCTGAATTCCATGCCCCGAAACAGCGGCGAATGCAGCAGGGCGGCGTGGCGCTTGCGCAGGTATTCCACGTTTTCGGCGCCCCACACAAAGCTCATGTGCGGAATGGTGCGAATAAAAGCCGCCGGGTCGGGCAGCTGGCCTTCCAGCACCAGCGAGGCCCAAAACTGCTTGCTCAGCTCGAATTGCCCGGCAATTTTGTCGGCTTTGGAAATGTCGATGGAGCCGTCGGGCCGCTCGGGCGTGTAGTTGAGCTCGCAGAAGGCCGAGTGGCCGGTGCCGGCGTTGTTCCAGGCGTCGGAGCTTTCGGCGGCCACGGCGTCGAGGCGCTCGTAGCCGGCGATGGTCACGTTGGGGTCCAGCGCCTTGAGCAGCACGCCCAGCGTAGCGCTCATGATGCCCGCGCCGATGAGCACGACGTCCGTAACGGGTTTGGCGGGGTTAGAATCGGTTGGAGTCATAGAAAATAATAGGGAAAGCCCGCAAGCAATACGGCAGACCACGGACCAGGGCTGTTGGTTGACGAAAAAACTGCCAGCCCTACCTTGCACCAGCCGAACAAAAAACTCCCCTCCTCAAAAAAGAGGGGTTTTCCCTTCCTTCGCTCCCCGCTCCCCCACATGCCCGACCTCGACCTGCCGCTGCTGCCCCTGCCCACCCGCGCCGACCCCACCGATGCCGCGGCTTCGCGGCTGCTCATCATCTACACCGGCGGCACGGTGGGCATGGCCGTCAACAACAGCGGCGAGCTGGTGCCCATGCAGTTCGGCCACCTCGACCAAAAGATGCCCGAAATGGCCCGCCTGCCGTTCTGGCTCTCGCTCGTGAGCCTGCCCGCGCCCATCGACAGCAGCAACGTCACGCCGGCCGACTGGCTGTTTCTGGCCCGGCTCATCGGCCGGCACTACGCCGATTTCGACGGCTTCGTGGTGCTGCACGGCACCGACACCATGGCCTATTCGGCGGCGGCGCTGAGCTACGTGCTCGAGCATTTGGGCAAGCCGGTGGTCTTCACCGGGGCGCAGGTGCCGGTGGGCGCCAGCCGCTCCGACGCCCAGCGCAACCTCGTCACGGCCCTCGAAATCGCGGCCGCCCGCCACCCCCGCGCCCGCACCGTACGCGTGCCCGAGGTATGCGTGTTTTTCAACGACGTGCTCATCCGCGGCACCCGTGCTAAAAAGGTTGAAAGCCAACAGTTTGCGGCCTTCAAGAGCGAAAACTACCCGCCGCTGGCCCGCGCCGGTATCAGCCTGGAGTTTGCCGACAAAAGCATCCGCCTGCTGCCCGGCGCCCGCCTCAAAGTGCACCACCACCTCGAAACCGGCGTGGCCGTGCTGCGCCTGTTTCCGGGCATCACCGAGGCGGTGGTGTCGGCCATTCTGGGCATTCCGGGCCTGCGCGGCTGCGTGCTCGAAACCTACGGCTCGGGCAACGCGCCCACCACGCCGTGGTTCCTCCAGTGCCTGGCCCAGGCCCGCCAGCGCGGCGTGTGGCTGCTCAACGTGAGCCAGTGCGAAGAAGGCCGCGTGGTGCAGGGCAAGTACGAAACCAGCTCGCACTTTGCCGATTTGGGCGTGGTGGGCGGCGACGACATCACCACCGAAGCCGCCGTAACCAAGCTCATGTTCGTGCTCGGCCTCGGGCTGGCCGACGACCGCACCCGGCAGCTCCTCACCCAGGACTTGCGCGGCGAAATCACGCCGTAGGTTGAGTTATGAGTTGTGAATTATAAGTTATGAGTTACCCTGCGATATGAAAGAAAGTATTATTCAGCGAAAGTCTTATGATTTTGCTTCGCGCATCGTCAAGGTATACAAATACCTGGTCAATGAACAACGGGAATACGTGCTTTCCAAGCAATTATTGCGAAGTGGAACTTCAATTGGGGCGAACGTTGAAGAAGCCCTGGCAGCTAGCTCAACGGCCGATTTTGTGCATAAACTCAATATCGCCGCTAAAGAAGCGCGTGAAACTTCGTACTGGCTCCGTCTGCTGCACGACAACGATTACCTAACTGCTGCGGCTTTCCAATCCATTCACGGGCACAATCTGGAACTCATTAAGATTCTGTCCAGCATTCTGCTTACGACAAAAGCAAATCAGCGAAAAACTCATAATTCATAATTCCTGACTCATAACTGCGAAGCTCCCCCTATCTTTGCCCCACGAACCGCAACCTTGAGGGGTGTCCGAGTGGTCGAAGGAGCACGCCTGGAAAGTGTGTATAGCCCAAAAGGTTATCGTGGGTTCGAATCCCATCCCCTCAACAAGAAGCCTATTTCCAGCCCGGAAGTGGGCTTTTTTTATTGAGGTTACGGGCCCTGTGCTGTCATCAGGCACCGCCTCCGTTAGCGGGCCCGGCTTTGAAACCGCCAGCAAAGCCTGGTCTGTCAGAAGCCATGACGCGGCTTGGGCCGGTTTGCGTGCCCAGCCGGCCAAAAGCCCTTATCTTTCCCCGCACCTTTTGCCTCGTCGTATGGCTACGCCCCAAGCACTATCTCCGGCCGTTCCGCTCGCGGTGGCCCCCACCGAAAAAGACAACAAGCGCATCACCACCGGCTGGACGTTCTACGACTGGGCCAACTCGGTGTACCCGCTCGTCATTACCAGCAGCATTTTCCCGATTTACTGGTCCAGCGTCATCAAGCAGATAACGCACACCAGCAGCGGCCAGAGCCCGGTCGATTTTCTCGGCATGAAGGTGCCCGGCACCTCGCTGCTGAACTACGCCATCTCGGCGTCGTTCCTGCTCATCGCGCTGGTGAGCCCGTTTCTGACGTCGCTGGCCGACTTTTCGGGCCGCAAAAAGCTCTTTCTGCAAATATTCTGCTATATCGGAGCGGCCTCCTGCGCGGGGCTGTTTTTCTTTTCGCCCGCCACGCTCACGCTGTCCACGTTCGTTTTCGTGGCCGCCACGGTGGGCTTTTCGGGCAGCATCGTGTTCTACAATTCCTACCTGCCCGAAATCAGCTCCGAAGAAAAGTTCGATTCGCTCTCGGCCAGAGGCTTTTCGATGGGCTACGTCGGGTCGGTTATCTTGCTGATTACCTGCCTGGTCATCAATCAGTTTCACGACCAGGTGGGCATCACCGCCCAGCGGGCCGCGCAGCTCTCGTTTCTGCTCACCGGGCTGTGGTGGGCCGGCTTTGCCCAGATTCCCTTTCACACCCTGCCGCCCGACCGCGGGCGCCCCGCCGACGCCCCCGCCGCCGAGGGCGGCTGGCTGCTCAACGGCTTTCACGAGCTGGGCAAGGTCTGGGACCAGCTCAAGCAGCTGCCCAACGTCAAGAAATTCCTGCTCGCCTACTTCACCTACAACATGGGCGTGCAAACCGTGATGTACGTGGCCACGCTCTTCGGCACCGACGAGCTGCACCTGCCCGAAGGCCAGCTCATCATCACCATCCTGCTGCTGCAAGTGGTGGCCATTTTGGGGGCCTATTTGTTCGCCAAGCTCTCCGAACGCATCGGCAACACGCGGGCCCTGAGCTGGTCGGTGTTCATCTGGATGCTGATTTGCATTGCCGGCTACTTCGTGCAGGCCGGCTGGAGCTTCTTCACGCTGGCGGCCGTCATCGGCCTCACCATGGGCGCCATCCAGAGCCTGTCGCGCAGCACCTACTCCAAAATCATCCCGGAAAACACGCCCAACTCGGCCGCCTTTTTCAGCTTTTTCGACGTGACCGAGAAGATGAGCATCGTCATCGGCACCGCCACGTTCGGCATCATCAACCAAATCATGGGCTCGATGCGCTACAGCCTGCTGGCCCTGATTGTGTTCTTTGTGCTGGGGCTGTATTTCCTGCTCCAGCTGCGCGGCAAAAAGCTGCGCGAAGACGTGGCCCCGGCCTCCGACGTATTCCCTGGCCCGCCGCCGGCTTCGGCCGTGGTCAGCACGCCGGGCACGGTAAAGTAAACCGGCCTGCTGCGCGTTTGCGGAGGCCGGCGGGGGCTGATTGCCCGCCGGTGCGGCTTCATTTCCCCTTGTACCTTAACCCAAATTTATGAGCGAAACCACTGCCCCAACCCCCCGCCTGACCCCGCAAGCGGCCCTGGCCACCGAGGCGCAGCGCGAGCTGGCCCTCACCCGCCGCTTGCTCGAGCGCGTGCCCACCGACAAGTTCGACTGGCAGCCCCACCCCAAAAGCATGAAGCTGGGCACCCTGGCCTCGCACATCGCCAACCTGCTCAACTTCTTCCACCGCAGCCTCGAAGGCCCGGAAACCGACATGGCCGCCACCCCGCCGCCGCCCGCGCCCATCGAAACCGACGAAGTGCTGCGCCGCTTCGACCTCAACGGCGAAGCCCTGCGCCAGGCCTTGGCCGACGTGGACGACGCCACGTTTTGGGACCTGTGGCATATGCGCCGCGGCGAAGTGTCCATTGCCCGGCTGCCCCGCGTGATGGTGGCGCGGGTGCTGGTGCTCAACCACCTCATCCACCACCGCGGCCAGCTCTCGGTGTACCTGCGCCTGCTCGATATTCCGGTGCCCGCCATCTACGGCGGCTCGGCCGATGAGGCCCCGCAGCGGTAGCCGCGGGGCCCAACGCGCCCCACCCAAAACGACGCCCCGCCCAGCCGTGCTGCGCGGGGCGTCGTTTTGGTAATAAATAATAATTACTGCTTGTCAAACACCAGCTTGCCGCCTATCCAGGTTTGCAGAACCGAGGCGCCGCGCAGCTGCTCGTTCGGCGCGGTTAGCAAGTCGGTGTCCAGCACCACAAAATCGGCCAGCATGCCGGGCGTTATCTGGCCCTTGCGCTTCTCCTCGAAGCCGGCGTGGGCGGCCCAGGTGGTCATGCCGCGCAGGGCGTCGGGGCGCGAGATGGCGTTTTCCATCTGAAAGCCGCCCTTGGGGAAGTTCTTAGCATCCTGCCGGGCCACGGCCGCGTGGAAGCCAAAGAGCGGATTAATATCCTCCACCGGAAAGTCGGAACCCAGCGCCAGCTGGCCGTATTGCTTCAGCAGCGCGGCGTAGGCGTAGGCGGTTTTGACGCGCTGCGGGCCCAGGCGTTCGCCGGCCCAGTACATGTCGGAAGTGGCGTGGGTGGGCTGCACCGAGGGCACGATGCCGAACTGTTTGAACTTGGGCATGTCGGCCGGGGTGATGACCTGGGCGTGCTCGATGCGCCAGCGCCGGTCCTTTTGGCCCTTCAATGCCTCGCCGTAGATGTTGAGGATGATGCGGTTGGCCGAGTCGCCGATGGCGTGGGTGTTCATCTGGAATTTCGAAGCGGCAATCTGCTTGGCTAAAGCGCGCAGTTCCTTTTGGGTAGAAGTAAGGAAGCCGGTTTCCTTTGGTTTATCAGCATACGGCTTCACCAGGCAGGCACCGCGCGAGCCCAGCGCGCCGTCGGCATACACCTTGAAGGAATTGACGGTGAGCTGGTCGGTCCGGACAGGGCCTTTTTTCAAGTAATACGCTACGTTGGCCGGCGACGCGCTTACCATGGCATTGATGCGCAGGTGCAGTTGGCCCAGCTTCTGCAACGAGTCCAGCACGGCGATATCAGCCCGTTGAAGACCTGCTTCGGCAAGGCTGGTGAGGCCCACGGCAAGACAATTTCGCTGGGCCTGCAACAGCAGGGGAGTGTCCTCAGCGGCGGTGGTGGACGGAGCTACTTTGCCCAATAGGCTTTGAGCATTGTCAACCAGCAAGCCCGTGAGGCGGCCTTGCGCATCGCGCCCAATCACACCGCCGCTGATGGGGGTGCGGGCCGTGATGCCCGCCAGGTCCAACAACTTTTGGTTGACGATGCCCGCGTGGCCATCGACGCGGGCGATGTACACGGGCACGTTCGGAAACAGCAGGTCCAGGGTGTCTTTGGTGGGGAACTGCTTGGTGGGCCAGTCGTTCTGGTCCCAACCCGTGCCGGTCAGCCAGCGCGCTTTGGGGTATTTCCGACGGGTTTCCTGCAGCTTTTGAATGACCTGGGCCCAGGATTTGGTGCCCACCAAACTGGCCCCGGACAGCCCCGCCGCGTAGTGGTAGAAGTGGCAGTGCGCGTCGTAAAAGCCGGGGTAAATGAACTGGCCTTTGGCGTCTATTTCCTTGGTGGCCTCGTACTTCGCTTTCAAATCAGCCGCCGTGCCCACGGCCACAAACTTCCCGTCTTTCACCGCAAACGCTTCGGCCTTGGAAAAGGTCGAATCGACGGTGTAGACGGTGGCGTTGGTGACGAGCAGGTCCACGGGCTCGCGCTTGGCCTGGCAGCCGGCCAGAAGCGCCAGGAGCAGCATGGCAAATTTCTGGGGAAAAATAGGGGAGAAAAGGGCCATGAGCTACGTGCGGAAAAGAGAAGTGAAAAAAGAAGAGTCAATAAAAAAGCACGTCATGCCGAGCGGAGCCGAGGCATCTCGCGTGCAATAGTGACCCAATCGATTGAATTACTTCTGCACGCGAGATGCCTCGGCTGCGCTCGGCATGACGTGCTTTTCTCGGCATGACGTGCTAGTTCACGCGCAAAGAGCCCCCGCCTACTCGAAGCGCATGTGCTTCACCGACTCGCCCGAAAACTGCAATTCCTGCAGCGACTCGATGCCGATTTGCAGGTGCTGCTTCACGAAGTCGGTTGTCACCTTCGAGTCTGATTCCGAGGTTTTCACGCCTTCGGGCGTCATGGGGTTGTCGCTCACCAGCAGCAGGGCGCCGTGCGGGATGTCGTTCATGAAGCCGACCACGAAAATGGTGGCCGTTTCCATGTCCACGGCCAGGGCGCGCACCCGTTTCAGGTAGTCTTTGAACTCGGCGTCGTGCTCCCACACGCGGCGGTTGGTGGTGTACACGGTGCCGGTGTAGTAGTCGAGCTCGTGCTTTTTAATCATCGACGAAACCGCGCGTTGCAGGCGGAAGGAGGGAAGCGCCGGAATTTCCTTGGGCAAATAATCATCCGACGTACCGTCGCCGCGAATGGCCGCGATGGGCAGCACCAGGTCGCCGACTTTGGTCTTTTTCAGCCCGCCGCACTTGCCCAGAAACAGCGCCGCCTTGGGCTTGATGGCCGAAAGCAAATCCATCACCGTGGCCGCCATCGGCGAGCCCATGCCGAAGTTGATGATGGTGATGCCGCCCGCCGTGGCCGTTTGCATGGGTTTGTCGAGGCCCCGCACCTCGCAGCCAAACTGCTCGGCGAACATGTGCACATAATTGCTAAAATTGGTGAGCAGGATGTACTGCCCAAACTCGTTCAGCGGCACGCCCGTGTAGCGCGGCAGCCAGTTGTTGACGATGTCTTCTTTGGTCTTCATGGGGTGGTGCTTGGTTGATGGTATAGGGTGCTTGGCTCGCTTTGATGCCAGGCCCCAGTATTTATCATCCTTGCATACCGGGCGAAAACACCAAGCACCGAGTACCAAGCACCAAGCACTAATTTTGGAGGTGATGCAAGTGTTGGACCTGCCGCCTTTCGAGGCCAAACTTACGCAATCGGCCACAAACCAGCCGCTCATCTGGGACGGGCTGCGGCGCAAGCACGTGGTGCTCACGCCCGAAGAGTGGGTGCGCCAACACGTGGTGCATTACCTGGCCGGCCACCTGGGCTACCCGCGCGGCCTGCTGGCCCTGGAGCGCGGCCTGCGCTACAACCAGCGCCACAAGCGCACCGACCTGCTGGCCCTGGGCCCCACCGGCCAGCCCCTGCTGCTGGTCGAGTGCAAAGCGCCGGCCGTGGCCATCGACGCGGCCGTGGCCCGCCAGGCCACAACTTACAACCACACCGTCGGCGCGCCGCTGCTGCTGCTCACCAACGGGCTGGTGCACTACTGCTGGCGCGTCGATTTTGCGACGCGGACCAACGAGCGGCTGGCGGAAATTCCGCCGTTTGCGGCGGCGGTGCAAGGGCAATGAAGCGGTTTAAGCAGTCATCAAAACGTCATGCAGCGCGCAGCGAAGCATGACGCAAAAGATTTCTTAGTACGGTTTTCCGGTCGGCATACGGATGGTAGAGACGCAACATTTTGCGTCTCGTCGTCGAACGGAATCGTTGGGCGGTGCAAACGCGAGTCGTTCAACGACGAGACGCAAAATGTTGCGTCTCTACCCCGTTCAACTGCCGTACACTAACCTAAGAACCGCTCTAAACAGCTCCAATAGCAAAGCCGGCCCACTGCCGGACCGGAAATAGGCTCCGATTGGCCGGGCCTGCCGCCGTGCCGGGGCAATCGCATCATTCTGACCGGCTACCGGGTCAAAATGATACGGTTTTTGGGCCGTGCCATTGGCTGATGCAGGGCTGCAAAAAGGCTAAATAATTCACGGGCAAGGCGTTGATTAAGGCGAAGAGGCGGTAAGTAGTTTCGGCCTGCTATTGGTTGGCTTGGATTTCAAAACTGGTTGGTTTCCTGCCGTCATGAACATAAAAATCAAAATCACCCTGGGCTTTCTGGCCCTGCTCGCGCTGCTGGTCGTCCTGGGCGGCTACGCGCACTACACCGTGCAGCGGCTCGACCGCAGCTCGCGTTCCATTTTGCAGGATAATTTTTATTCCGTGCAGCTGGGCGAGGGCATGTTGCAGGCCCTGGACCAGGCCGAGGCGCAGCCCGCCGCCCCGGACGGGCTGGCCCGGTTCCGCGACCTGCTCACCCGCGAGGCGGGCAACATCACCGAGCCCGGCGAGCGCCCGCTGGTCGACAGCCTCACCCGCGGCCTGGCGCGGTACCAGCAGGCGGGAAACGCGGCCGCGCTCGCCGGGCTGCGCCAGCAAACCCACCGGATGATGCAGCTGAACCTGCGGGCCGTAACGCACAAAAACGAGCTGGCCAACCGGGCGGCCGTGGGGGCCGGCCGCTACCTGCTCACGCTCATCGTGCTCAGCGTCCTCATCGCGCTGGGCTTTGTGCTGAGCGTGCCCGAGGCGGCCGTGAGCGGGCTGCGCAAGCTGTCGGCCAGCATCGCGCACGCCTCGCACGGCGACTTTTCGGCTTCGATTCCCGTCGAGAGCCGCGACGAGTTTGGCCAGGTGGCCAGCGCCTTCAACCAGCTGCTGGTGCAGGTCAACGACGGGCGCACCAGCAACCTGGCCGAGTTGATTACCGAGCGCAACCGCGCCGCCAGCATCGTGCAAACCCTCGACGAGGCCCTGCTGCTGCTCGATGAGAACCAGCGGGTGCTGATGGCCAATCCGCCGGCCTGCGCCTTGTTGAAATTGACTGAGAAACAGGTTGTCGGAGCCTCTGCGGAGGAGCTGGCCGCCACCAGCCCGCTCATGCGGCAATTGCTGCCGTTTGTGCGCACGCCCGCCCCGCGCCGGGGCGCCGACCCCGTGCCGTTTACCCACGCCCGCAACGGCGAGGACGTGCACTACCGGCTGGTGGTGCACGCCGCCGTGTCGTTCAACGCCGCCCGCGACCAGATGGAGTTCATCGGGACCATTCTGGCGCTGCACAACGTGTCGGACTTCAAGAAGCTGGACCAGGCCAAGTCGAATTTTCTGGCCACGGTTTCGCATGAATTGAAGACGCCGCTTTCCACCATCAATTTCCACCTCAAGCTGTTGCAGGACCAGCGGGTGGGGCCGCTCACCACCGAGCAGCACGAGATTGTGGCGTCGCTCAAGCAGGAAAACCAACGCCTGCTCAAGCTCACCGGCGATTTGCTCGACATCTCGCGGCTCGAATCCGGCGCCATCCCGCTCAACCCCCGCTCGACCGCCGTGGCCGAGCTGGTGGCCTACGCCACGGGCCCCATGCAGCTGCAGCTGGCCCCCAAACGCCTCGTTCTCGACGTAGAGCTGCCCGCCGACCTGCCGCCCGTGCGCGCCGACCTGGAGAAAACGGCCTGGGTGCTGTTCAACTTGCTGGCCAATGCCGTGCGCTACTCGCCCGAGGCGGCCCACATCGTGGTGAGCGCCGCGGTGGCCGACGGCGGCGAGGCCGTGCAGGTGAGCGTGCGCGACCACGGCCCCGGCATCGCCGCCGAGCACCAGGAGTACATTTTCGAGCGCTTCGGCCAGGTGCCTGATGCCGACGGCACCCGCCACGGCGGCTCGGGCCTGGGCCTGAGCATCTCCCGCGAGTTCATCACCACGCAGGGCGGCCAGCTCGGCGTGCACAGCAGCCCCGGCGCGGGCAGCACCTTCTTTTTCAGCCTGCCGCTGGCCCACGCGGCGGCTTAAAAAGCGCGTTTTGCCCGTTGGTTTTCGCGTGTTTTTTTCGTGCAAGGGTTTTCAACCGGCCCGGTTTTGAGCCCCGGCGGGGCGGCCCGTCGGTAGCCATCATTGATGAATAAAGGATAAAGCTCCGGAGGAGCGACCCAAAATCGGGGCTGCGGATTGGGCCGCCCCGCCGGGGCTTTTCCACTTCTTCACCCCCCTATTTCTGTCGTTCTATCGACGGGCCGCCCCGATGGGGCTCAAAACCGGGCCGATGGCGGAAGGTCTAGCATGATTTCTTTGGTGAAAACCTGCTAGCGCGTGCGCAGGCCACTGGCTTCGCCGCCGGCCCCCAGCGCGGCCAGGGTCAGCGGCCCCACGTCGGCGTAGCTCAGGCGCGCCGAGTGGCCGGCGTCGCGCAAGTCCTGCACCAGGGCGCGGCCGTCGGCTTCGGCGGTGAACACGTCGGCGGTGGTCGACACCACGGCCACCGGGCGCGGGGGCAGCGCCAAAAACAGGGCCCGGCGGTCGATTTCGGGCGGAAACACGGCGGCGTAGAATATCAGCCGGTCGTAGGGGAGGTGGTTTTCGGCCAGCCAACCGGCGGCGGCCGCCGCACCGTGCCCGTAGCCGAGCACCGTAACGGGCGTGCCGGCCGGGCAGCGCGCCAGAATAAAATCAGTGAGCCCGTCCAGGTACGTCGTCACGTCGGCCAAGTCATCTTCCACCGAATGGGGCGCGAACCACACGCCCAGGGCATCGGAGGGCCGGCCCGACGTTTCGGGCCGGGCGTGGCGCGACAGCGCTTCGGGCAGAATGAGCAGGCGCTCGGGCGTGTCCAGGTTCACCAGCTGGGCGGCCAGGTCGGCCACCGGCTGGTCGTGCCCGTGCAGGCACACCCACACGTGCTGAATACCGGGCCCCGGCTCGCCGAGGCTGTAGTAGTGGGCGGTGCGGGGCGTGGTGAAAGTATAAGGCAACATTTTTTTTAGTGATTAGTGATTAGTGATTAACGATTAGTGATTAATGAATGATGGTTGTTCGGCAAGCAGCGCTATTTGAGAAGTCATGAATAACCGTTAATCACTAACCGTTAATCACTAACCGTTAATCACTAACCGTTAATCACTAACCGTTAATCA
>CAXTCS010000054.1:0-2197 GCA_964242365.1 uncultured Hymenobacter sp. | reverse complement strand
CTAATCACTACCGACTCAGGCCGCGTTGCAGGCGGGTGGCCAGCGGCCCGATGGTCAGCCCCTGGCCCAAAATGGAGAACACGACCACCACGTAGGTAATGCCCACCAGCAGCTCGCGGGGCATGGTGGGCGGCAGGCTCAGCGCCAGCGCCACCGAGATGCCCCCGCGCAAGCCGCCCCAGGTGAGCATGGCCAGGCTAAACTCGGAAAAAGCGCGCCGCCGCCGCAAAAAGCTGAGCGGGATGCTCACCGACACCAGGCGGGAGAGCAGCACCAGCGCCACCACGGCCAGCCCCGCCGCCACGTATTGCCCGCTGATGCGCAGGACCAGCATTTCCAGCCCCATCAACACAAAAAGCAAGGCGTTGAGCACGGTGTCGATGAGCTCCCAGAACTTGTCCACGTAGTCCTCCGTCTCGTCCGACATGGCATTCCGGCCTTCCTGGCTGCCCACGATGAGGCCCGCCACCACCATGGCCAGCGGCCCCGACGTGTGCAGCCGCGCCGCCAGCGCCGAGCCGCCCGTCACCAGGGCCAGCGTAATCAACACCTCGACGCGGTAATCGTTGATGTTGCGCAGCAGCCGGAAGCCCGCGTAGCCCAGCCCCGCGCCCAGCACCAGCCCGCCCACGCCCTCGCGCAGCAGCAAGGCCAGCGCCCGGCTGGGGTCGGCGGCGCTGGGCCCGCCCACGGCCACCGACAGCACCGTGGCAAACAGCACCACCCCCACGCCGTCGTTGAACAGGGATTCGCCCACGATTTCCGTTTCGAGCGCCTTGGGCAGGCCGGCTTTGGTGAGGATGCCGAGCACGGCCACCGGGTCGGTGGGCGAAATGAGGCTGCCAAACAGCAGGCAGTAAACGAAATCGAGCGGCAGCCCGAACAGCGGCAGCACCAGGTACAGGCCGCAGGCCACCATCAGGGTCGAAATCAGGGTGCCCAGCGTGGCCAGCAGCACCACCGGCACCCGCTGCCGCCCGAGGCTGCGGGTGTCGAGCTGCACGGCCCCGGCGAAGAGCAAAAAGCTGAGCATGTACTGCATCAGCACGGTGTGAAAATCGATGGTGCGCACCACTTCCACCACTTGCAGCACCACGGGCACGCCCAGCCGCCCCAGCCCCACCAGGCCCAGCGACGAGAGCAAAGTCAGGGCCATCAGCCCGATGGTGGGCGGCAGGTGCAGGAAGCGGTGGTTGAGGTAGGCGAACAAGGCCGCCACCACCAGCAGCACCGAAAACGTTGAGTATAACTCCATAAAGCAAGTCCGTCGTGCCCCGGCTACGGGCCGGTGGGCCCGAAATAGGCCCGTTTCCCAGAGGCGGGCTACTGGCTAGGGCGCGTAATAATAACGCCTCAACGGCCATTCAGTGCTCGATATGGCAGAACGGTCATGCGGAGCGCAGCGGAGCATCTCGCTCGCGTCGTCCTCACGATTAAATTAGTGGTGGCACGCGAGATGCTTCGCTGCGCTCTGCATGACGGCCTGTTTGGGTAGGATAGGCCCTAAGCATCGAGCGGGGCGCCGCTACTCAGCAGGGCTTCGGTGGTGCGCCCCAGCTGGTGGGTTTGGTCGCGCAGCTGCAACAGCAGGCGGCGCTGCTCGGCGGTTTGGGGCGGGGCGGCGGGGGCTTCGGCGCGGCGGTGCACCGTCACCAGCTCCAGGGCGCCGCTCGTGTCGATGCGGGGCGTGCCCTCGGGCGTTTCGTAGCCTTCCAGCTTCTGGGCCATGTCGTTGAAGGCGCTGGCCACCCCGGCAAACTCCTGGTAAGCGGGCGTGGGCAGGCGCTGGCGGTAGTCGCCGGCGGCCAGGCGGCGAATGCCGGCCGTGAGCTCTTCCACGGGTTTGATTACGTAGTCCGGAAACGAGAAGATGAACGAGAACGTGGCCAGAATGCCCAGCGCCGCCAGCAGCCCCAGCGTGGTAATGGTGCGCGTGGCCATCTGCCGGGTGCGCTGGCTCTGCTGCTCGATGGCGCGCAGGTTGAGCGCCGCCACGCGGCCCGCTTGCCGGCGCAGCTGCTGGTACGCGGCCGGCGAGGCCTCGCTGGCCGCGTACTGGCGGAAGCCCGTGGCCAGCGAATCGGCCAATTGGCCCTCGCCGGGCTCGGTGATGTTGCGCTGCTCGGCGGCCAGCGACTGCGCAAACGCCTGCCGGGCCCGCGCGGCGGCCGGCGCCGCGCCGGGGCCGGCGCCCAGG
>CAXTCS010000053.1:0-20300 GCA_964242365.1 uncultured Hymenobacter sp. | reverse complement strand
GGCACGAAGCGGCCGTCCATCACGTCGAAGTGCAGCCAGTCGGCGGCGCTGGTGGCCAGCCGCTCGGTTTCGGCTTGCAGGTTGGCCAGGTCGGCGGCCAGGAACGAGGGGGCCAGCAACGGGGCGCGGCGGGTTACATTCATGGGCACGAAGATACGGCCGGCGCGCAAAGCCCGAACGACGCCCGGCCAGCGCCGCGCTTCTACTTTTGCGCCCTCCCACGCGCGAGCCGAATCGACGCCAACGCGACCAGACGCCTGAGCCGGGCCCATCAATTGCTCACTGCTCATTGTTAATTGCTCATTGCCCACTGCTCATTGTTAATTACCCCAAAAGTGCCCCACCTTGTTCCCCTCCTCATTCGCGGCATCAACAACCTCTCCGATGCCCGCTACTGCGCCGGCATGGGCGCCGACAAACTCACCTTCGTCCTCGACCCGGCCCTGCCCGGCCACCTCGACACCAAGACCGTGAAGGAGCTCGCCGGCTGGGTAGCCGGGGTTGAACTGATAGGTGAGTTCGACCGGCTCAGCTCCTTTGAGATTAACGCCATAGCCGCCGAGTGCGCCCTGGATGCCGTGCTGCTGCGCAGCCCCCGCACGGCAGCGGAAGTAGCCGAAATAGCGCCGCCCGTGTACCTGGAGCTGGACCCGAAATCGGCTCTTTTGGGGCAGCCCCTCCCCGATTCGGCCGTGGGCCTGGTGCTGGAGTTATCCGAAGCCGTTACTCCCGAAACCCTGGCGGCCCTGCGCGGCCTCAGCCAGCAGCGGGCCCTTTGGCTGGGGCCGGGCCTGCGCCCCGGCCGCGCCCGCGACCTGGCCGTGCAGCTGCCGCTGGCCGGGCTGGTTTTTGCCTCCGGCGACGAGGTAAAGCCCGGCCTGCGCGATTTTGACCTGCTCGAAGCCGTATTTGAAGCGCTGGAAATCGAGTAAAAGCCGCCGGCCCCGACGCGTTACTTCAGTGCCTCGTTGTGAAACAGCAGGTAGCCGAGGTGGGCGTACACGCCAAACCGGGCCGCCGGGTCGTCGTAAAAGCGGGCGTGCAGGGCCAGCGGCCCCACCGGGGTCTGGTAAACAAAGCCCGTGCTGGCCGTCAGCCGGGGGCGTTCCAGCCCGGACAAGCGTTCGGCTTGCCGCAACTCGTTTTGCCGCAAGGGCCGGGCGTTGACGTGCGCGTACACCTCCGTGCGCCACTCGACCGGGCCCAGCACGGGCCGCGTGTAGCACAGGCCGGCCGCCACGTAGCGCGCCGAGCGATAAGCGGGCAGAAACAGGGTGTGGGAATCGGGCAGCGGCGCGAACGCCGGAGCCGTCGTCAACGAAGCGTAATAAGTCGGGAACGTGCCTTGGCTGCTGGCCATGAGTTCCAGAAAATAGCCCCAGGCCTGGTGTTCGCCCCGGAGCGGAAAATACCGTTGGGCCGTGGCCCGGAATTGCAGCCATTGTTTCGGGGCGCTGCCGGCGGCGACTTCTGAGCCAAAACCGGGGGTGTAGGTTGCGGTGCCCGACACGCCGCGAAGCGTGGCCACTAGGTACTGTCCGGCCGTGGCGTACTGCTTGCGGTTGAGGGTGTAGCGCACGAACCGCAGGGCCGCCGTGCCGCCCGCCAGGGTTAGCCTGTCCATCGCCGCCCCGTCGGTCGATTCCGGGGAGTTAAGGTACCCGTCCGTGTTGGAAAACGCGCCCACGTCCAGCAGCACCCGGCTGCGGCCGAAAATGCTGCTTCCAACCTGGAAGCCCAGTTTGCGGTCGGCTTGCCGAACCTGGGTGCTCAAGACGTCGCGGCCAAAAAAACCGCCGGTACGCTGGTAGTGCCACTGGCTGTAAGTGATTTCGGGCTCGACGTAGAAGGCCACCCGCCCCGGCAAATGGATGCGCACCGACCCCTGCGCGGCGTTGTAAAAAGGCCCCACGTGCGCGTTGGCCCCGGCCGAGTAGAGCCACCGCCGCAGGTACTGGTATTGCAAGCCCAGGTAAAGGTTGTCGATGGGCCGGCTGGCCAGCACCAGGCCCGCGTCCAGCGTCACGTTGTCGGTGCGCTGATTATCGACCGTGAACACGTAGCCGCCCTGCTTTTCGTCGTAGCGCGTGCGCGGATAGACGTTGCGGAAGTACTGGTCGTCTGTGAGGCGGGAGTAGCCGGCCTCAATCTCGGCCAGGGTGTAAGCGTCGCCGCGGCGGCGGAAAAACTGCGTGACGTAGTGGTTCTGGTCGTCGCGCAGCCCGGTCACGCGGACTTCGGTGAAACGCAGCGGGGGCGCGCCCGCCCGCAACTGCTGCCGCTGCTGCTGCAAAGCCAGCGAATCGGCGCGGCGGCCAATGCGCTGCTTCAGCCGCGCCATCTGGTGCCGGGTGGCCGTTTCGCCGGCCGCAATCAACGGCCGGACGTGGGCAAAGTCGCCGATGCCGTAGTCGGCTACGTTGGGTGCGACGAGGAGCGTGTTGGGCCCCAGGTGCAGGGTGTCGGCTTCGTTGGCCCCCAAAAACACGAGGGCGCCGGGCAGCAGCCGGTCGTCGGTTTTGAACGGATAGTTCGCCCGGGACACGCCCCCCACGTTCACCCCGATGATAAGGTCGGGCGCAAATTCCTGGCGCATCACGTCGACGGGGAAGTTGTTGAAAACGCCGCCGTCGAACAGGTAGCGGCCGTCGAGGTTGCGGATGGGCCGGAAAGCCAGGGGGAAAGCCATGGAATTGCGCACGGCATCGGGCAAAGAACCGGCTTTTTGCACCACTTGCTGGCGCGTGAACACCTCGGCGGCCAGGCACCGAAAGGGCACCAGGAGGTGGTCAAAATCGCCGTGGGCGAGGGTGCTGGCCGGCGTCAACAGCCGGGCCAGGGCAAAATTCAGGTTTAAATCGTTGACAAAATCGGGGCTGGGGTGCACGTGGAAGCCCGAATCAACGGCCATGCCCAAGTGCAGGGCCGCGGGCGAGGGCACGCTGAAGAGGCGGTCGAGGACGTGGTCCTCCAGCGCTTTGCCCGAGGCCCAGGATTGAAAATCCGGCGTCAGCGTAATGGCCTCAATCTCAGCGGGCGAGTAGCCGGCCGCGTACATGGCCCCCACCACGGCGCCCATGCTCGTGCCCACGACGTAATCAACCGGAATGTGGTTTTTCTCCAATTCTTTGAGCACCCCGACGTAGGCCAGGCCCTTGGCCCCGCCGCCGCTCAGCACCAGCCCTACCCGCTGGGCAGGGGCCGGCAGCCGGCAGAATGCCGTCAGCAACAAAGCCAGTAGCAGGCGAACGCGGCGTTGAGTCATGGCACAGCAACGGAAAAATACCCCCCGCGTCGGACCCACCCTTTCTGGCCCGCAAACTCAGAATAGCGGACGTTGCGGACCAGAAAAGCGCTGGCCCAACGCCAGGAAATGCCGTGCCAGGCCGCCCCAGGAAGTTCGAGGTGACGGGCTTAGCCGCGCGGAATATTATTCAATTTAGCAAACGTGACGGGATTGACCCGCACGGCTAGGCAGTAGTTATGAAAGCTGAAGTGCCCCTGCGCTAGCTCACCCGAAACCGCACGTACTTAATCGGCACGCCCACCGCCCGGTACTTGCCTTCGAAGTTGGTTTGAATGGCCTGGGCTTCCGCAAATTCCGGCGCGGTTTCCGAGTACAGGTCGCGGGTGGCGCGCTCGACCACGGCGCCGGGCCGGGCCGCCAGCGTGGCCAGCGTGTAGTCGAACAGGCCTTCGTTGTCCGTCTTGAGGTGCAGCCGGCCGCCGGGAATTAACAATTGTTCGTACAGCGCCAGGAAGCGCGGCGAAGTGAGCCGGCGCTTGATGTCGCGGTCGCGGGGGCGCGGGTCGGGGAACGTAATCCAGATTTCGTCCAGCTCGCCGGGGCCGAACTGGGCGGCCAGGGCTTCGGCCCGCATCCGCACGAAGCCCACGTTGGTCAGCCCCAGCTCGCTGGCGCGGGAGCTGCCCCGCCAGATGCGCTCGCCCTTGATGTCGAGGCCCAGAAAATTGCGGCCGGGATGGCGTTGCGCCAGGCCCACGGTGTATTCGCCCTTGCCGCAGCCCACCTCCAAAGTAAGGGGATTTGGGGCCTGAAAAAAATCGGTTCGCCAGCGCCCGCCCAGCTGTTCGTAGTCGGGCTTGCCGGGTTCAATGATGTCGGGACGTATGGCGTTGTCGGTAAAGCGCTGGAGTTTGACGCGAGGCAAGATGTTGGGAATGAGGAATGAGGAATGAGGAATGAGGAATGAGGAATGAGGAGTTGCCGCGCCCGCAGCTCGTGCCTCATTCCCAATCTTGATTAGGCATAAAGCTCTTCGACTTCGGCCACCACGAAGGTGCTGCCGCCGATGAAAACAACGTCTTCCGGCCCGGCCGCCGCCCGTGCCGCCGCCACGGCCGCCGCCACCGACTCGTAGGAACGACCCGCAAGTCCCAATTCGCCGGCTTGCCGCGCCAGCTCCGCCGCCGGCAAGGCCCGCGGAATGTTGGCCGCACAAAAGTAATACGCTCCTTCCTGGGGCAGCAGGGCCAGCATTCCGGCCACGTCTTTGTCGTTCACGGTGCCAATTACCAAGTGCAGGCGCTGGTGCGGCAGCCGCCGCAGCTGGGCCACCACCAGGCGCAGGCCGGCGGCGTTGTGGCCCGTATCGCACACCACCAGCGGGCGCTGGCCGATGATGCTCCAGCGCCCGCGCAGGCCCGTGAGCTGCGTCACCTGCCGCAGGCCGGTGCGCACCGCCGCTTCGGTGATGCGAAAGCCCAGCGCGCGCAGCTCGTCGAGGGTGGCGAGCACGCCGGGCAGGTTGAATTGCTGGTAGTCGCCGGGCAGAGCCAGCGCGGCATCGGGCAGGTACGGCCGGCCGTGCTGGAGCACCGAAACGGGCCGCAGGCCGGTTTCAGCCGACGGCTCGGCCACGAAATCGGCCCGATAAATCTGGTCGGCAAACACCAGGTGCGCCAGCTTCGCGGCGGCTTCGCGCCGAAACACGTCGGCGACTTCGGGCTGGGTCTGGCTTACCACCACGGGCACGCCGGGCTTGATGATGCCGGCTTTTTCGCCCGCGATTTCGGGCAGCGTGTTGCCCAACAGGGCCTGGTGGTCGAAGCTGATGTTGGTGATAAGCGACACCAGCGGCGTGATGATGTTCGTGGAATCGAGCCGGCCGCCCAGGCCCACTTCCACCACCGCCACGTCCACGCGCTGCTCGGCGAAGTAAGCAAACGCCAACGCCACGCACATCTCAAAAAACGAGGGCTCAATTTCCGCAAACAACGGCCGCCAGCGCGCCACCCATTCCACCAGGTACTCGGGGGCCAGCTCCTGCCCGTTCACCCGAATGCGCTCGGTGAACTCGCGCAGGTGCGGCGAGGTGTACAAGCCCACCTTATAGCCGGCGGCCTGCAACACCGCCGCCAGCAGGTGCGAGCTGCTGCCCTTGCCGTTGGTGCCGGCCACGTGCACGCTGCGAAACCGCCGCTCCGGGTGGTCCTGGGCTTCGGCCAGCGCCAGGGTGTTGCCCAGCCCCTTTTTGAAGCCCGCCGCGCCCACCCGCTGAAACATGGGCAGCTGCTCGTAGAGGTAGGCAAGGGTTTCGGAATAAGTCACGGGCGGAAAGTCAGAAGCGAGAGAAACCACAAATTAACGGCATTCGGGCGGCGCCTAACGAAAAAATCCCGCCGCCTGCTCGGCAGACGACGGGACGCTACTTCGTTTTTAAGGCCATTACCGAACGGTAATTTTGAAGGTATAGAAGCCGGTAGCCCCCCCGCTGCCGCTGTTGGTTCGCCGGAAACTCATGTCATTGAGCGCATCGCGGCACAGCTTCTCCTGGGCCGCCGATACGTTACCCGACACTTTGGAGATGGCCTGAATCTCGCCCTCTTCGTTGATTTTTATCTTAAAGCGCACGATGCCCGAGTTGTCGTCCACCGCCGGAACGCTGGGCGTAGAATCCGGCGCCCAGCCGCTCATTTCCAGGCCGCCATCGCCAATTCCGTGCCCCGAGCCCCGGCCGCCGCCCTCCCCGTCGCCTCCGCCGGCGCCGTACAGCGCCTTGCCGTTGAGCGTGCCGTGCGGGCTGCCCTGGTCGCCCACGGCGCCGGGCCGGTCGCCGTTGTTGTTGCCCGCGGGAGCGTTGCTGGTGCCATTCTCGCCGTTGCCGCCGCCGGTGGCGCTGCCGTTGGGCGAAAACGTGACGGCCACCCGGCGGGCCGGCTTGGGCGCCACTTTCACCTCTTCCTTCACCGGCGCCGGCTTCTCAACCGGGGCCTCAGAAACGGGGCTTTCTTCGGCCTCGCTCGTGATGATTTTTTCCTGCGCGGGCGGCGTGGGGTCGGGCGTCACCGTCTCGACGGGCCGGGGCTGCGGGGCGGGGCTGGCCTGGGGCGGGCGGCTGTCTTCGCGGTTACGCGAGTCATTGGCCGGGGCGCGGCTCTGCACGTCGCCCGAGCCAGCCGGGTCGAGTCCGTAGTTCAGCTCGACTTCGCCGCCCCCACCCGCCAGGGTTGCCAGCGGGGGATTTGGGCCTTTGAAGACCATAAAAATAAACAGCAGCAGCAGCACCCCGTGCACCACCAAGGTGCCAATCAGGGCTTCGCGGCGATGCGGTTCGGGATAATCAATAGCCATGTTTCAATGAGGAATGAAGCGGGAGGAACGAAGAATTATGCAGGAAGCCCGAGGAAGGTAATTCCTCCACCTCCATTCCCCGTTATTTCCCCGCCGCTTGCTGGGCCTGGGTGGCCATCACCATCTTCAGCTTGAGGCGGTTGCCGATTTCCAGAATGTCAACCAGCTTCTGAACGTTCAACGACGCGTCGACGCGCAGCACCACGGTGGGCTGCGCGGCAGTCGGGGCCGTGCCCACGAGGGCCACCAGCTCCGACTCAACAGCCGTCGGGCTGACGGGCTTTTTGTTGACGAAATACTGGCCGGCCGCGTCCACCGAAACGGTGATGGGCTGCTTCATCACCTGCTTGCTGGATTTGGCATTCGGCAGCAGCAGCTTGATAACGTTGGGATTAACCAGCGTGGAGGCAATCAAAAAGAACAACATCAGGAAGAACATGATGTCGTTCATGGCCCCGGTCTCGACGTGCGACGCGAGGCGATGACGGCGGGAAAGATTCATTTGGTTGAATTATAAATTTCGAATTATAAATTATAAATTATGAAAACAGGTGCGGTTTGAAATGCCGCTATACAATTCATAACTCAAAATTTATAATTCATAATTAGCTCAGTTGTCCTGAAGAATGTCCATGAACTCAATCGCCGAGTTTTCCATGCGGAACACCATGCGCTCGACCAGAATGCTGAGCCAGTGGTAGCCGATGTGGGCAATGATGCCGACAATAAGGCCGGTGGCCGACGTTACCAGCTTCACGTACAGGCCGTCGGCAACTTGCGGAATACCGAATTCCTTGGTGGCGGCGATGGAATAGAAGATTTTGATAACCCCGATAATCGTTCCCACGAAGCCAATCATGGGCGCGATGCCGGCAATGATGCCCAAAATGCTGATGTTTTTTTCGAGGCGGGCGATTTCAATCTTGCCCACGTTTTCGACGCTGGTTTCGATTTCTTTCAGCGGCAGGCCGATGCGGCGCAGGCCTTTTTCCACCATCCGGGCCAAGGGCGAGGCCGTTTGCGCGCAGAGCAGCTTGGCGCCGGCCAGGTCGCCCTTCACCATCAGCGAGCGGATGCTGGCCATGAAGGCGTCGGGGTTGCCGGCGGCCTTGCGGATGGTGATGTAGCGCTCAATAATGATGTAAACCGAAAGAACAGAAAGGGCAACCAGCGGAATCATTATCAGTCCCCCGCGCAATAGCAAGTCGATAACGGGGACACTGGTGCTTGCGATTGGAGCGGCCGAAGCGGCAGTGGTAACAGTATCGACGGCGGCAGCAGTCGCTTGCAAAAGGAATACGGACATGCGGACAGTTAGAATTTCAAGGTATTGTAGTCGCAACGCGTGCTTACGCGCAGCCGCTGGGCTTCGCGTTGGGCCGAAGCCAGGTCGGGATAATCGGCGGCCGTGAGGCGAAACAGGCGGCTGCCGTAAGGCGGCAGAATAACGCGGGCCGGGTGGCCGGTGCGGGCCAGCAGTTTGCGGCCTTTTTCGGCTCCTGCCAGGCTGCTGTAGGCCCCGGCAATGACGTAATAACGGCCGGTCCGGGTTTTGATTGTGGCGGCGCTGCCGGAAGCCGTGGCAACCAGAGCATTGACACGGGCCAGCGTGGCGGCAACCGTTGCAGCAGGCACGGCGGTTTCCACCGGCTTGGCTGGGGGCGTGGCGCGGGTCTTGGCCAGGGCCGTTTTGGGGTCCGATTCCGTGGCGCTGCTCGGCCCGGCTTCTTCGATTGGCGACGAATCAACCAGTGTCACCGGAGCGGGTGCCGGGGTTTCCAGGGGCGTCATGCCCTCGGTGGCAACGGCGCTGCTGCTGAAATCATGCTGGCCCAAAGTTGCCTGCTGCGGCTCGGTGACCGGAGCAACCGGAGCCGCAGCACGGCGGGCCATTTCCCACTTTGGCAGCTGGACGCGCCATTTGGCGGGCAGGTAGCCGGCATCCAGCGCCACCTGATAATTAACCAGGAGCAACAAACCGGCGGCAATGGCAATCACGCCACCGGGCAGCAGACGCGCCCAGCGCGTGCGGCGGGTGGCCGCGCCGCGCAGCGCGGGCAAGGGCCGTTGGGGCCGGGCATCGCTGGCGCGCACGGGCCGGGCCGCCAGCTCCGGCAAGCCAAAAGCGGCCGCCAGCAAGTTATCGGTTCCGGTGTATTCAAACGCCAGCCCACGACCAACGGCCCGACGAAATATGCCGATACCCGGCAGCTCCGTGCGGTTGGTTTCGTCAAGTTCCTGTTGCAGAGCGGCCACGGCCACGCGCACGGCTTCGCGCGCCTGGGCGATGGGCAGGCCCAAATGCTGGCTTAGGGCATCCACCAGCAGGCCGTCGTTGCGGGTCAGGGCCTGGTTGAAGGCCACCAGCTTGGTGGGCGGACTCAGCGCCTGCCGGCCGGGCTGCGCCCGTGCCGGCGAAACATCGGCCACGAGGCCCCCAAAGTCAGGGATTATCACGCAGTCGTGGTCACGGAGCAGGGGGCGGATGTGGTCGGCGAGGTGCATGCTGTTCGAGTTATGAGTTTTGAATGATGAGTGATGGGTTTGGAACTAGCTGAAAAGCAAGAGGTATGAGGAAATCTCATCACTCATCATTCAAAACTCATAATTACTCAAAACGTATAGGTCGCCCCGCCCAGCACGTTAATGCCCTTCACCGGATAGCCGTAGAAGCGCTGATACTGGCGGTTGGCGAGGTTATTACCCATTGCAAAGATGGATATTTTTGGCGTAATCCGGTAATCGGCCCGCAGATTCAGGTCGACCACCGGGTCGGTGGCGCGGTAGTAATCGGGCACGCGCACGGCCCCCGCCGTGGCCGCCGGCAAGTAGCTGATGCCGTAGCTGGCCGCGTAGAAATAGCCTTCCACGCCCAGCATCAGCTTGTCGAAAACGTTGTAGGTGCCAAACACCGACCCCTGAAACTCGGGCCGATGAAAGGGCTGCGGCAGGTTTTTGAGGGCGTACTTATTGTAGTCGAGCCGCGTGCCCAGGCGGAATTTTTCGGCCGCGTTATAAAGCAATTCGCCGTGCAGGTTGAACACGCCGGTGGCGTGCGGGTCGTACACGAGGTCGAACTTGGTGGGGTCGATGGCGTTGTTGAGGTAGAAATACAGGTTGCGGTCGCGGGCGTATGTGGCGCGGGCGTTCAGCTCCAGGCCCCGCGCGGGAGTCGAGGTAAAGCCGGCGTAAACCGTGGGGCCGCGGTGCGTATCGGCCACGTTCAGGCCGCGGTTCAGCCAGGGGTTTTCGGTGCTCAGGTCGTAGCGCGTCACGCGCTGCAAGGCACCGCCCAAACCGGCATATACCATAAATTTCTCGGGCTCGACGGTGTAGCCCAGGCGCACGGCCGGGTAAATAACGGCCTTGCTCACGCTCGTCGCGGTATCCGACGAATACCCCAGCGTGGCCCCCACCGAGAACGCAATGCTCTTGTTGACAAACTCATAGGCCGGCGTAACCTGTACGAACGTGCGGGTCCGGGTCGCCAGCGCCGGGTCGGGCCGGGTTGGCGTCGGGGCGGCCTGGTCCTTATCCGAGATAAAAGAGGCGTCGGCGGCCACGGTCACGCGGCTGGTTTCGCCCAGCGCGTAGCCGACTTTGGCATTCAGGCGCACGTCGTTTTCGGTGGCCGCGAAGCTGTCGCTCCAGTAGCGGTAGCCGATGCCGGCGTCGTAGGTGAGCTGCTGCTCGGGGTCGCGGTTGTGCGCGTAGGCCTTCACGGCGAAGCGGTTGAACACCTGCTTGAGGTCGCTGGCCTCGGGCGTGGCCACGGGGCTGCCGTTGGCGGCCTTGTTGTAGCCGTAGAAGTTGTAGCGCTCACGGCCCAGGTCCAGGTTGGCCCCGAAGGCCGACGTGCCCCGGTACAGCTCGCCCATGAGGTGGGCGCTGGTTTCAGACATGCGGGAGTTTTTGCCATCCACCGGCCCGTTCACCGAGCTTACGTGCTTCACATCCAGCCCGTAAGCATGGTCGGTATTTCGGGTGCTATGGAAATAACCCCGGCCGTAGAGCGTGCCGTAGTTGCCGATGGCGGCCTTCACGAAGTTGCCGGTGAGCGGCGCGGGCTCCTCGGCCCGGATGGTGAGCACCTTCACCGAAGGATTCAGCCGGTCGGCGGGCAGCCGGAAATCGGGGAACGTGTAGGCCACCTTGCGCTCGGTTTTGGGGGCGGCCGGCAGCTTGATTTTGTCAAAGTTGCGCGTGGCTTCGGGCAGCTGGTTCACCCGCTCTTTCACGATTTCAATCTCGGCTTCTTCGATGCTGCCGGTATGCTTGCCGCCTTTGGTGGCCTGGGCCTGGGCGGCAGCGGTCGGCGCTACGCCCCCAATCAGCACGGCGGCCAGGGCCAGACCAGCGCCCTGACGCATCGCAGAGTGTGATTTATTTTTTGACAAATGCTTCATCAGCAACTGGTTATTCAATGATAAAAATACGCCGCGCCTAGCGCTGAGTGGCCGTGTCGGCCGGCGCGGTGGTACCGCCCAGACTGGTGCGGGGCACGGCTACTTTGGCCGGGGCCGGCGTGGCAGCGGGGACTTTGCCGGTGGCGGGGGCGGCAGCCGGGGCTTTGGCGGGCGCTTTGGCGGGCGTTTTCGCCGGGGCCTTGGCGGGGGGTGCCTTGGTAGCCGGGGTTTTGGGCTCGGTCGGTTCTTCGGGCTGGTCGGCCCCCAGGGTTTTCAGGCGTTCCTTGGCGGCGGCCAGCACCTCGGGCACCGGGAAGTTGTTGTCGATGAGCGAGTTCAGCGTGCCGCGGGCCTGAAAGTTGTCGCCCTCGGCCGCATACACCTCGGCCACCAGCAGGAAGGCCCGGCCCTGCCACAGCTGGTAGCTGCTGAAGTTCGAGTTGACCCTGAGCGCGGCGGCGATGGCGTCTTCGTTTTTCTTCTGCTTGAACAGCGTTTCGGCCAGGTAATACTGGGCTTCGGCCCCGTTCGCGTCGTTGGGCGCGGCCGCAACGGCGGCGGCCAGCTCGGTGGCGGCCTGGTCGAAACCACCGGAGCGGAGGCTCGCTTTGCCCAGGTAGAGCAGCGCGGCGTTGGTGGCGTTGGCCGTGGCGCCGGCCTGGGCACGCAATTCCTCGGCCACGCGGCGGGTGCCGGGGTAGTCGCCGGTTTCGTAGAGGCTGCGCATCTGGCCGAGGGTGGCGTTGGCCACTTCGCGGCGGTTGGTGCTGGCCCCGCGCAGGCGCTCGTAGAGCTTGGCCGCGTCGGCGTAGTTCTTATGCTCGAACTCCAGGTCGGCCAAGCGGCCCACGGCGCGGTTCAGAAACTCGCTTTTGCCTTCGGCCACCACGGCGCGCAGGCGGGTCAGGCCCTGCTGCTTGTCGCCGGTTTTCAGGTACGAATCAGCCAGGAAAAACCGGGCATCCGGCCCCAGGGCCGTTTCGGGGTACTGCTTCAAGTACGACTCCAACCGCAGAATAGCAGGCTGGTATTTCTCAGCCAGATACAGCGACTTTGCCGCTTCAAATTCCACGCTCTCGGTGGCCTTACTGTCCGGGTTCTGCACCTTGAACGAGGCCAGCGCGGCATCAAACTCCTCCGTCCGGCCCAGCGCCGTCAGGCTTTCCTGCAAGCTGTAAATGGCCTGCGAAGCGGCTTCGCTGCGCGGAAAGTCGGTGAGCACGCGCTGAAAATCGGCCACCGCTTTTTCCTGCTGCTGTAAGTTAGCGTAGGCCACGCCGCGCTTCTGCAAGGCCTGCGGAATGAGCGCGCTGGTGGGCCGGTTGTCAATCAGCCGCGAAAAGCCGGTTACGGCCGGCTGGTACTCGCCGGCCTCAAAGGAAAGCTGGGCCTGCTGGAACACGGCATCCTCGGCGTAGCGCGAGTTGGGGCTGGTTTTGAGCAGCGCGGCCAGGGTGCTGGTGGCCTCTTCGCGGCGGCCCATCAGCCCCAGGGTCCGGCCCTTTTGGTAGTAGGCGTAGTCCTTATCGGCGGCATTGGCCGTTATCACCTTGTCGTAGAGCGCGAGCGCCTGCGGGTAGCTTTTGGCCACGTAATAGGTATCGGCCAGGCGCAGGGTGGCGTCGTAGTAGTTGGGGTCCGACGGTTTGGCATCGGTGTCGCTGAGGAAGGCCTGGAACTGCGGCCGGGCGCGCTCGTACTGCTTGGTGTTGTAGTAGGCATAACCCAGGCCGTAGCGGGCTTTCTGCTCAAAATCAGCTTCTTCGGGCGTCACGCCGCCCTGCCGGGCCGAGCGGGCCGCCGCCACGTAGGCCGTAATGGCATCGGGGTATTGCTGGCCCACGCTGTAAATCTCGCCCCGCAGCACCTGCGCGGCAGCCCGCAGCGCGTCGTCCGACGGGTATTTCAACGACTTGTCGAGCAGCGGCAGGGCCGCGCCGTAGTTGCCGTTGTTATACAGCGTGGCGGCCTGCGAATACGCCACGCGCTGGTACGTAGCGTCGAGCTTGTCGCCCCGCTCGTCGAGGCCTTCGAGGTAAGTCAGGGCCTGCGAATAGTCGGTAGACGATAAAAAGCTCGTGCTCAGCAAGTCGTCCACCGTAGCCTGGTTTTTCGAGCGCGGAAACTTCTTGCGGAAGTCCTTCAGCACGGCAATGGTTTCGGGCAAATTGCCCAGCTCGTACTGCACCTGCCCGAGTTTGAGGGTGGCGTTTTCGGCGATGCCTTTGTCAAACGTGCCCTGGCGGGCGGCCTCAAAAGCCGTCACGGCCTGGGGCTTCTGGTTGGTTTGCAGGTAGCTCAGGCCCAGGTGGTAGGCGGCATTCTGGCCCAACGAGTCGCGGCGCACGGCCACGTTTTTCAGGCTGGAAATAGCGCCCTTGTAGTCGCCCATCTTGTAATTGGCAAAGCCAATCTTGTATTGCAGCGCCGGCTCAATCTTGTTGCCGTGCAAGGCCGCGTACTTGTCAAAATTCTCGGCCGCTTCCTTGTATTGCTGCTTTTGGTAATACGCATCGCCGAGCAGAAGCTGAATTTCGTCGGAATTCTGGGGCGGCGGGGTGTTTTGCAACGCTTTTGAGGCGTAGGCAATCAGGCCGTCGTAGTTGCCTTCCTTGTAATAAATCTGGGTAACCACAGCGGGCACCACGGGCTTGTAAGCGTCGTTTTGCTCGGCCACGGCCAGGTCGGCACGGGCGGCGGCGTAGTCGCCGGCGCGGTAGCCCAGGTAGCCGGCGTAGTAGGCACTGGCGTACTTGTACTGGCTCTGCACCTGCTTGTTGCGGTCGAACAGCAAGCGGGCCTTTTCGTAGTCCTTCTGCTCGAAGTAGCTGTAACCCAGCTTGAAATCGGACTCCGCGCGCTGGTCGTTGCTCAGGTTGTCGGGGGCCACTTTGGTAAAGTAACGGATGGCCGACTCGTAGTTTTTCTGGTCGAAATAGAACTTGCCCAGCTCGAAATACGCCGAGGCAGCACGCGGGTGCGCCGGGTGCTGCGCGGCGAAAGCCAGAATCAACCCCTCGGCATCGGGGTGCGAGAGGTAGAGGCCGCTCACGGCGTAGTAATATTCGGCGTCGGCGGTGCGGTCGGCGGCCGTGGGGCCGGCTTGGCTGGTGTGCACCGGCTCAATGGCCAGATACGCCCGAAACGCCTCCTGGGCCGCGCCGTACTGGCCGCGGTCAAACAACTCCAACCCTTCCTGAAAGTGCCGCTCGTCGGCAGCGAAAACCTGGGTTTGCTGGGCCTGGGCGGCCAGGGGCGCCGCGGCACTCAGGGCGGCGGCCAGCGCCAGCCGGGGAAATAGCTTCATGTAAATACCTGTCGTGGAGGGGCCGCACCGGGCCCGGGAACTCGCCAAAAGTAGCGATAAATGCCCGTAGGTTGCCCGGTGAACGCGGAAATGCGGGTTTGTATTGCCGGATGCGGTTGCTGTCATCGCGAGCGGAACGCAGTGGAGCGCGGCAATCTGTCCTGTCAACGCGGCGACTTCTCTAAACTTAGCAGCCCGGATAATTCCAAAAACAGAATTATAATTTTGAATTTGCAAACCAAATCACCGTAAAGTAGGTTGGTACCCTCGATTACATACTAGCAATGGAAGAATGCACGTATTAAGCAAGCCAATAATTACTGCTTTTACCGCCAGGCACCCGCAATCAGCTGAAATAATGAACGTTTGGTACCACAAAACCAAGCTAGCGACCTGGGCTAACCTCAACGAATTACGGGCCGAGGAATCCGATATTGACTACATTACTAACGACCGGTACGTGTTCAATGTCGGCAGCTACCGCGTTGTCGCCATGATTTTCTTCAAAGCCCAGCAGCTGTACATCCGGGGGATTTTCACCCACAAGGAATACGACAAGCGGCGGGCGCAACTCCCGACCCTGTAGGCATTACTGCCTCCGTACTTACTAAATCATACGAACGCCTCACCGCTATGCCTACCCTAATTACCACCGAAACCCAATACCAGGCGGCCCTGACCGAAGCCATGCGCCTGGGTCAGGAAAACGAAACCCTGCACCTGCCGCGCTTGCGAGAACTTGGGGCAGCCATCGATGCCTACGAAATCCAGCAGGGCCACGAGCCCGCCGCGCCCACCACGCTGGCCGGATGGCTGGAAGTGGAAATGTACCGGCTCCGAATGAAGCAAAAGCAATTCGCCCAACTGCTGGGCATCAGCGAATCCCGGCTGAGCGAGGTTGTTAATGGCCGCCGCGCCCCAAACCTGGATTTGGTCAAGCGGCTTCATACTACCCTGCACGTTCCGGGCGATAAACTGCTGGAGCTGGTATAATAGCCAATGCGTCTACAATTGCCAGGAAGCTCTGCTTAAATAGCCGGAGCTTCTTTCATTATCTTGCCCCTGTAATAATCTCCGCCCCAGATGCCCGACCAGCCCCATGACCCCGCCGCCACCCCGCCCCACCTGCCCGCCCTGCTGCCCCCCACCAATGCCCTGCTGCAAAGGACGCAAACGACGCTGGGGCTGCTGCGGGACGTGTATTAATTAGCTGGTATGCGCATCCAGCAAATCACTTTATTTGGATGATCTATGGGCCGAGGCTCTCGGCTGTAACGAGTCGGCGAAAGCACTGGTACCGTGTGATAAAACCAGGGATTACCGTTTCTACTCATATACAGAGCCAATGTAAATACGCCTGGCTTTCCATCCTGTGGAAGTTCTAAGCACACCAAAACTTGCTCTAAAAGTTCGGGGCGGGATTGCGTTGGCTCAATCCAAATGGACATGTTGTCCTTCATAAGTTAAGTGCCAATCCATAGGAGGAAAGAACGAGACAAAGGTAACACGATATTGATAAAGTACAAAATTTTGTTCATTCAGTGTTGTGACTACTAGCTTTCATTCCTGATTCACGCTCGATACAAGCACTTTTTGGTCACACACCCTACGCCTTTTATTGAATGATGACTGACTCACAATATAACCTGTCTGTTTGGCAACCATCCACTATTGCGGTATTTCAGCGCACAAAAACCACGCTGGGTATTTTGCGAGAAGTGGTACAGGAAAGTTTGGCGGAATATTGGTTCGAAAAAGGAATAGCTGCTCGTATTGCCTCTAATACAGAAGAAGCTATTAGAGCATTTAGTCACTGTTTAGAACTTGACCCCAATCATTGGAAAGGAACT
This sequence comes from uncultured Hymenobacter sp., assembly GCA_964242365.1. Lineage (GTDB taxonomy): Bacteria > Bacteroidota > Bacteroidia > Cytophagales > Hymenobacteraceae > Hymenobacter. The sequence goes on along the minus strand of CAXTCS010000053.1, from coordinate 4,142 downwards.
TTGCATCTGTCAGTCTTATCCATCAAAAAATCAGAACAGACAGAACTATTAGATGCAGAATTTTTACAAGTGCTATGCAGATATTTTTATGATGAAAAGGCTACACTTTGGGCATTAGAGAAACTTAATGGTTTAGTAGTCGCCTGGCCGGACAATTTGGATTACTATAATGAAAGAGGATTGCTGAATGGTAAAGCACTAGCAAACTATCAAGCTTCAATCCGCGATTTCGACATAATTTCCGAATTAGTTAATTTTAGCACATTTCATCATCCCGCTATTGTTGAAAGGTACAAATGGAAAGCTCGTTTTAATAGAGGGTGCGTCAAATATCAGTCAGGTGATTACGCGGGAGCAATTCAAGATTTTGACGAGTTAATCCAAGCACATGGCCACAGTTGTTACGCTTATCACAACAGAGCAGTGGCAAAAGATAAAACAGGTGATATTAATGGCGCAAGTGCTGATAATCTTTTAGTACAGGAGCATTTTGATGGTTATTGGACTTCGTTTGACGATTACGAAGGAGATATCTACTGGATGCTAACTTTATTATAGTTCCCCCATGCCCTCCGAAGCCTTCTTCAGCGACATCCGCGCCGTCCTCCTCCGCGAAATCGGCCTGGCCCGGCACTCCATCCAAGTCGCCGTGGCGTGGTTCACCGACCGGGCGCTGTTTGCGGCGCTGCTGGAACGGCAGCGGGCGGGCATCGCCGTGGCGCTGTGCCTCACGCGCGACGAGAAAGGCATCAACTTCCAGCCCGGCGGCCTGCCCTTCGTGGAGCTGGAAGCTGCCGGCGGGCGCGTGACAGTGGTAGAAGACCGCCTGATGCACCACAAATTCTGCGTCCTCGACGGGCGCGACGTGCTCACCGGCTCCTACAACTGGACCAACAAAGCTGCCCACGGCAACGAGGAAAACATCGTGCTCACCACCGGCGATGCCGAGCTAGCCCGGCACTTCCTGCGCGAGTTCCAGCGCCTCACCGGCCCGCCCGATGCTGCTGCTGCCACCGGCAGCCCCGCCGTGGAGCGTGTCCTCAAGCGGCTGGGCGTGATAAAAACGCTGCTGGCCCTGCACGAAACCGAAGACCTGCCCAAGCACATCGAGCGCCTCGAAGCCGAAAACCTGGCCGATGCCCGCCTTCCGGCCGTGGTGGCCGCCCTGCGCGCCCAGCGCTACGCCGAAGCCCTGGAGCTGTTGCGAGCCTTCGTGGCCGCCTACGTCCAGGTGCGGGTGTGGGAAGACCCGCTCCTGCCGGTGCTCCAGCTTGAAATCCGGCTGCTCGAAACCGAGCTGCTGGCCCTCGAAGCCGAGCGCGGCGACGCCTACCGCCAGCTGCTGAATTTCGATCTGTGGCACCAGCGGGCGTTGGGCGCGCTGTTGCAGGAAGTGCTGGGCCTGCGCCGCGACACGGCCCGCTACCACCGCCAAGAGTCGGCGTATTCCGAAAGCGAGTACCAGCAGGCCAAGCAACGCTACCAGCAGCAGGCCCACGACCGCCAGGAGGCCGCCACCGTGGCCGCCCACACTTTCGCGCTCGATGCCGACGGCCGCGCTACCCTCAAAAAGCTCTACCGCGAAGCCGTGCAGCTCTGCCACCCCGACCGCGCCGCGCCCGCCCAGCAGCAGGCCGCCACCGCCGCCTTTCAGCAGGTGCAAGCCGCCTACCAGCAGCAGGACCTCGCGGCGCTTGAAGACCAGTTGCTGCACCTGCGGCAAGGCCATTTCACAGCCGCTCCGCCGGTCCTCAGCTCCGTTGACGCCCTGCGCGCCCGCCGCGACGTCCTCGCCGCCAAGCACGCCGAGCTGTTGCGTGAGCTAAACGAGTTGCGGGCCTCGGAAGCCTTTGCCCTCGCTCAGGCCGATGAGGCCGCCCGCGATGCCTACGCCGCCACCAACCGCGCTGCTTTGCAAACCGAGCGCGACCGACTGCGGCAGCAGCTGGCACAGCTTCAGGAAGCGGCAGAGGCGGTGTAGAAACGCAACATTTTGCGTCTCGTCGTTGAACAACTTGCGTTGAATGACCAGCCGTGCCGTTCGGATTAAACAACATCAGCAACGACGAGACGCAAAATATTGCGTCTCTACACCGCTGCACGCTAACCCAAAAAAGCCCCGTCAGCAATTGCTAGCGGGGCTTCTCTTTCAAACTGGTTAAATGGCTATTCGGGCTTAATACCCGGCACATTCAGGCTCCCGTTTTTGTAGCGCTTGTACAAGTAGGCCGCACCGGCGGCCAGCAGGGCACCGCCCACCACTTTGCGGGTCGGCGAAGCATCCGCCCGCGCACCATCGTCGTTGGTTCTGCCGCCGAACAGGCTGGCAATGAGGCCCCCGAGGGTGCCACTAGGTTGGTTATCGCTCATGAGTGAAATCGGTTTAAGGTGAACTACCTTCCCAATTACGGCCACAATCGTGCTGATGTTATCCCAGCACCCCGGCCGGCACGTTGTGCAGAATCAGCCACACCAGCTCCCGCAGAATCTCGGCGTCGTCCATCGAGCCGCTTTCGATGCCCTTGCTTTGCGCGTCGGCCCGGCGGATGTCGTGGATGAGGCCCACCACCCGCTCGGCCGGGTACGCGCGCAGGGCCTGCTGGTACTCCTTTTGGGCGAAGCTGTTTAGGATGCCCAGCTTCTTAAACTCGCCATCCGACGGGTTGGGGCCGGCCTGGTGCAGCACCAGCAGCTTGGTGAAAAAGTTGAACAGCAGCGTCAGGTTCGGGATGAGCGGGTTGGCCTTGGGGTTGGCCGCGAAATAGGCCAGGATGCGGTTGGCCTTGAGCACGTCGCGCTGCACAAGGGCCTTTTGCAGCTCAAAAATATTGTAGTCCTTGCTGATGCCCACCAGCCGCTGCACCAGCTCCTCGTCGATGGGCTGGCCGGGTTTTAGGTTCAGCACCAGCTTGTCGACTTCGTTGGCCAGGCGGCCCAAATCGGCCCCGATGTACTCGGCCAGCATGGCCGTGGCCTGCCCCGTGATTTGCTGGCCGCGCCCGCGCACGTTGGCCGTAAGCCACTGCGGCACCTGGTTGTCGTAGAGCTTTTTGCTGGTCATGAGCACGGCCGGCGACTCTTTGCCGCCGAGCAGCTTGCCGAGCTTCTTGCGGCTGTCGAGGGTTTTGTGCTTGTAGCAAAACACGAGCACGGTGCTGGCCAGCGGGTTTTTGAGGTAGGCTTCCAGAAAAGGCCAGCTCCGCTCCTGCTCCAAATCGGCCACGGTCTGGGCTTCCTTCACGATGACGACGCTGCGCTCGGCCATCATCGGAAACCGCTTGGCCTGGCCCAGAATGCCGGTCACGTCCACGTCCTTGCCGTAGACAACAACTTGATTGAAGCTGCGCTCGTGCTCGGCCAAAGCCGTTTTTTCAATCAAATCGGCCACCACGTCGACGTAGTACGGCTCGTCGCCCTGCAAAAAATACACGGGCTGAAACTGCCGCTGCCGGAGCTGCTGGAGAATCGCGTCGGCTTCTTGTATCAATTATGAGTTATGAGTTATGAGTTATGAGTTGCCCAGTTTCAGTTCGGCGGTTGCTCATTTCTCTGTTTCGCACGCAAGGCGTGCCCAGACCACAAAGGTAGATGGGCCGTTTTACCTTTGCGCTCGGCAAGCCACCCCGAAGCTGTCCCCAACTCATAATTCATAACTTATAACTCATAATTCTCTTTGAATTTCATCCCTGAACTCACCTGGCGCGGCATGTACCACGACGCCATGCCCGGCACCGCCGAGCACCTGGCCACCCACGCGCCCATCACCGGCTACATCGGGTTCGACCCCACGGCGGCCTCGCTGCACATCGGCAACCTGGCCACCATCATGCTGCTGGTGCACTTGCAGCGCGCCGGCCACCGCCCCGTGGCCCTGGTGGGCGGCGCCACCGGCATGATTGGCGACCCGAGCGGCAAATCGGCCGAGCGCAACCTGCTCGACGAAGCCACCCTGCGCCACAACCAGGCCGGCATTCAGGCGCAGCTGGAGAAGTTTCTGGATTTTTCCGAAGGCCCCACCGGCGCGCTGGTGGTGAATAACTACGACTGGTTCAAGGAATTTGGCTTCCTGAATTTCCTGCGCGAAGTAGGCAAGCACCTCACCGTGAACTACATGATGGCCAAGGATTCGGTGAAGCGCCGCA
>CAXTCS010000052.1:0-20307 GCA_964242365.1 uncultured Hymenobacter sp. | reverse complement strand
ACTCTTGGGTAGTAGCCATGCCCTAAATTAATCCCTACTTGGATAGCCTCTTAGTATCCCACCACATTCTACTCCATTTCCATGCTAACTGCTCAAACACGCCAAGAGTACCACCGCAAGGTAGTTATGGCCGCCGGCTTCTGCTCCCACTGTTGAGCCTCACTAGCATTTAGCGCTTCATTAGTGAACCGTAGCGCTTCCACGTCCTTCGCCAACCTCGCTGACACGGTGTAGGACGGTGCATTGTTGAACGCTATCTTGCATCATTTAGGCCTTTGTGTAAGGTCCTTGAATGCCGCAATTCGTTTATTACTGCCCTTTTATCATGAGAACCCTTTTACTCGCCGCATTACTACCCCTTTCCTATGGCAGCCAAGCCCAGCTGGCACCGGTGCCGACTGGTACTTCTGCCGATACTACTTTACACGTCATTGACAAGTCCCTGCTGTTTGCCTGGGGCACCCTCAAGCGCATGGATGGCCCAGACGTCCAAGCCTACTTGCCAGTGTTTACCCAGTACCCAGGCATGGACTTTCCGTTCAACTACTACTTTACCCGTCCGGAGGCCAAGCCCACCCCGCCGCGCCACGAGATTCGGGTGGAGCAGGTGCGCAGCATGACGGCCGGGCCCTACTACTTCGAAACCATGCGGCTGGAAGGACAGAAAAAGGCTAAAATCCTGGCCCAACGCATGGTCAATGGCCCTGTGGAACTGTTTCTGCAAGCTGAACAACAGCGGGCCCCGTTGCCCCTGCCGGTCCCGGGGGGGCTGCTGCATGCGGCCATCCCCTACACCAACAGCCACTTCTTTGTGCGCCGCAACGGCCGCTTACAGCAAGTGGAGCGCTCGGGGTTTGGGGCGCAGATGAGCCAATACTTAACCGAAGACCCGGATTTGGCCGCGAAAGTGGCGCGGGGCGACACGCAGTACCACTACCGTGACCTGGTGAGCATCATTACAGAGTACAACCAATACACAGCACCGGTACCGGCCAACAGGGGCCAGTAGGAATTCATTGGTGCCAGCACCACGAGTTGTTCGACCCGTGGTGCTTTTCCGACAGCGGCTTACCTTTTGACTGTACTCCCCACAGATGCTTGCACCAGGTGAGGCTTCCATCAGGGGCCGCTGGTGCCGTTTGGGCCGAATTCTACGTGCTTATTAGCGACCGTCTTCCTTAATGCTTGTTTTAGTGAACCGCTGCAAATGGGGCTTTCCAACCCAGCAAATGTGCCTAAATATCCGGATTGAGTTTAAGAATCCCGTTCATCTTTCAAAGTTTACAAAACTCGAATTAGAGATGAGTTTCCTGAACTCCTTCCCAACGAGCTTCTTCAGTCCCTTCGTTGACGTAATGGAGCACAAAAATGCCGTAGGGAAAGCAACTGGTGGTTAGCAAAACGGGGCAGTATCTTCGCCCCCATGCCCTCCGCTCCCACCGAAACCTCGCCTTTATCGCTGCTGCGCGAGCACTGGGGCCACGCGGCGTTCCGGCCCGGCCAGGAGGATATCATCAATTCGGTGCTGGCGGGGCACGACACGCTGGCGCTGCTGCCCACGGGCGGCGGCAAGAGCATCTGCTTTCAGGTGCCGGCGCTGGCGCGGCCGGGCATTTGCCTGGTGGTGTCGCCGCTCATTGCTTTGATGAAGGACCAGGTGGACAACCTGCGCCGGCGCGGGCTGAAAGCGGAGGCCATTTACGCGGGCATGAGCCACCAGGAAATCGACCACGCGCTCGACAACTGCGTGTATGGGCGCAATGTGAAGTTTCTGTACGTGAGTCCGGAGCGGCTGCTTACGGAGCTGTTTCAGGTGCGGGTGGCGAAGATGAGCGTGGGGCTGCTGGCCGTGGACGAGGCCCACTGCGTCTCGCAGTGGGGCTACGATTTCCGGCCGCCGTACCTGCGCATTGCCGAGCTGCGCGCGGTGCTGCCGCCGGGCACGCCAGTGATTGCGCTCACGGCCACGGCCACGGCCCAGGTGCAGGCCGACATCGTGGCGAAGCTGAAGTTTGGGCCGGAATTCGGGGTTTTCCGGCAGAGCTTTGCGCGGCCCAAGCTGTCGTATTCGGTGCTGCCCACCGAGGATAAGCTGCGCCGGCTGCTGGAAGTGGTGCGCGGCGTGGGGCCGACCAAAACCGGCATCGTGTACGCCCGCACGCGGCGGCAGACGGAGGACACGGCGGCGTTTTTGCAGCAGCACAAGTTTTCGGCGGCGGCGTACCACGCGGGTTTGCCTTCGGAAAAGCGTACCCAGGTGCAGCAGGACTGGATTGCCGACAAAATCCGCCTCATCGTGGCCACCAATGCGTTTGGCATGGGCATCGACAAGCCCGACGTGCGCCTGGTGGCCCACCTCGACGCGCCCGACACGCTGGAGGCCTACTACCAGGAGGCCGGCCGGGCCGGGCGCGACGGGCAGTACGCCTTTGCCGTGCTGCTGGCCGGGCCCAACGACGCCGACGAGCTGCGCCGCCGCACCAACCAGTCGTTTCCGCCGCTCGACACGGTGCGGCGCGTGTACCAGGCGCTGGCCAACTACTCGCGCACGGCGGTGGGCGGCGGCGAGCTGGCGGCGTTCGAGTTCGACTTGCCGCAGTTTGCCGAAACCTACCGCATCCGGGCGGTGGACGCGCACAATTCGCTGAGGATTTTGCAGCGCGAAGGCTTCGTGCAATTGAACGAGGCGGTGAACAGCCCGGCGCGGGTGCACCTGATTATGAACCACCAGGATTTGTACGCGTTTCAGGTGGCCAACGCGCAGCACGACTTATTGATAAAGGCCCTGCTGCGGCTGCACGGCGGCGAGCTGTTTGCCGATTTCCAGCCCATTTCGGAGAATGCCCTGGCCACGCACCTGCGCCGCAGCGTGACGGAGGTGCGCCAGCAGCTGCGCTACCTGCACACGGCGAGCATTTTGCACTACCAGCCCCGCCAGGAATCGCCACAGGCCCTGTTTACCACGCCGCGCTTTGATGCGCCCAAGCTGCCCATCGACCAGGTGCGCATGACCGCCGCCCGCGACCTGGCCCGCCACAAAACCGCCGCCGTGGCCCAGTACCTGGCCGGCACGCGCTGCCGCCAGCAACTGCTGCTGGCTTATTTCGACGAGGCCGACCCGGCCCGCTGCGGCGTGTGCGACAACTGCCTGGCCGAAAAAAAAGCCGCCCAGGCCGCTACGGAAGCGGCTTCGCTGCGCGAGCCGCTCTTGCGGCACGTGCGCCAAGCTGGTGCGACGCCGCGCGAGCTGCTAGCCGCGTTTCCGCCCCAGCAGGCGGCGGCGATTACGGCGGCGCTGCGCGAAATGGTGGACCGGGGGGAGCTGGCCTACGCGGCCGATGGGAAGCTGGTGGCGCCGTAACCTCACCCCCCGACCCCCTCTCCCGCGGAGAGGGGGAGCCTGACGATTAAATTGAAAATGAATAATTAAAAATGAGCCGGACGCCTGTTAAAGGCCCGTCATTTTTAATTATTCATTTTCAATTTTTCAATTTTCAATTAACCTCCGGCCCTAAATACCCGCTGCGGTGTAGGCCTGCAAGCCGCCCACCAAATTGCGCACGTTGGTGAAGCCTTGCTGGGTGAGGTAGGCTTTGGCCGAGGCCGAGCGGCCGCCGGTTTTGCAGTGCACGATGACTTCCTGGTCTTTGAGTCCGGCGAGGTCGTCGAGCTTGTCGGGCAGCGAGTTGAGGGGGATATTTTGGGCGCCGGGCAGGCGGGTTTCTTCGTGCTCCCAGGTTTCGCGCACGTCGATGATGGTGGGCGTTTCGCCGGCTTGCTGGCGCTGGTGGAGTTCGGCGGGGGTGATGTCGGGCATGGGTGGGCAAGAGAAAAAGGGTGATTGGGAGGGGCGAAAATACGGGCGAAGTTTTTAGGCTGCGGCACCGGGCAAATCCGCAGCTCCCCGCTTTAATTTTTGCATCGTCGGCGGCGCGGCGGGGCAAGCGCGGTCAGGCCAGGATGTCCGCGAACTCGGCGTGGTGCTGTTTGACGAAGGCGGCCATGAAGGTGCAGGTGGTTTTCACCTTCAGGTGGTGTTCGCGGGCGAAGGCTAGGCCGGCGCGGGCGAGCTCCTCGCCCACGCCCTGGCCGCGCAATTCTTCGTCGACGAAGGTGTGGGTGAAGTCGATGAGGCCCTTGCCGGGGCGGGAATAGGCCAGCTCGGCCGCGTGGCCGGCGCGGGTGGCGGTGAATTCCTGGTTTTCGGAGTCGTGTTTAACGGACATATTCGCAAGCGTAGGGTGGAAGGGAAAGATAAGCTCCGCACTGGGAAGTGAACGGCGGCGGCTGGTTTGCGTACAGGAGTACGAAGACGGGGACGCCCCGTTTGGTTTTTCCTTTTTCTTCTTTCCTCATGGATACGCAAAACGCTCCCATTCCGCAATCCAACGACACCCGCCCCCAAGACCAGAAGGACCGCGCCGCCGACGCCCAACTCAACCCCAATGACCCGGCCGTGAGTGCCAGCAGCCCCGAATACGGGGAGTTTGGCGGCGTGCCGGCCTCGGCGCCCACCCCGGCTACTTACGATGCGCCGCCGGCCGCCGGCCGCAGCGGGGCCAACGACAACCCCGACGAATTCAGCGAGTTTAACGACCGCGACAAGGACGCCCAAAAAGCGCCCGAAAACCCCGCTGACCAGGCCGGCCACGTGGAACAAAACCAAAACCCCGCCGCCGTGCGCGCCGCCCAGCACGCCGACAGCGACGAGCAGCGTGCCGCCTGGTCGGAGGACGACCCCCGCTACGCTGGCGGCGGCACCCACAACACCCGCGAAGAGCCGGCCGGCAACCCCGCCACCGACGAGTAGCCGCCCCGGCCTGCTTTAGAAAATTTCCCTGATTTACTTTCCCTTCCTCATGGCTTCCAACCCCAATAATACTTCCGGCCAGGCGCCCAACACCGAAGACGGCGCTTCGACGCCCATGCTCGACGCGGCCACGCACGGCCAGGTGCTCGACGATAACAACGCCTCGGGCCAGGAAAAGTCCGACGAGATGGACGACTCCCTCCGCACCGATACCCAGGCCCTGAACGCGGCCGGCCCGGCGCCGGCTTCGGACGAAAACCTCCCCCGTGAGCTCACCGACCCCAGCGACCGCGCCTTCACCCTGCCCGAAGAGCAGAGCTAGCGCCGCCAGCTTACCTGATGCGAAAGGCCCCGACTCGTCCAGAGTCGGGGCCTTTTGTTTTTCAAGGATTGGGAGCGATTCCGGGCATTAAAAACCGATTAATCAGCCCCCGCCCCGCGCTAAAACCGCCAGCCGAGCTGCGCGCCGGTGTACCAGCTGCGGCCCGGCGCGGGCTGGAAATACCGCCCGCCGAAGGCATTCAGGTCATTGCCCAGGCTGTAATGCCGGTTGGTGGCGTTGTCGATGCCCGCGTACAGGTTGGTTTCGAGGCGGCGGCCGAGGGGGCGCCGCCAGCCGCCCCGCGCCCCAAATACCCAATAGCCGGCCGCGGCTTCGGTGTTGGCATCGTTGAGCGCGACGCGGGCCTGGTGGCCAAGGCTGGGGCTGAGGTAAAAGCCGTGGCGCTCGCTGAAATCGAGCCCGGCGCTGAGGGTGTGCGGCGTGGTGCCGGTGAGGCGGTTGCCGCGCAGGTCGGCCCCGCCGCTGCCGGGGTAGCGGCCGAAGCGAAAGTTGTTGTAGGCATAGCTGGCCCAGGCGCGCAGGCCGGTTTTCTCCTGCCGGGGCATCTTCTTCTCGGAGCCGCGGTACACTACGCTCGTCACTTGCCGCTGCCGCCACAGCCAGCCGCTCAGGGCCGCTTCGAGGCCGCGCTGGTGGGTGCTGCCGGCGTTGCGGAACACCACGATGCCCTGGTCGGTGGTGCTGCTGACGATGGTTTGGCGCAGCTCAAAATCAAACACGTTCAGCTCGTACCGCAGCCGGTTGGCGAAGAAATTGCCCCGTGTGCCCACCTCGTAGCTGGTGCCGCGCTCGGCTTGCAGGGCGCCGTTCAGGCTGCCGTCGGAGGGGCGTATTTCCTCGGCCGTGGGCGGCGAAAAGCCCGTGCTCACGCTGCCGTACAGGGATAAAGCTGGGCTAAATTCTTTCAGGAGCGCCACGCGGGGCGATATTTCGGGCCGGAAATACCGGCTAAATTCGTAGGCATCGGGGCGGGTGGCGGCGTCGCTCACCCGCACGATGCCGTAGTGCAGGCGGTTGTAGCTGGCGGCCACGGTCAGCAGCAGGTCGGCGGGCAGCGCGTAATCGGCTTGGGCGAAAACAAAGCCGGTGCGGGTCGTGATTTCGTCGTCGTAGCGCAGCGCGCCGGGCGTGCCGGCCTGGTTCTGGTAGCTGCGCCCGTCGGCAAAGCTGGCCTGAAACTCGCCGCCGCCTTGCAGCCGCAGCACCCGCCCGGCCAGGGCGGTGCGGTAGCTCAGAGCCGAGCGCCCGCCCGCGCCCACCGCCGTGTTGCGCTCATAATCGACCAAATACGGCGTGCGAATGGCCGTGCCGCTGCCGTACAGCGTGGTTTGCAGCTCCAAATTATCGGCAAACCGGTACTCGTGCGTGAGGCCCAGCAAGCCGGTGCGCGAGGCGTAAAACGCCTGCTGCGCCACCGTGCCGGGCGCGGTGGCCGTGCCCGGCCGCGCCTGCCGCGGGTCGGCCGCAAACTGGGCGCGGGTGAGGCCGCCGGGCAGCTGGTAGTTGATGTCGGTGTAGAGCAGGTGCGCCGCCAGCGTGGTTTTGGGCGAAGCCACGGTGCGGGCATCGAGGGCAAAAACGTCGCGCCGCAGGGCACTTTGCACGCGGTAGCCGTCGAGCTCCTGGTGGGCGTATTGGGCGCGCAGGCTGCTGGTGGCGCTGCCGGTTTCGGCGGTGGCCGTGTAGCGGCGCAGGCCGTAGCTGCCCACGGTGGTGCCCGCCGCCACCCGGTTGGTCCCCGCCGCCACCTCCGGCGTGCTGAACAAGGCCACGCCGCCCGTGCCCGCGCCGTACACGCTGCCGGCCGGCCCCTTCAGCACCTCCAGCCGCCCGATGGTGGCGGGGTCGAGCAGGTTCAGCGGCGTGCTGCCGCTGGCTTCGGTGAAGGGAATGCCGTTGTAGTACACTTTCACGTTGCGCACCCCGAAGGGCGAGCGCAGCGTGCTGCCCCGAATGCTGAGCCGGTAGCTGGCCGTGGCGCGCTCCTCCAGCCGCACGCCGGGCAGCGTGTTCACCGCCTGCGTGAGCGCGGCGGGGCTGAACTGCTCCAGCGCGCGGGCGTCGAGCACGCCCACGGCCGCGGCGGTGCGGCGCAACGGCAGCTGCTGGCCATAGCCGGTCACGGTGGCCCCGGGCAAAGCCACGGCGCGAACGGTATCGGGCTGCGTTTGGGCCAGGGCGGGAAGCTGCGGCAGCCCCAGCAACAAAAAAACCAGGTAACGGGAGGACATAACCATGTAACGAGCCAATCACGACGCAGACCGGCGGAACCCGGTAATTGTTGCCGGATACACAGAATCAGGCACGGTAATTTGGGCTTTATCCCTGGCGTAGAGACGCATATTCGCGTCTCGTCGTTGAACATTGCAGCGGCCGAATCACACTGATGTCACCGTTCAGCGGAGGGGCCCAAATATGCGTCTCTACAATACCCCTTCCAGCAAACGCCTTTCATTTTCGCTTATGCACTTCTACCTGCCCCGCCGCCACCGCCGCCAACTGCTGTTTCCGCCGGGCCTGCTGGCGCTGGCGGGGCTGCTGTGGCTGGGCTGCGTGGTTGTTGGAAAACATTCGGACCGGCTGAAACTGCGCAGCGTGATGCAGTTCACGATGCCACCACTCCAAATAACTCCGGACAGCCCATTTTATGGCCTTGGTTCGCCGGTTTGTATGTCGGCTCGCAAGCTCGAATCGTTTCGGCCTTGGTTAACGGCCTGTTTTACCGGCTCGGCCACCCATGACTTGCGGACGCAAAAAAGGCTAATTCGCAATGTGCGCGGCATTATAGCCGATTCTGGACACGCGGGCGGAGTGCGAATAGCATTCGCTCCATCAGCCCACTACAAAAACTTGGTATTTGCGCTTGATTTAATGAATCGAGAAAAAGTCAAACAGTATTGGCTTGATTTTAAGCACCAGCCCGCTACGCTGTATGCTTACACCGAGATAAGGCGCCCACTAAGTCAGGGAGGGATTGCCGAATTGACTTGTGGAACGCCTTCTCGCGTTCGCCTTTATCAGCCACCTCCTACCCCATTGGGAGTTCAGTTCGATGATTGGGCAACTGACTTTTGGCAGTTGAAGTGGCTCAGGTTTCCTCAGGAGCTTAAGCAGCCCGAGTGGCGAGCCTCTGTGTGGCTGTTCGCAGCAATAGCATCCCTTAGCTGCTGGCGCATCATCCGGGCATGGCGCATGGCGTAGCCTGCGTTATTTTGAGGGCTGTTCCCTTCCTAATGTTTCCATGCCCGCCCTCCCGCCTGACCTGCGCCGCGCCCTTTTCCAGCTTCCCGAAAAAGAGAAAGACCAGCTCCTGGCCCGCCTCGTGGCCCAGGATGCCGTGCTGACCGAGCAACTCGCTTATCGCCTGCTCGAAGGCCCCGAGGCGCTGGCTACCCGCCGCGCCGTGCTGCGCGCCCAGGTCGACGACCCCGTGCGCGGCTTCCACCAAACGCCCAACGACCTGCTCGTCATCCTGCGGCAGTTGCAGGCGCGGCTGGCCTACCACGCCAGGATTACCGACGATGCCTTCGGCGAAGCCGAGCTGAGCTGGCGCCTGCTGGCCAATGTGTTCCGACACCAGCCCGAAATAACGGCGCGGCTGCACGGCCCCACCCAGCCGCTGCTCCAGCACCTCACCCGCCGCACCCACGAAGCCCTGAAACAAACCGCCCGGCTCCACGAAGACTACTACCTCGAACTAGCCCCAACCGCCAACGCCGTGCTGGCCGCCCTGTGGCAGTCGGGCGCCGCCCCACTGGCCCGCGAGCTAGCCCTGCCGAAGACATTTGACATTTAACAGGTATCAATTAACATTTAACAGTCGGTCTGAATGCGCACGGTCGCGCGGCATCAGGACTTCTGACTGTTAATTGATACCTGTTAAATGTTAAATGCTCACAGCGCCCGGAAGGCGATTGGCATTGTCAGGGTCAGCCACACGGGCTGGCCGTGGATTTTGCCAGGGTTCCACCAGGGCATGAGGCGCACGAGGCGCAGGGCTTCGTCGTCGAGGCCCGAGCCGAGGCCGCGCACCACGCGCGGGTCGTGCAAGTGGCCTTCGGGGTCGACGGTGAACGTGAGGTAAACCTTGCCCGAAAGGTGGCGGTCGAGGGCAGCGGCGGGGTAATTGAGCTTGTTGCTCAGAAATTTCAGCAGGGCGGCGTCGCCGCCGGGGAAGGTAGGCAGCTCGTCGGCCGTGAAATAGATGGTGGGCGCGGCCGGAGCCGCATCAGCGGCGCGGCCGCCGTCGGTTTGGGCCACGACGGCCACCGAAGCCGTTTGGGCATCGGCCCGGCCCGCTGTCGCAGCCACTGCCCCAAAAGCAAGGATGAAGTAGCGAAGCATAGGCCGACCCGGTTAAAGTTTTATTTTACAAAGCTACCGGTGCCACCCAAAGGCGACGCTTACTTAGAATTATCCTTTTGTTGCGTTTTTGCTGGCCCTGCGTATTTGGCTTCTTCTGTCTCAACACCAGCGCAATAGGCATCTTTTCCGGTCCAATTACAGTACAATACCGTACTTATCTGTGCCTGTTACGCCGCTTCCCATGCCCAGAACTATTATCCCCCACTTTCCCCGCGACCCGCGCCTGTCCGAAACCGCGCTTCGCCGGGCCCTCGACGAGCTGGATGCCAAAATCCAGACCCTGCACAACCGCGCCCACGCCACGGCCGCTGGCTCGTCCAACACTTACCAGCAGCACGCCGCCGTGCTCGAAGCCAAGCGCGCCCGGCTGGCCGAGCAGCTCGGCCAGGCCCCCGCCCCGTCCAACGGCCCCGAGCCCGGCGTGTGGACCCAAATCCGGCGCGGCATCGAGGCGCTGAGCGACGACGTAAAAGCTATTTTGTGAGCGGCCACGCAAGTGTTTCCACCAATTTTTTGAACAAATAATCCGCCTTAACCAGCTCCTTACCAAGGAAAAGGCGTTTAAAAAAGGACCGCCGCTTCGGTTGAAGCGGCGGCCCTTTTTTTTGAATGAGGAATGAGGAATGAAGAGTGAGGAATTGTCATTGCGAGCATTCCGCGCATCAAGCGGCGACGAAGCAATCCGTCCTGTAAAAGCGACCAGCTTTCTAATGTAACAAGCCCCGACCCTGCCCAGAAAAGAGGCTTTTTCCGGTCCCAGAAAAGGGCGTGTCACAATCCATAGCTGGTCGCTTTTACAGGACGGATTGCCACGGCCTGCGGCCTCGCAATGACAAAATTCCTCATTCTTCATTCCTCCTTCTTCATTAAGCGCAGCGTCTACGCCGGCTCGCGGAAGCCGACCCAGGTGAAGCGCTTAATCACGAATTCGGGGTTGGTGAAGCTGGCGTTGCCGGCCGGGTTACCGCCGGTGACGTGGAAGTCGGAGAAGCCGGCGTTCTGGTTCACGTAGATGCCGCCGGTGAGGTTGAAGCTCACGGGCGTGCCGGCCAGGCTCATCTCGTCCATGATTTGCTCCTTGATGGCGGGGTCGGTGGTGTAGGCCCCGCACGAAATGGCGCCGTGCTCGCGGGCCAGCTGGGCCGCCAGGCGGATGCTCTCCTGCGTGTCTCTGGTTTTGATAACCAGCATAATCGGCCCGAACAGCTCCTGGCTGAACTGCTCCACTTTGTCGGCCCCGATTTCGTGGATGCTCGGCGAGCAGGTGCGGGCATTTTTGAACGTGGGGTTGTCGACCGTGCCGTGGGCCAGAATGCTGCGGCCGCCGTCGAGGGCCAGCTGCTTCACCCGCTCGTAGGTGGCCGGGTTCTGAATGGCGCCGAGCACGTGCGGCCCGGCCTTGGGGTTGGTGGCCAGGCCCGTGACGGCGGCCGAGATTTTCGCCACCACTTCTTCGTACGGCACCACGGTTTCGCCCACTTTCACGCCCGTTTCGGGGATGAAGAAGTTTTGCGGGGCCGTGCACATCTGGCCCGAATACAGGCTCACGGAAAAGGCCAGGTTTTGGGCCACCTTGTCGAGGTCGTCGCACGAGTCGAGGATGATGCTGTTGACGCCGGTTTTCTCGGTAAACACGGTTTTGCCCTTCAGCCCTTCCACGTACTCGCCGAAGGCCGAGCCGCCGGTGTAGTCAATCAGCTTCACGGCCGGGTTTTCGGCCAGCTCTTTGGCGATGAGGCGGTCGTCGGCGTCCACGGCCAGCTGGCAGATGGCCGGGTTCAGGCCGTGGTCGGCCAGCACTTTCTGCACCTCGGCCACCACGATGGCGATGGGCAGCACGGCCTTGGGGTGGGGCTTGACGATGGTCGGGTTGCCGGTCACGAGCGAGGCAAACATGCCCGGCACCGTGTTCCAGGTCGGAAACGTGGAGCAGCCGATGGCCAGGGCCAGGCCCTTGGGCACGGCACGCCAGGTCTTATTCAGCTTGATGCTGTACTTGCCCATGGGCTTCTCCCAGCTGGTTTCTTCGGGAAAGCGGGTCTGCTCCTCGTAGCCCGCCGCGATGGCCTCCAGGGCGCGGTCGGCGGCGTGGGGGCCGCTGGCCTGAAACGACATCATGTAGGCCTGCCCCGTGGTATGCATGGTGGCGTAGGCAATCTCAAAAAAGCGGCTTTTCATGCCTTCGAGCGCCTCCGTAAGCAGGGCCGCGCGCAGTGCGGGCTTGAGCTTGCGCCACTCGGCAAAAGTGCTTTGGGCGTTGGCAATCAGCGTGTCGGGCGCATAGTACGGGTATTTGATGTCGAGCGACACCTGCTCGTAGGGCGATTCTTCCTGGCCGGCCCAGCCTTCGGGCGCGCCCTGTTGCAGCTCGGCAAAGTGCTGGCCGCGCTGGGCGGCAAATTTGGCCTGGCCCTGGGCATCGGCATCGGCCCCGTAGATTTCGGGCGAGGGGTTTTCGGGGAAAGCGGCGAAGAACGTGCGCCCGTGCAGGGCCCGCACGGCGGCGTCGAGGGTGGCTTGGTGCTTCTGAATCATCGGGGGTGGGACGGATTGATTGGTGAGAGTTGGAGGCGGCCGCCGGGCCGCCGCGCAAGTTACGGCCGGGCGCCGACCCGGCTGCGGGTTGGCGCGCAAAGCCGGCCGGGCCAGTGTGATTTACCGCATTGGTTTTAGGGCGCTAAATATTCGCCGCCGAAGGCAAACCAGGTAGTTGAAAGCTTGCGTAAAAGGTTATCTTTACTAGCCTTATACTTCCTTACGCCGCAGCCTGATGAAACAAGCTTTACGCCCGTTATTTTTCCTGCTGTTATTGATATTGAGCGCCGGCCGGCCGGCCGGCGCCACTGCCCCGCCCACGGTACCCGGCCGGCTGGTTTTCAAGCTGCGGCCCGGCCAGCAGCCGGCCGCCCTGGCCGCCGCCCTGCAAACACTGGGCGCCACCGGCCTGCTGCAAAAATTTCCGCGAACGGTGCCCCCCGGCCCCGAGCGGCCCGGCAGCGTCGACCTGCGCGGCATTTACCAGATACGGTTCCCGGCCACCACCACCCTCGACCGCGCCCGCACCGTGCTGCTGGCCACCGGCGCCGTAGAATACGTGGAGCCGCTCTACATCCGGCAGCCCCAATACCAGCCCACCGACCCGCGCGCCGACTCGACGCTGACCAGCCTCTCGGCCGCCCAGTTTTACCTCAAGCAAATCCACGCGTACCAAGCCTGGGACATAACCCGCGGCGACAGCTCGATTGTCATCGGCATCACCGATAGCGGGGTGCGCCTCACCCACGAAGACCTGCGCCAGCAGATTAAGCACAACTACGCCGACCCCGTCAACGGCCGCGACGACGACGCCGACGGCTACGTGGACAATTTCACCGGCTGGGACCTGGCCAACAACGACAACGACCCCGGCTACGACATCGCCATCACCCACGGCTCGCTGGTGGCGGGCATTGCCGCGGCCCGCACCGACAACGGCGTGGGCATCGCCAGCGTGGGCAACAAGTGCCGATTTATGCCCCTCAACATTTACCCCAACACGCCCGCCGGCGCGTTTGCCGGGGTCGAGGCCGTGGTGTACGCCGCCGACCACGGCTGCCAGGTCATCAACATGAGCTGGGGGGCGCCGGGCGGCTTCTCGCGCTTCGAGCAAGACGCCATGACCTATGCGGCCGTGAACCGCGACGCCGTGCTGGTGGCCGCCGCCGGCAACACCAACGCCGACCTGGACTTTTACCCGGCTTCCTACGACCACGTGCTGTCGGTATCGGGCGTGAACAACACCGACCAGAAAAGCCCCAGCGCCACTTTTAGCCACCGCGTCGACCTCGTGGCGCCGGGCGTGAGCATCCTCACCACGCAGGGCTACCACACGGTGTCGGCGGGCGGCGTGGCCGATGCCGATTACGTGGCCGCGGGCGGCACGTCGTTTGCCGCGCCGCTGGTGGCGGCGACGGCCGCGCTGGTGCGGTACCGGTTTCCGCAGCTCACCGCGCCCCAGGTGGCCGCCCAGCTGCGCCAAACCACCGACGACATTTACGCGCTGCCCGCCAACGCGGCCTGGGTGGGCCGGCTGGGCACCGGCCGCCTCAACGTGCTGAAGGCCCTCACCCAGACCACCCGCCAGGAAACCCGCGTGGTGAGCAGCACCTTCGCCCCGGCCCGCGCCGTCTACCTCCCCGGCGACACCCTGCGCCTGACGGTGGACGTGCAAAACCTGCTTCAGCCCGTGGCCGGGCTGACCATTGCGCTTACCTCGCTCTCGCCCTACCTCACCGTGCGGCAGGGCCTATTTGGGGTCGATAGCCTGGCCACCGGCGGCGGGGCCACCAACGCCGAAACGCCCTTCCGGCTATCCGTGGCCACCAGCGGCATCCCGCTAAACACCACGGCGACGCTGCGCTACCGCACCACGGCCACCGGCGGCTACCAGCTCGACCAGTTCGTCGACATCGTGCTCAACCCCGATTACGTGGTGCTCGACGTCAACAACTTAGCCGTGACGCTGACCAGCCGCGGCAGCCTGGCTTTTGATAACCTGGCCGGCACCGTGGGCATGGGCGTAACCTACCACACCAGCGGGAACGTGCTCAGCGAAGGCGGCCTGCTGCTGGCTACCAGCCCCACCCGCGTGTCGGACCGCCTGCGCACCAACGGCGGACGGTCGCGCCAGTCGTTTTTCAGCACCGGCCAGGCCACCCGGCAGCAGCCCGGCCCCCGCGCCGACCAGGAAGCCCGCGCCGCCTTTCAGGATACCATTCCGGTGGCCGGCAGCCGGGTCCGGAGCGTGGGCGTGGGCGTGCGGCAGCGGGCATTTGCCTGGGCCTCGCCCGACCGCCGCGACTTCGTGGTGCTGGAATATTCCATCAAAAACATGACCGCCGACACCCTCAAGCCGCTTTACGCGGGCCTGTTTGCCGACTGGGACCTGCCCACCCCCGATGGGGCGGCCCGCAACGCCGCCGACTGGGACAGCCTGCGCACGCTGGGCTACTGCTACGCGCTGGGGCTGCCGGCACCGCTCACCGGGCCGGCCCGCTACGCCGGGGTGCGGCTGCTGCGCGGCGGCGCGCCGGCCGTGTGCTGCATCGACAACAACGCGCCCTACGGCACTCCCGTGCGCCTGGCCGACGGTTTTTCCCTAGCCGAAAAATTCCTGACCCTGAGCAGCGGCACCGTTCAGCACACCATCGGCCAGGTCTACGGCACCGACGTGTCGCAGGTAGTGGGCGCCCGCCTGGCCGCCTTGGCGCCCGGCGATTCCACCACCGTAACGTTTGCCGTGATGGCCGCGACCACCTTGCTGCAACTACAGGAAACGGCCGATGCGGCCGTGCTCGCCTACAGCACCCTGCTGCCCACGCGGCCCACGGCCCTGGGCGCCGGCTTCCACGTTTACCCCAACCCAACCACCGGCCCGCTGCGGGTCGCATTACCCCCGAAATTTGGCTTGTCGGAAGTGCGCGTGCTGAACGCCCTCGGGCAGCTGGTGCTGCGCCAGGATGCCAGCGGCAGCCTGCTCAACCTAAGCCTCGCCGGCCTGGCACCGGGGCTGTATACGCTGCGGGCCCAAGGCACCGCCGGCGTGCTAACCCGCGCGGTAGAGGTTCGCTGAGCTTGCCGCACTTCTTTATGTTTGGCCTTCGGGCCGCAGCCAGTTAACCACAGCAAGCCATGAAGCCAGAAACCATTGTTGATGCAATTGCCCGCCAGGACTGGCTGGGCACGGCCGGCGATGCCATTCAGCCCGCCGTCATTCAGGCATTTGAAGCGGGCGGCGAAGCGGGCCACAAAATCAAGGATTTTCTGCACGGTACCTGGCTTGGGCACCCGCTGCACCCGCTGATTACCGACGTGCCCATCGGCGCGTGGTCGGTCGCGGCCGTGCTGGATGGCCTGGAGCTATGCGGCCAGCAAAAACTGGCGCCGGGCGCCGATGCCGCCGTCGCCATCGGGCTGGTCGGGGCCCTGGGCGCGGCCGTCACCGGCCTCACCGACTGGACGGGCACGACCAAGCGCAAGCGCAAAATCGGCGTTATGCACGGCCTGCTGAACCTCGGCGCGACGGCGCTGTACGCGACTTCGTATGCGCTCCGGCGCCGGCAGGGCGCCCGCGGCACGGCCATCGGGCTGGCGATGGCGGGCTACGGCATTTCGGCGGCCTCCGCGTACCTCGGCGGCCACCTGGTTTTTGGCGAGCAGGTGGGCGTAGACCACACGGCGACGTCGGCCGAGTACCCGAAGGAGTTCGTTGGGGTGCTGCCCGACGCCGAGCTGGCAGAAGGCGCCATGCAGCGCGTAGAAGCCGGCGAAGTGCCGGTGCTGCTGGCCCGGAAAAACGGCGGAATTTTCGCCATCGCGCACACCTGCTCGCACCTGGGCGGGCCGCTTTCCAAAGGCACTTTGCTGCCCGATGGCAGCGTGCGCTGCCCGTGGCACGGCTCGGTGTTTTCGTTGGAAGACGGCCGCGTACTGGCCGGCCCGGCCACCGAGCCGCAGCCCAGGTTTGAAGTGCGCGTGAACGACGGGCAAATCGAAGTCCGCCTCCTGCAAACGGAAAGCAAGTAAGGGCAACCTATCAGCGGCGACCCTGCGCCGACTGGTGCGTTTTTCGGGCCGGAATTTCGCCCGCAACCGTGCCGAACACCGCGCCGCAGCAGTCGGCGGGTGAAGAAATGCCCAACGGCACCAGACAACCGAACAAGGCCATTGGCCGAGTACGAATGCAGTGGGCCACCATAAAATCGGGCAAACCGTGCAAGCTCCCGCGTTTTCCCGCGTCTAATTGCACGCGGGCAGGGAATTTCTTTTACTATTTATTTTAGCAAATAATTTTCCTTGCCGCTCCTAAATCCGACAGCCCGCGATTAACGTAGTTAAATAGCATTGATGGTATAATTATACCCGAGCTTTGCATTCAGCCAAGTTGTCTCTAAAAAAGCCTAATAATACCGGCTTCCAAATTTTTTAGTCTTACTTAAGTTTTATATCTTTGGGTATGTCAAAAGTCAAACTCCCTACGCCGCTGCCCTTGCAGCAATTTGCCCGTTGCGTGAACGACGCGCAGCGCCCGGCCGACTACGTTGGCGACTGGCCCGAAGCGGGCCGCGTGTACGCCGTGCGCGTGCTGCCGCACATTCGCACGGGCCAGCCCCAGGTGCACGTGCTCGGTTTTTACGCCGAGCGCCCCTACGGCGCCTTCGCAGCCCACCGCTTCGAGCAGGTGGCGGATGTGTGGCTGAATTAAGCCCACAGCAGCCATTGGCCTGTTGACGGCCGCCCCTTTTTCGGCCCCGCTGGTTTTGCCGCCAGCGGGGCTGCTTTGTGTTCGCGCGGAGCCAGCCAGGCGCGGCTACCGGCCGTATTGATAGAAGATACCGGAGTCGGCCGGCGTCCAGAGGCAGGCTTTTTGGCCGCCGGCTTTCAGGGCGTTGTTGGTCCAGGTGTTGCAGGTATACGCAAAGCTGTACACGCGGCGGGCTTCGTAAAAAGCATCGTCGCGGCCGTAGCTGTGGCCGCGAATGTGCTGTACCCGGCCGGCCGCGTCGTAGCGAAAGCTGTCCCGGATGTAGGCAATCAGCCGGGCGTACTCGGCCTGGCTGAGGTAGAGCGGCACCGTGGCCGGGCCGGGCGGCACCGTGTGCAGGTAGGTGGTGTGCATGGCCGCGCTGCCCAGCCAAAACGCTGCTACAAAGGCCGTACTGAACTTGAGGTCGGCCCAGGTGGGGGTGTCGAGGTAAAAGCCTTTATCGCCCCACCCGAAGGCAATGTAGCGCATGGTCGTGTCGCCGGAGGGAATGTTGGCGAACGGCAGCTGCCGGCTCCAGTCCAGCTGCCGGGTTCGGATGGGCACCACGATGTCGGTGTGCACGCCGTTGGTGTGAAGAAAAACCGGCACGTCGG
Organism: uncultured Hymenobacter sp.; assembly: GCA_964242365.1. Taxonomy (GTDB): domain Bacteria; phylum Bacteroidota; class Bacteroidia; order Cytophagales; family Hymenobacteraceae; genus Hymenobacter. The sequence goes on along the minus strand of CAXTCS010000052.1, from coordinate 2,890 downwards.
GGGCGGCGTTGGGCTGGGCCTTGGCCACCGGAATGCGCGAAAGCACGAAGGCCGTGGCCAGGTACAGGCCCACCACGCCCACGAGGGCACCGGCCAGGTAGCCGATGGGCTTCAGCACTTTGCGAATGGTAAACGGCATTGAAACGAACGAAGGGTCTGGTCTGGTAATTGGCAGTATCGGGCAGTTGGTGGGCCGCTACTGCGCGGCACCGCCGCGTTGGGCGTCGCGGGTATTTTTTTGAACGGCAATGGCCGCGAATAAGCTCAGCAGGAAAGACATCGCATAAAAGCCTTTTTCGCTCAGCGCCAGGGTGGCGTTCCAGAGCCCGACGGTGAGCAGCAGCAGGCACAGCAGGGTAGAAAACCAGCTCAGGCCGTAATAGATATTGGTTACGGGAATGCCTTCGAGGCGGTCGCGCACGCTTTTTTGCAGGGAGATGGCCGCAAACAAGCCGTACATCAGCACCGTGAAATAATAGCCTTTTTCGTTCAGCGGCATCTGCGCGTTCCAGAGGCCGATGTTGAAGGCAGCCAGGCCAGCCAGCAGGGCAATCCAGGAAGCGGCGATGAAGGCGTTTGACGGTTGCGGTTGAGGGTTCATGCCAGAAAAAGGGGTTAATTCGGGGCCGGCAAGTACGGCAGAAATCCGGCAACCTGCGCAGCCAGGGCGCGTGGGCCGCCCCGCCGTAGTGAGCGGCGGCGCGGCAACCGGCAACTTTTCTGGCTTCGCGGCCGAATAAGCTGGCCATGCACTTCACCGTTATCACCCCCACCCACCAGCGCCGGGAGCTGCTGCCCGAGGCCGTAGCCAGCGTGCGGGCCAGCATCAGCGCCCCGCTCGATTTCTCGTTTGAACACCTGCTTTACGACAACGGCTCGCGCGACGGTACGGCCGCCTACCTGCGCACCGCCGCGGCCGAGCCCGGCCCGCCGCTGCGCCACTGGCACGCGCCAGGCCGCCAGCTTGCCGGCCTGGCCCGCAACCGCCTCATTCGGGAAGCCGCCCCCGACGCCTGGCTCGTGCCCCTGGACGACGACGACATCCTGCTCCAGCGCACGCTGCACCACTACGCCGCCCAAATCATGGCCCACCCCGGCCGGCCGTGGTTTGTGGCCGATTTCCTGCGCGTGGACGCGCACGGCCGCTACCTGCCCAACGAAGATTACTACGCCTGGGAGTTTGCAACGCCCACGGACATGCTCCAGGCCATCTTCAAGGCCGAACATTTCATCCAGGGCAACGTGTGCTTTAGCCGCGCTTTCTGCGACCAGGTGGGCGGCTACGACGGCGCACTGCCCATGGCCGAAGACCTGGATTTGTACGTGCGCTTCCTGCTGGCCGGGCAGCTGCCGGTGGTGTGCCCGCACATCAGCCACCTACACCGCTTCCACGCCCGCAACGTGAGCATTGGGGTAGACGCGGACAAGCACAACGCCGATTTGCGGGTGATTTACGGCAAGTATGCCGCCCAGCTGCACGCCTTGGGCATTGCAGAGCCGGGGTAAGCAGTTGCAGCAATGCCACTCGCTCCTCCCGCTCTTTCGGAGTGCAACTCTGAAAGAGCGGGTTCCGCTTTCATAAAGGTGTAATTACGTGCTTAAAACGGCCGCCCCAGAAACTGAGGCGGCCGTTACTTTTTTCAGCTACGAGCAGGCGGCGTTACACCGTTTGGCCTGCTTCCTTTAAGCGAATCAAATTCAGGGCCGAGCCGGCTTTGAACCACTCGATTTGGCCTTCGTTGTAGGTGTGGTTCAGGGTAATCAAATCGGTGTCGCCGTCGGCGTGGTGCAGGCGGGCTTGCAGGGGCTGGCCGGGCGCGAAGGTGGTCAGGCCGATGATGTCGATGGTGTCGGCTTCTTCGATGAGGTCGTAGTCGGCTTTGTTGGCGAAGGTGAGGCCGAGCATGCCCTGCTTTTTGAGGTTGGTTTCGTGGATGCGGGCAAAGCTTTTCACGATGACGGCGCGCACGCCTAGGTGGCGGGGCTCCATGGCGGCGTGCTCGCGCGACGAGCCTTCGCCGTAGTTTTCATCGCCCACGACCACCGTGCCGATGCCCATGCTCTTGTAGCCGCGGGCGGCCTGGGGCACAGTACTGTAGCCGTCGCCCTGGGTGGCGAAGTCGTGCACCTTGTTGGCCTCGCCGTTGAAAGCGTTGGTGGCCCCGATGAGCATGTTGTTGGAAATATTGTCGAGGTGGCCGCGGTATTTCAGCCACGGGCCGGCCATTGAAATATGGTCCGTCGTGCACTTGCCCTGAGCTTTGATGAGCAGGCGCAGGCCCATCAGGTCGGTGCCTTCCCAGGCCTTGAAGGGCTCGAGCAGCTCGAGGCGGTCGGAGGTGGGGCTCACCAGGACTTGCACGCCGCTGCCATCGGCGGCGGGGGCCTGAAAACCGGCGTCTTCTACGGCATAGCCACGGGGCGGGGCTTCCACGCCCACCGGCTCGTCGAATTTCACGGGGCCGTTGGTGCCGGGCAGCGTGCCGGTGAGGGGATTGAAGGTGAGGTCGCCGGCGATGGCGAAGGCCGTCACGATTTCGGGCGAAGCCACGAAGGCGTGGGTGTTGGGGTTGCCGTCGTTGCGCTTGGCAAAGTTGCGGTTGAAGCTCGTGATGATGGAGTTCTTGCGCTTGGGGTCGTCGGTGTGGCGGGCCCACTGGCCGATGCACGGGCCGCAGGCGTTGGCCAGCACCACGCCGCCCATCTCGGCAAACGTGTCGAGCAGGCCGTCGCGGGCCACGGTGTAGCGCACCAGCTCCGAGCCGGGCGTGATGGTGAATTCGGCGTTCACGGTCAGGCCCTTGGCCACGGCCTGCGCGGCAATGGAGGCGGCGCGGGTGATGTCTTCGTAGCTCGAATTGGTGCACGAGCCGATGAGGCCCACTTCGAG
>CAXTCS010000051.1:0-20786 GCA_964242365.1 uncultured Hymenobacter sp. | reverse complement strand
GCTGGCCGGGCAGGCCGAGGTCGGCGCGGCTGGCGGCCTCGCCGGTCATGCCCTGCGACTCGCCCACCACGGCCACCACCACGTCGGCGGCCTGGGCCACTTGCACGGCTTCCTTAATCATGTCTTCCGAAGAACGCGAATCTACTTCCAGCTCGCCGCCGTGGGCCTGGAGGCGCTCCAGCATCTGGGCATCGTCGGCGATGTTGGCGCCCTTGGCATAGGTAATTTTGAGGCCGGGCGCGGCGGCGCGCAGGCCCTGCTCGACCGACACGGCCTGTTTCCAGTCGCCGGCCCCGCTCCAGCTGCCGATGACGTCGCGCTGGCGGTTGGCCAGCGGGCCGATGAGGGCGATGCTGCCGGTTTTTTTGAGGGGCAGGGCGTTGCGCTCGTTTTTCAGCAGCACCAGGCTGCGGCGGGCAATGTCGCGCGCGGCGGCGATGAACTCGGGTTTCATCAGGGTGCTGGCGGCGCGCGCCGGGCTGATGTTGCGGTAGGGGTCCTGGAACAGGCCGAGCCGGTACTTGGCTTCGAGAATGCGGCGGCAGGCGGCATCGAGCTGGGCCGGGGCCACGGCGCCGGATTTGAGGTTCTCGGCCGCGTGCTTGAGGTAGACTTCGCCCACCATGTCCTGGTCGACGCCCGCGTTCAGGGCCAGGGCCGACACCTGGGTTTCGGTGCCCAGGCCGTGCGGTATCAGCTCGTTGATGGCCGTGTAGTCCGTCACCACGAAGCCTTTGAAGCCCCACTGGTGGCGCAGCAGGTCGGTCATCAGCCACTTGTTGGCGGTGGCGGGCGTGCCGTTGATGTCGTTAAAAGAGGACATGACCGAGCCCACGCCGGCGTCGATGGCGGCCTTGTAGGGCGGCAGGTACTCGTTGTACATGCGCTGGCGGCTCATGTCGACGGTGTTGTAGTCGCGGCCGGCCTCGGCGGCGCCGTAGAGGGCGAAGTGCTTGAGGCAGGCCATCACGGTGTTGTCTTTGGTGAGGTCGTTGGCGGGGCCCTGGTAGCCGCGCACCATGGCGCGGGCCACCTGCGAGCCCAAATAGGGGTCTTCGCCGGCACCCTCCATGATGCGGCCCCAGCGGGCGTCGCGGGCAATGTCGACCATCGGCGAAAACACCCAGTCGAGCCCGTCGGCCGTCGATTCTTCCGCCGCGATGCGGGCGCTTTTCTCAATCGCGGCCATGTCCCAGCTGGCCGCCAGCCCCAGCGGAATCGGAAAAATGGTGCGGTGCCCGTGGATGACGTCGTAGCCAAACATGAGCGGAATGTGCAGCCGCGACTCTTTCAGGGCCATTTCCTGGAGCTTGCGCACCGCCACCGGCGTGTAGGTATTGAACACGCCGCCCACCAGCCCCTTGCGGATGTTGGCGTCCACATCCTTGCTCACCACCGGCCCCGTCACGTCGAACCCCACCGACACCAGGTTCAGCTGCCCGATTTTCTCTTCCTGCGTCATCTTGGCCATCAGGCCGTCGACGTACTGCTTCATCTTAGCGTCGGCGGTGGGGGCGGGGGCCGGCTTTTTCTGGGCCTGCGCGGCGGGAGCAAGGGCGAGGAATAGGGAGGCGAGGAGAATGCGTTTCATGGAAAGGAGAGGAGGGTGTGGATTGACCGGTGTAGAGACGCAACATTTTGCGTCTCGTCGTTGCTGATGTTGTTTAGTTGTTTATTCGAACGGCGCGGTTTCGGTCGTTCAACGACGAGACGCAAAATGTTGCGTCTCTACCCCGTTCAATCATTTGGCCAGTACCACCGACGTGCGCGCCGACACGCCGTTTTCGTTGATGGCTTCAATGGTGAAATAATACGGCCGGTCTTTGTCCATGCCTTTGAAATAGTAGTCGTTGGCGCCGTGCACCATGATGCACGAATAGAGCTTATCGGGCGCCAGGCCGGTGTAGATGTTGTAGGCGTAGGCGTTGTCGACCGGGGCCCACCTTAGCCAGGCGCTGCGCTTGTCTTTTTCGGTACGCAACACTACGAAATTCTTTACGGATGCCGGCTTCGCGCCGCTGCCGACCCCAAATACGCGCAAACCGCTGAGGGCGAACTTGCCGGTGGGCATGTGCACGTTTTCAAGCTTGACGAACCGGGTTTTCACGGACTGGGCCAGCTCGATGTAGTCGTGCGGCACGTCGGTTGTGTTCCGGCTTTTATCCACCAATAACTGCCAGGTTTTGCCGTCCGGCGAGCTGTAAAGCCGGTATTGATGGAACACGCCTTTCGACTTGCCCAGGAATTCGGCGTCCTGGTCGGCGTAGTTGATTTGGATGGCGCGCACGGTGCTCAGGCTGCCCAGGTCGGTCTGGATGAACTCGCCGGGATTGGCCGTGGCGGCGCTCCAGTAGGTTTTGATGCTTTCGTCGACGGCGTAGTTGGGCAGGTAGCCGCCCAGCGTGCTCGACACCTGCACCGGGCGCTGGTAGTTGAGCAGCATCCAGCCCGTGAACCGGGGCTGCAAATGGTCGGCCGGGCCGCTGGGCAAATAGTGCGGGTAGTCGCCAAAAGCGGTGTTGGCGTAGAGCGTGCCCTCGGCGTCGAAGCCGGCGGGCCACAGGCCCAGGCGGCGCTCGAAGTTGTTTTTCACGTTGATAACCATCGTGGAAACGTGCCAATAATTGTCCCAGGCATCCTGAAAGGTGTTGCCGTGGCCGGCGCCGCGCGCGAAGCCGCCGGGCTTGTAGGCAAACGGGTTGTGCGGCTGCGGCGTGAACGGGCCCAGCGGGTGGTCGGCCACCTGCACGCCGTCGGCGTAGCCGCTGAATTCGGTGCCGGGCGCGCCGTATTGGAGGTAGTATTTGCCGCCGTGCTTGGTCATCCAGGCGCCTTCCATGAACGGGTCGAGGAAGGTATTGTCCAGGTATTCGCCAAAGCGCTGCCAGCCAAACTGCTTATCATTCAGCCCAAACATCACCTTGGCCTCGCCAATGGGCTGGAAGGTTTTGCGGCTGATTTGCTGGCCGTAGAGCGGAAATTCGTTGCTGCTGCCCCAGTAGAGGTACAGCCGCCCGTCGGTGTCGAGGAAAAAATCGGGGTCCCAGGCCCCAATCTGGAACGGGTCGACGGCCGGCTTCCACTCGTTGGCCTTGGGGTTGGTGCTCATCCAGATGGGAAAGTTTTTCTCGTGCGTCGAGCCGAACACCAGCAGCGTATCGCCGAGCACGAACACGGCCGGGGCGCACAAATCGTCATACACCTTGTGCTCGGGCCGCAAAAAGGAGCGGGAAACGAATTTCCAGCTGCTCAAATCGTGGCTCCACCAGTAGCCCCACTGGTTGGTCGAAAACAGGTAGTAGTCACCTTTGTAGCGCGTAATAACCGGGTCGGCGGTGGCGCGGTGCCGGCCGGCGGTGGCAAAATCGGGGATGGGCGTGTAGCCGTAGTCGAGGTTGAGCGGGTTGCAGTAGGTGCGGCGCGGGGCGGTTTTTGGCTGCGCGTGGGCGCCGAAGCTGAGTAGCGTTGAAAAGCAGAGGAAGCTGAAAAGGCGGCGCATGGGAGAAAAAAAGAACGTCATGCTGAGCGTAGTCGAAGCATCTCGCGTGGGGCAGTAATTCAATCGATTCAACAATGCGAGCGAGATGCTTCGGCTGCGCTCAGCACGACGTTCTTTCATCGCCTCACTTCTTCACCACCGCCCGCTCAAATCCCAGCTTGCCCAGCCCGCGCTGCACGTCGGGCACGCTCATAAACAGCTTCCAGAGCAGCCCCGAGCGGTAGTTCTCAATCATGCCCACAATCGGCCCCTGGTCGATGGCCAGGTAAGACTTGGCGTGCCAGTTGTGCTGCTCGCTGAAGCTGTCGACGAAGCCGTACTCGCCCCAGATGTTGTCGCCCAGGTCGTAGTAAAAGTGCTTCAGCGCGCGCATCGACTGCTCGGGCGTGTAGGGGAAGGCCGAAAGCGCGGCGGTGGGCGAAATCACGCCCACGTCTTCCGTGGGGTTGTGGGCCACGTAGCCTTCGTAGCTGTCCGACGCGGTGAGGCCCCAGGTATTGGGCCCGTAGCCCTTGAATTTTTTGGGGTTTTCGACGCAGTAGGCGTAGTTGATGAGCGTGTGGTTCTGGTTTTGCTGCCAGTAGTCGGCGTACTGGTCCTTGAGGCCGTGGGGGTTCAGCCCCAGAAACGAGTAGTGCGTGAAAAACAGCGGCCCGCCCAGCTCCGGCCCCAGCGGCAGCCTGATGCCGTAATAGTCTTTGCCGTTGTTAAACTCCGGCCCCACGGCCCAGCCCTGGTCGTACACCGGCTTTTCGACGGCGTATTTGGGCGACGACGCGGCCAGCACGTAGGTTATCAGGCACTCGTTCCAGCCGTGAATCTGGTGGTTCATGCTCCAGCCGTTGTTGGGGCTCCAGTGCCAGTAGAGCACGTTTTGGCCACCCTGGGTTTGCCAGCTCCACTCCACGTTTTCCCACATCCAGCCAATGTGGTTGCGCAGGTCGCGCTCCAGGGGCGTGTCGGCGGTGAAGTACTGGCGGGCGCACAGCAAGCCTTCCAGCAGGTAAGACGTTTCCACGATGTCGCCGCCGTCGTCCTTCGCCCCAAAGCGAATAACCTTGCCGGTCGCGCCGTCCATCCAGTGCGGAAATACGCCGTGAAACTGGTCGGCTTTTTCCAGAAAACGCACGATTTTGTAGATGCGCGTGGCCGCCTGCTCGCGGGTTATCCACTTGCGGTCGGCCGCCACCACGATGGCCATGACGCCAAAACCCGTGCCGCCGGTGGTCACCACCTCGTTGCCGTAGTCGTAGGCCACGTTGCTGCGCTCGCGCGCCATGCCCGAAACCGGGTGCCCAAAATCCCAGAAATACCGAAACGTCTGCTTCTGCACCAGGTCCAGCAGCTGGTCGTCGGTGAGGTTGCGCGGGCGCTGGCGCGGGTCAAATTTGGCAGTGGGCGCGGCAGGTTTTTTCGGCACCGGCTTGGGCTGGGCGTGCAGAAAGCCGGGCAGCAACAGCATCAAAAAAAGCAGGGGTTTTCCGGTCATAATGCAGCAATAAAAACGTCATGCAGAGCGCAGCGCAGCATCTCTACCGCTTCGTTGTGGTAGCGTTGTAACTACTGCGGTAAAGATGCTTCGCTGCGCTCTGCATGACGTTCCTCTTTTAAAAAAAGCGTCAGCGCCTAGTACCCCGGGTTCTGCGTCAACCGCCCGCCGCTCAGGTCAATCTGCGGCTGCGGAATGGGGAAAACCTCGTTCTTGCCCTTGGTAAACGCCTTGCCCTGGGCCGCGAAAATGGGCACGATGCGGCCGGGCTGCACGCTTTCCTGGCGCACGAGGTCAAAAAACCGGTCGTGTTCCAGGGCCAGCTCCACCCGGCGTTCCTGCCAAATGCTTTCCTGCGTGGCCGGTTTGGTGCCCAGGCCGGCCCGTGCCCGCACCAGGTCGAGGTCGGTTTGGGCGGCGGCGGTGTTGCCCAGCTGCGCGGCGGCCTCGGCGTGAATGAGCAGGACTTCGGCGTAGCGCAGCACCCGGATATTCTTGGGCAGGTAGTCGTTGTTGCCGCAATTCGGCTCTTTGGTCCGGCTGTGGTAGGCCTTGTAGCTGTAGCGGAAATTCTCGACCGAGTCCTTGCTCGGAATGCGGAAGCCGTCCCAAAGCACCGTGCCGGTCGAGCGCTGCCCGGCCGGGGCCGTGGGCTGAATGAAAATAATGCTGCCCGCCTTGCGCACGTCGCCGGGCTCGTAGGCACTCACCAGGTCGGTGGTGGGGTTATTGAAACCGAAGCCCAAATCGGCCCAGCCGCCCTTGCCGCCCGAGCGCGGCCCCTGGCTCACGGTGTAAAGGTTAACGGCCGAGTTGTCGCAGGAGGCGTTGATGCCCGCCTGCACCTCAAACACCGATTCAGAGCTGTTGGCGCCCACCGTGCGCCAGATGTCGGCATAAGTAGGGTAGAGGGCGTAGGCGCCCGACTTGCCCGTCACGATTTCATTGCTCAGGTCGAAGGCTTTCTGGTAATTTTTCTGGTAGAGGTACACCTTGGCGAGCATGCCCTGGGCAGCGGCCTTGGTGGCACGGCCGGTTTCGGTGGCACCCTTCAGCGGCAGGTTGTCGGCGGCAAATTGCAGGTCGCTGATGATGAAGTTGTAGATGTCGGCCACCGGAGCCCGCTGCTGAAACTCCGGGCTGTTGATTTCCGACGCCTGCGGCACCCGGTCGAGCTTGGGCACGCCGCCGAACAGGCGCACCAGGTTGAAGTAAAAATAGCCGCGCAGGAAGCGCACCTGGCCCAGCAGGTTGTTTTTTACAACGTCGGAAGCGGGGCTGAGCGGAATTTTATCCAAAGCCTGGTTGGCGCGGGAAATGGCCTGGTAGTACCCGTTCCAGGCGTTGTTTACCGTGCCGTTGGTGGGCGTCAGCGTGAAGTTGTCGATGGTCAGGGCGTCGCCGTAGTCGTTGGGCGTGCTGCCCTTGTCGGCGTCATCCGAGGCAATATCCGTGAGAATGACGAACTGCAAGCCGTGCACGTCGGGGCCAAACCCGCCGAGGTACATGGCGTTGTATACCCCGTCAACCAGCTTTTGCGCGGCGGCGGGGTCGGTGCGAATGGCGTCTTCGCTGAGTTGCCCCTGGGGGGCGACGTTCAGGTAGTCTTTGCAGCCGCTGGCAACAACCAGGCTGAGCGCCAACGCGGCCGTGCCGGCGCGGCGGGTGAAGGCGGAAGCGTGAAGTAGCGATTTCATCGGCGTAGCTTATTTAAAGTTGACGTTCAGGCCCACCGTGAGGGTGCGGCTGGTGGGGTAGGTGTTGGCTTCGATGCCCGAATCGAGCGGCCCGCCGGCCAGCTCCGGCGTGAAGCCGGTGTACTTGGTGGCCGTAAACACGTTTTGGGCGGCGGCGTACACGCGCACCGACGCCAGGTGCGCTTTTTCCAGCGCCGTCACCGGCACGGTGTAGCCCAGCACCAGGTTGGTCAGGCGCAGGTACGCGCCTTTTTCCAGGAAGAAGCTCGAATTCGGCATGCCGCTGGTCAGGGCGCTGGGGGTGCTGTTGGAGTGGTTGGCGGCCGTCCAGCGGTCGTTGGCGAAGCTGGCCTCGACGTTGTCGGTGCTGGCGTTGCGAAGCTGCTTTTTGGCGTTGTACACCTTGTTGTTCAGGTTGCCCGAAAACACGAAGGAGAAGTCCACGTTGCGAAAGTTCAGCCCGCCGTTGATGCCGAAGTACACCGGCGGCTGGTACGACCCAAAATACCGGCGGTCCTGCAAGTCAATCACGCCATTGCCGTCGATATCGGCGTATTTCAGGTCGCCTACTTTGGGGTTAAACGTCGATTTGGGCGAGCTGGCAATTTCGTCGGTGCTCTGGTACACGCCGATGGCATCGAGCAAAAAGAAGCTGCCGGCGGCCACGCCGTTGTCGGACTTGGTGACCAGGTTGGTGCCCCCGAACAGCGCCTGCCCGCCGTTGAGGTTGGCGATGCGGTTTTTGTTGAAAGTCGCGTTGGCCCCGATGTTGTAGCTCCAGTCGGGGCTGTCGCCGATGGCAGCGCGCCAGTTCAGGGCCGCCTCCACGCCGCGGTTGGTGATATCGGCGGCGTTGGTAATGAGCTGGTTGTCGGGGTCGCCGAGAATGCCGGGAATATTAATTGGAATCAGCGCGTCGGTCGTGCGCTTGTCGTAGTACGTCACCTCGCCCGTCAGGTGGTTGTCGAGGAAACCGAATTCCAGCGCTCCGTCGTACTCCGTGGTGGTTTCCCAGCGCACGTTGCGGTCCTTAATCTGGGTGATGGCCGCGCCCAGGGTGTTCTGCCCGTTGAAGACGTAAGGCATGGTCCAGTTAGACGTCACCACGTCGCAGTTGCCCCGAATCTGGTCGTTGCCCAGCCGGCCGTAGCTGGCCCGCAGCTTCAGGAAGCTCAGCGTCTTGTTCTCCTTCAAAAAATCCTCCTCCGAAATCACCCAGCCCAGGCCCAGCGAGGGGAAAAAACCGTTGCGCCGGTCGCTGTTAAATTTCGACGTCGCATCGTGGCGCAGGTTGGTGGTGAGCAGGTAGCGGCCCTTGTAAGCGTAGTTGATGCGGCCCAGGAACGAGATGCGGCGGTCTTTCGACGGCAAGCCGGGCGTGGGGTCGTTGGGGTCTACCGGGTTGTTGATGGCCGAGGTCGGGTCGCCGGTGTTCAGGTACCACTGGTTGGGGTCGGCGGGCACGTCTTTGCGGGCGCCCGAGAGGGGCGTGGTCATGCCTTCCTCCGTCACGGTGCCGAACAGCACGGTCAGGTTGTGGTCCTGGTTGAAGGTGCGTTGGAACGTGGCCGTGTTTTCCCAGAGGTAGCGGTAGGCGTTGGTTTGCGTCACGGCCAGATTGCTGCGCTGGTTGCGCTGGTTGCCGCCGGCCACGATGAAGGTGCTGCCGTCGTTTAAGTACTGGTAATCGTAGGTGCGGTTGTTGTTGGATGTCAGGTCCACGTTGATGGCCGAGCGCAGCGTGAGCCATTCCACCGGCCTCACGTCGAGGCCGACATTGCCTTGCAAGCGGTTGTCGAGCGACTTGTTGTCGTTCTTCTCAATGTCCAGTATTGGGTTGCCCACGTTGCCGAAAGCCGACGTATTGCCATACAAGCCGCCTTCTTTGGCCGCGATAATCGGGGCCGCGCGGTAGGCGTTGCCGTACGCCGCGTTCAGGTTCACGGCGCGCGTATCGGCGTGGCTGAACGAGGCCTGCGAGCTAATCGTGACCTTGTCCGACAGCGTAAAGGCCGTGTTGGAGCGCACCGTCAGGCGCTGGAACTTGTTGTTGATAACCGTGCCGTCGTCCTGCAAAATGTTGCCCGAGAAGTAGTACTTCACGTTCTCCGAAGCCCCCGATACGGCTATGTTGTGGTTCTGGTAAGTGCCGTGCCGCAGAATCTCGTCGTACCAGTTGGTCGTCCCCGAATAGTTGGGAATGACCGTGGTCGGCGACGTGTCTTTCAGGTAGCTCACGTACTGCCCGGCGTCGGCCATCTTCACCAAATGGGCCGCTTCCTTGAGGCCGTACGTGCCGCTGTAGCTCAGCACCGGCTTGCCCAATTTGCCCTGTTTGGTGGTCACGATAATCACGCCATTGGCCCCGCGCACCCCGTAGATGGCGGCGGCCGACGCGTCTTTCAGCACGTCAATCGAGGCAATGTCGGCGTTGCTCAGGTTGCGGATGTCGGTGGTTTGCACGCCGTCGACCACGTAGAGCGGTTCGGCCCCGCCCAGCAGCGTGCCCGTGCCCCGGATGCGCACTTTCGGCTGCGAGTTCGGCGTGCCGTCGCTGATGATTTGCACGCCCGCAATCTTGCCCTGCAAGGCCTGGGTGGGCGTTTGCACCGGCTGGTTCACGATTTCGGCCCCGTCGACGCGGGCCACGGCGCCGGTCAAGTCCTGCCGGCGCTGGGTGCCGTAGCCCACCACCACCACCTCGCTCAGGGCCTTGGTATCGGGCGCCAGGGCAATGTTGATGGTCGTCTGGGTGCCCACCACCACTTCCTGCGGCGCGTAGCCGACAAAGGAAAATACCAGCGTGCTGCCTTCGGGCACGGCCAGGGTAAACTTGCCGTCGATGTCGGTCTGGGTGCCGTTCGAGCCGCCTTTGATGATGACGTTGACGCCGGGCAGGCCGGCGCCTTTCTCGTCCACCACCCGGCCCGTCACCGTGGCATCGGCTACGGCGTCGGGGGCAACGGGCGCCGTGGCTGGCGCGGCGGCCAACGCGGGCCGCAGAATAATGCCGTTGTTGACCAGCTTATAGCTGACTTGCAGCGGGTCGAGCAGCTGGTTCAGCAGCTGGGCCAGCGGTTGCTCCACGGCATTCACCGACACGCGCCGGCTGGCGCCGATAAGCTGGCGGCTGTACTGAAAATGCACGTTGGCCTGCGTTTCGATTTTGCTCAGCACCGCGGCCATCCGCTCTTCCCGGACTTGCAGCGTAATGGGCTGCTCCAGAATGGGCTGGGTGGGCGAGGCCTTGGCTGCGCCGATGCTCAAAAACAGGCTCCAAATCAGGGCCGGCAGCAGCGCGAAAGGTTTTGTGAGGCGCCGGGGGCGCGACAAAAAAGGTGGGAATTGTAGGAGAGTATTCATAGGAAAGGGGTGAGTTGGTCAGGAATCGTGGCGGGCTGCCGTGGTGCTCAATCGGCCCAGGCGGCGCGGGCAAGCATCGCAATCGTTTGCATTCAAATACTCCATAGGCAAAGTGCTTAAAGAAGACAGGAATTACTCAGTGGCGCAGGGCTGGCTTCGGAAAAAGATGCGCCCGTCGGCCTTGGTGTAGGAGGCGCCCAGGGTTTCACAAATGATGTCGAGCTTTTCAAACAGGGGCTCTTTACCCAGGCTTATGTTGATGGTGCAGGCGCGCAGCGCAGCGGCATCGTACACGATGTCAACCCCGTAAGCTTTCGTTAAAGCGGCCAGCACTTCCGCCACGGGCCGGTCGTTGAACACGAACGGCTGCGGCGCGAGCAGCACCGGCTTCGCTACCAGCTCGCGGCGCAGCTGCCGGCGCCCCGGCGAGTACACGGCCTGCTGGTTGGGCAGCACCACGAGGCTGGGTGCAGCGCCCGCCGTGCCTTCCGTGCGCGGGCTCACCCGCACTTTGCCCCGCATCACCTGCACCTGCACTTCGGGCTGCCCGGCGTAGGCCTGCACCCGAAAGCTGGTGCCGAGCACCGTGGTTACCACCTGGTCGGTATACACCAAAAACGGGTGGTTGGGGTCGTGGAAAACGTCGAAAAAAGCCGCGCCCGTGAGGTACACCGTGCGGCGCACGCCCGCAAACGTGCGCGGATACCGCAGGGTGCTGGCCGGAAAAAGCGTAATCGCGCTGCCATCGGGCAACGCAACCAGCGCTTCCTGGGCCGAATCGTTGGAATACACCAGCCAGTCGGCCGCCGCCTGCTCCTGGGGGTGCCAGATAGCCGCCCATTTGGGGCCGGGCCCGAAAAACGCCCCCGCCGCGCCCACCCCCAGGGCCAGCAGGGCCACGGCCGCCCAGCGCGCGCCCGCCACGGGCCAGGCCTGGCGGCGGGGCACGGTTTTGGGCTGCCGGGCCGCCGCAGGCCGGGGAAAAGCCGTGGTGGTCTGGTCGGCAATTCGCTGCCAGACGGTTTCCATCAGCGCGGCTTTTTCGGCGGGGCTGAGGAGGAATTGCTGCTTCGCGCCAAGGTCTTTGTACCATTGCTCGACGCGCCGCTTTTCGGCGGGCGTGCAGTCGCCTTGCTGGTAGCGGTGCAATAGCGCGCGAAAGTCCGATTGGTCCAAGGCCATGTCTGGGGAGGGGTGCTGGCTTAATAGTCAACCAACGCCCGCCGACCCCTAAACTGTCAGCCAAGAAAAAAGCAAGCCGGGGATACAAGCGCCGCGTTAGCAAGTGGTTGCTGGTTTCTGGTTGCTGGTTTCTGGTTAACTACCAGCGGAAAACCAGCGGAAAACCAGCAACCAAAGCACCGGCTTCCGCCGCAACTGCGTAACAGCAGTTACTCACCAGCTTCTGTCAAGCTAAAAAATCTTTGAGCGAAACGCGCAAAAGCTTCAGCGCGCGGGTGATGTGGTACTCCACGGCTTTGGGCGAGAGCTTCAGCCGGACGGCAATCTGCGGCACCGTCTGGTGCTCCAGCCGGCTTAGCTGAAACACTTCCCGCGTGTGGCCCGGCAGGTGGGCCAGGCCCGTGGTCAGGGCCAGCGACAGGTCGGCGGCGGCCAGGTCTTCTTCCGTGCGGTGGTCGGCCTCGCTCGCCAGCGACCGGCAGTAAACCAGGTAATCGGCGTGGGTTAACCGGCTTTTAATCAGATTTATAACCCGGTATTTCACGGCCGAGCCCAGGTACTCGCGCAGCTTCTGAATGTCGGCGGTTTCGCGCTTGTGCCAGAGCGTGGCAAATAAGTCCTGCACGATTTCTTCGGCTGCTTCGCGCGAATTCACCTTCCGGAAGGCCCGCTCCATGAGAAAGAAGCCGTAGCGGTTATAGATTTCCGCAAACGCCAGCTCGTCGCTCCGGCGCAGGGCTTGCGCCAACGCCGCGTCGTTCCAGGAGGCGTACAGCCTCAACTGCTTCGAGCCATTGTTGCCAGGGTCCTGCATCACCGAAAGATAATCACATTGCTACGTCAACTACGCAATTCTGTTATCTCAATCGGTTATGCGCCTAGGGCGGCGGCCGCATTTTGGCAGCCAGTAGCATTATTCCAAACGCCTTTGGGCCTGCCGTCGGCGTCTGGGCTGGGCATAACCAGTCATGCAAAGCGCCGAAGCGCCAGTGCCAAACTACCTTAAATTGGTGCTGCGGTTGTTCAGGCGGGTGACCTGACCCGCCCGCTTGCCGCCGCGCCTGATGCGCGCGCCGGCCGCCTGCTCCAGCACGAGGCGCGGCAAAGTGCAATCGGCCAGCGCCACGTCGTGGGTGGTGTAGCCGGCGGCCCCAACGGCGAGCACCTGCCCTTCATAAACGGGCTCGGTGAGCTGAAACTTGCCTTCCGAATCGGTTACGTACACCTGATGCGTGCCTTTCACGAGCAGCGTGGCGCCCGGCAAGGGCTGGCCATTGGGCTCAAATACCTGCCCGGTGAGCGGGGCGCACGCCAGCCGCAGGGGCCGTTGGGCCGAAGCTTTCTCTTCGGGTCGGGTGGTGGCCAGCGCGAGGCGCTCCCTGGCGTTGTTGGCGGTGGAAGTCGAAGAGGCAGCACGCTGTGCGGCCACCGGCCGGGCGCTGCCCGCCATAGCAATAGCCGCAACGAAAATAAGTAGACGCATGAATATCAAAAAAGGTGAAAAAACAGGCGTCCCCAAAGCCCGCCCGGCGCCAATGCAGCCAACTGGTAGCGTTCAGGTTTGGTTTCAACCAAAGCCTTTCAGCTGCGCTCGCGGGCGCTGTTACGTTCAGCAACGGGCTTGGTTTTATAACCTGTGGCTTGGCCCACCAATTTTGGTACTTGTGGCAAGCGCGGGGCTACATTTAGCGCATGCTTTCTTCTTCTGAATACGACCGGCTCGACGGGCTGGGCATGGCGGCCCTCGTGCGCGAGGGCCAGCTCACGGCCGCCGACCTGTGCGCCGCCGCCATTGCCCGCGCCGAAGCCATCAATCCCCAAATCAACGCCATCGTGCACCCGCTGTACGAGCCCGCGCGGCAGCGGGCCGGGGCCGGGCTGCCAGCGGGCCCGTTTGGCGGCGTGCCTTTCCTACTGAAGGATTTTGGGGCCCACTACGCCGGGGTGCCGCACACGTCGGGCAGCCGGGCGCTGCGCGACTTCGTGCCCACCGAAGACGCCGAGCTGGTGCGCCGCTGGCAGGCGGCGGGCGTCAACATCCTGGGCAAAACCAACACGCCCGAGTTTGCCCTGATGGGCGTGACCGAGCCGGCGCTGTTCGGGCCCGCCCGCAACCCCTGGCACCTGGGGCACACGCCCGGCGGCAGCAGCGGCGGGGCAGCGGCGGCCGTGGCGGCGGGCCTCGTGCCGCTGGCCGGGGCCGGCGACGGGGGCGGGTCCATCCGCATTCCGGCGGCGTGCTGCGGGCTGTTTGGGTTGAAGCCCAGCCGGGGCCGCGTGCCCACGGGCCCCGAGCAGGGCGAAAAGTGGCAGGGCGCGGCCGTAGAGCACGTGCTCAGCCGCTCGGTGCGCGACAGCGCGGCCATGCTCGACGCCACCCAGGGCCCCGACGCCGGGGCCCCGTATTTCCTGCCCGGCCCCGCGCGGCCGTATTTGGAGGAAGTAGGCCGGAGCCCCGGCCGGCTGCGCATCGGCTTCAGCCTGGGCCACCCGCTGGGCAGCGCCTTGCACCCGGAATGCGCCGCCGCCGTGCGCGACGCGGCCGGCTTGCTCGAAAGCCTGGGCCACGACGTGGAAGAAGTGCCCCTGCCCTTCGACGGCCGGGCCGTGGCGTCGGCGTTTCTCATGCTGTATTTTGGGGAGACGGGAGCCAGCATTGCGGCCCTGGCCAAGGTGCTGGGCCGGCCCGCCCGGCCCGCCGACGTGGAGCCCACCACTTGGCTGCTGGGCTTGCTGGGCCGCACCTATTCGGCCGCCGACTTTGCCGCCGCCCGCCACACCTGGAACGACAGCGCCCGCCGCATGGGCCGCTTCCACCAAACCCACGACCTGCTGCTGACGCCCACTCTGGCCGCGCCGCCCGTGCGCATCGGCGAGCTTCAGCCCAAGCCCGCCGAGCAAACCCTCCTAAAACTGGTCAATACCTTCGGCCTGGGCGGCCTCATTCGTCGCTCCGGCATCGTAGAAAAGCTGGCCGAGCAAAGCCTGGAAAAGACGCCCTACACCCAGATAGCCAACCTCACCGGGCAGCCAGCCATGTCGGTGCCCCTGCACTGGGCCGCCGACGGCCTGCCCTGCGGCGTGCAGCTCATCGCCCCGCTGGGCGCCGAAGATGTGCTCTTTCGCCTGGCCGGGCAGCTGGAGCAGGCGCAGCCGTGGTTTGGGAAGCGGCCGGGGTAGGGGAAGGAGCTTACTTCCCAAACACCTCATTCAACACGCCCGCCAGCCGGATGCCGGCTTTGAGAATCTGCTGCTCGGCGCTGGGGCCGAAAGTGGGGTAGAAGTGCCAGTCGAACTTGGGATTGGCGGCCGCCGCCGCGTAAATCGGCGTGCAGAGCTGGTAGGACTCAAACAGCCAGGTGGTCAGGTCGTCTCGCTGCCACTGCTTGATTTGGGCGGGCGTGGCGTGGTCGTAGGCCGCGGCCATCTCCGTATAAGTGAAGCCGGGGTATTCCACGATATCGCCGTCCCAGATGCTGTGCAGGTTGGTGTCGTGTCCGCGCCAGCTCACCATAATGCTGTTGCCGCCGCGGTCGTCGGCGTGGCCCACGTGCAGAGGCTGGTGCACATCGCCCACCAGATGCACCAAAAACTTGAGGGCAACCAACTTTTCGGCCGCCGTTTTTTGAGGGTTTTTCAGGTCCTCGCGCACTTGCAGCAGGGCCGCGTAGGCGTTGGCGGGCGCGGCGGTTGGGGCGACGGTGGCCGTCAGCTGGGCCCCGAAAGCCGGGAAATCGAGGCCGGTGGGCACGTTGATGTAGTGCCAGGGGCTGGTGCTGCTGTACTGCGGGTCCGAGCGAATTTCATCGGCCCAGGTGCTGACCAACGGCAGGGTTTCAGAGCCCAGCATACGGGCGATTTCACGCTTTGCCACCGGCGACAGGTGGTTTTCGGCGATGCGCGCCACGGCCCGGTGGCCCACCACGCCCCAAGCCAGCAAGCTAAACGGCGCGCAAAAAAGCACAAGCAGGACAATATATTTTTTAAACATCTATTTTCAAATAAAATTATAAGCAAATATTGCCCGTAAACAGTTGCCGCGGCCAAAAACCAGCGCGGTAAAGCTAAAGCGGCCGGGCCTGTGAAAGGCCTGTTTGCGGCCGAAGTGCCTGGCCGGGCGTGGCAGTCAGCGAGTGTTTTCGATGTATTAAAACGGGCGGGCGTAATTTTGACTATTCAAATAAGCCCGCATCCATTTATAAGCGCACGGGCCTTGTTATCGTATGCAGTTACACGCTATCGTTGATTCCCCCAAGTTATTTATTGGCTATGATTCAAAAAATCAATGGCTTTACGCAGAGTGGAAAGGGGAGCACGACCAGGAGTCGTCGCGGGCAGCGTTCGGCCTGATGCTCGATTGCCTGCGGATGTGGCCCTGCCAAAAAATCCTCAACGACAATTCCAGCATTGCCCGCACCACGGCGCAGCCCGCGCTGTGGGCCTCGTGGGGGCTCGACGAGATGCGCGCCGTGGGCCTGCATTTTATTGCCTGGGTGCTGCCCCCCGACCCCTTGCTGCGGCAGGCGGCCGAGGCCACCGTTCATGCCATCGAACGCCCACTGGTGGGCACGTTTGACGATGTGGCCTCGGCTTACGTATGGTTGCAACAGCAGCTGCCCCGGCCCGCCAGTACCCAACACGCGTAGCTAGCCGTTGAAGAGCGGCCGGGACACAGCAGCTGCCGCCCGCCCATGTACACCAACCCCGTCCTCGACGACAACTTTCCCGACCCCACGGTCATCCGCGCGGCCGATGGCTGCTACTACGCCTACGGCACCCAAACCAAGCGGGCCGGCGTCATCATCAACCTGCAAGTGGCGCGGTCGCGCGACTTAATTGCCTGGGAATACCTGGGCGAAGGCCTGCCCGAAAAGCCGGCCTGGGCCGCCACCAGCCAGAAAATCTGGGCGCCGCACGTCAGCGAGCACGGCGGGCGCTACTTTCTCTACTACTCGGCCCGGCCCGACGGCGCCGACTACTTCAGCCTGGCCGTGGCCGTGGCCGACGCCCCGGCCGGCCCGTTCGTCGACAGCGGCCGGCCGCTACAGCCCGGCCCCGGCTTCACCTGCATCGACCCCATGGCCTTCGACGACCCCGCCACCGGCCGGCGCCTGCTGTACTGGGGCTCAGGCTTTGGGCCCATTTGGGTGCGCGAGCTGGCCGAAGACCGGCTGGGCTTCCAGCCGGGTAGCATGGCGCAGGCCCTGCTGCACCCCACCACCGGCGCCGACCCCGACGACTACCACCGCCTCATCGAAGGCGCCTGGGTGCACCGGCACGCCGGCTGGTACTACCTGTTTTTTTCGGGCGATAACTGCTGCGGCCCCGACGCCCACTACGCCGTGCTGGTGGCCCGGTCCCGCAGCGCCACCGGCCCGTTCGAAACCTCCGCCACGGCCACGGCCACCCCCCACACGGCCCTGCTGGCCGCCAACGCGCACTGGCGCGCCCCCGGCCACAACTGCGTAGTGACCGACGCCGCCGGCCAGGATTGGCTGGCCTACCACGCCATCGACCGCCGCCAGCCCACCTTCGACGCCATCGACGATTCCGAAGGCTATTCGCGCCGGGTCCTGCTCCTCGACCAGCTCGAATACGCCGACGGCTGGCCGCTGGTGAAGAACAGCTCGCCTTCGTGGCAGCCCCGCCCCGCCCCAGTGGGGCAGTAGCCAGGATGGTGTACGGGTCGTCCGGCTCCCCTCTCTTTGGGAGAGACCAGATGATTGAGCAGAAGGCCGACACCCTGCCGCGGTCGTCAGGCTCCCCTCTCTTTTGGAGAGGGGCCGGGGGTGAGGTTCCCCGGTCGCACCCTGCACACTGACCTGAGAACCGCTGCGCCCTGCATGACGCCCTAAGGCTTCTCGCAAATTCCCAAACCGCCTCACCACCAAAAACCGAATTTGTCGAGTCCCCAGCTGCTGGTTTTCCGTACCTTCGGCAGCACCCGTTTTCCCTGCCGCCCATGCCGTTTGCGTCATCGTTTATCCGTGTTTTCAGCCGCCGGTTGGGCGTGGCGCTGGGCCTGAGCTTGGCTGCGGCCGGCGCGGCAGCCGCTCAGGCTCCGGGGCCAATGCCCGGGCTGCACTGCCTGATGCTGCCCCTGGAGCCCGCTCTTCGCGCCCGGCAATCAGCCTTAGTAGTTGAAGCCCAGGTGCTCGACGCCCAAAGCTTCTGGAGTGCCGACCACGGCCGCTTGTTCACCCGGCACCGTTTGCGCCTATTTTCCCTCCTCAAAGGCCAGGTGGCCGACACCGCCGGCCTGGTCCTCGTCACCGAAGGCGGCCGGCTGGGCCTCGACCAGCAAATTCTCACCAACACCTTGCGCCTGACGGCCGGCCAGCAAGGCATTTTCTTTCTGATGCCTGCGCCCTGGGCCGGTATTTCCGGTCCTGCCGGCCGCGCCTACACGCCCTTCGGCAGCGAGCAAGGCTTCATCGAATACAACCCGGCCGAGCGCACCGCCGCCGAGCTGTTTCGCACCTACCCGGCGCTCGACTCAGCTTTTTACCAGGAAATTACCCGCCTCACCGGCCAGCCGCGCCGGGTGCTGCGGGCCAACCCGGCGCTCGCCCAGGCCCGCCAGCCGGCGCGGCGCGGCACCCTGGCACCCACCATTGCCGCTTTCTCGCCGCAGAGCCTGCCCGCCGGGGCCGGCGCCGTGCTTACCATCGACGGCGACGGCTTCGGCAACAGCCGGGGCAACGGGTACGTCGAATTTAGAAACGCCGACGACGGCGGCGCCACCCGCGTGAAGGCCCGCGAGGGCGACTACCTCACCTGGGCCAACACCCGCGTTCAGGTGCGGGTACCTTCCACGGCCAGCGGCGGCCACCCGGCCGGCTCCGGCACCGTGCGCGTCACCACCAACGACCAGCTGGCGGCGGAAAGCACTGGCCCCCTCACCATCATCTACGCGCTTACCAACGTTGAAAGCACCGACGGCACCACGCTCCAGTGCCCCAACCACATTGCCCTGAACGCCGCCGGCGGCATCACTTTCCGCTTCGGCCCCAATTTCACGGCCGCCCCCGGCCCCTCGGCGGCCTGGGCGCGCGCCCTGGCCACCTGGCGCTGCCAAACGGGCATGAACTGGGAAGCCGGCGCCCCCAATGCCGCCAACGCCATTGCCGACGACGGCCAGAACGTGGTGGCCTTCGACGCGGGCGCCGAGCTGCCTACCCGCGTGCTGGGCCGCACCACCAGCTACTACAGCGGCTGCTACGCGCCTAGCGGCGAAGTGGTGTTTTGGGTAAAAGAAATCGACATGCAGTTCGACGACGGGGCCGCTTTCCAGTTCGGGCCAGACTTGGCCATCGCGCCCCAAATCGATTTTGAATCGGTGGCCGTGCACGAGCTCGGCCACGCCCAGCAGCTCGCCCACCTCAACCTGCCCGGCGCCGTGATGCACTACGCCGTGGCCCGGGGCCAAAACACCCGCACGCTCAACCCCAGCAGCGACGTGGCCGGTGGCCGCCAGGTGCTGCGCGTGCGCAGCTTTCGCAACCTGGGCTGCGGCGGCCCGGCGCTACTGCCCGCGCCCCTCACCAGCTTCACGGCCCGGTACGTGGCCAATGCCGGCGCCACGCTCGCCTGGGCCACCCGCGACGAATGTTTCCTGACCAGCTTCGTAGTCGAACGCAGCCAGGGCGCCGACACCACGGCCTGGGAAACGCTGGGCACCGTGGCCGCCGGCCGGCCCGCAGGCCAATACCAGTTCCTCGACGCGCAGCCGCTCAGCGGCTTGCATTACTACCGCCTCCGCCTGGCGCGGCCCGACGGCACGACCGACAACGTGGCGCCCACCCTGCTCAGCACCGATGGCGGCGCCGTCAACATCTTCCCCAATCCCGTGGCCGACAATCAATTGCACCTGCAATACCCGGCCGGCGCCGATGGCGCGGTGGTCTTTCGTCTTTATGATGCGTTGGGCCGCCAGGTCCGGGCCACTCAGCTTACCATCCCCGCCGGCCTCAACATCCTGACCCTGAACGTTGCCGGCCTGGGTGCCGGCCTCTACGTATTACGCTGGCAGGATGCCCAAGCCCACACCGGCAGCCGCAAATTCGTGCGAATATGAATCATGCGGCCCGCGCCACCGGAAAGGAATCAGCAGCCGGAGCGTTGTCATTCCGACGCAGGAGGAATCGGAGTAAAACAGGCCGAAACAGCGCTCAGATTCCTCCTGCATCGGAATGACAAAGCCCTGCCCTGGCGGGGTAGCCGCTAAGCCCCTTTTTCGGGCCTAACCAAAGCGCTTTTAAGGATGATGTACGGGTCGTCTGGCTCCCCTCTCCGCGGGAGAGGGGCCGGGGGTGAGGTTCCCGACGCACGCGCCCTGTAAATCCCCAACAACCGTTCTAGCTCACAAGCTGCGCCCCTCGCTGGGCTCGGCGGCTGCCAGTGCCGCCGCTGCCGCCTCGTAGCCGGCCAGCTGAGCTTCGTCGAGGTTGCCGTTGAGCCATTCGCTTTCGATGTTGGCCCCCAGCTTCTTATAAAAGGAAATGGCGGATTCGTTCCAGTCCAGCACCTGCCACTTGAGGCGGACGGCGCCGGTGGTACGGGCCTCGGCCACCACGGCATCAAACAGCAGCCGGCCAAAGCCGCCGCGCCGCGCCGCCTCGGTCACCACCAGGTCTTCCAAATACAGCATCCGGCCCTTCCAGGTCGAATACGCGGTGTAGAACAAAGCGAGGCCGATGATGCCGGCCGCCTGGTTTTCGAGCACGAAAAAACCAAAGATGGGCGCGGGGCCAAACCCGTCGCGCTGCATGGCTGCCAGCGTGTTGGTCACGGCGTCCGGCGCCTTCTCATACACGGCCAGCTCTTTAATAAGCGCCAGCACCTGGGGCAAATCCGCTTCCACGCCGCGGCGCAGGATGATGTTCTGTTCCATAAAAAATCGGGCCGCCACCGCCTCAGCAGCAACGGCCCCACAAGTCAGTTGTCAAATAAAAAATCCCAAACCCGCGCCAACCACAAAATCCGAGAAATCCGCGCAAAATCCGAAAAATCCGTGATTTACATCTGCGGCTGCATCTTCTTAATGTCCTCAATGGCATTCACCGAGTTCAGCTCCCGAAATTGCTCGGGCTGCTTGGCGCCTTTGGTGGTGTCGGGCGCGGCGGGCAGGGGCGGCAGCGCGGCGGTGGCAATATCATCGTCGCCTTCGGTGATGGAGGGGCCGCACGAAGGCAGCGTAAGCGAAAGCAAAGCAGCGGCCAGCAGGCCGGGGAGGAGCGTTTTTTTCATGTATGGGAAAACGAATGCGGGCGCAAGTTACGCACGGCTGCCGGCTTGCGACACGAAGAATCGGGGCCTTTTCTACGGCAAATCACAAGGCGCCGTTGAGCCGCTGGCCGAAATGACCCCTATTTCCGGCCGCTTACCTTTGCCGGCGCATGCCCGTTTCCCTCTCCGTCGTCATCATCACCTTCAACGAAGCAGCCAACATTGCCCGCTGCCTCGAAGCGCTGGGCGACGTGGCCGACGACGTGCTGGTTGTCGATTCCTTCTCCACCGACGCCACCGTCGAAATCTGCCGCCAACACGGTGCCCG
>CAXTCS010000050.1:0-21310 GCA_964242365.1 uncultured Hymenobacter sp. | reverse complement strand
CGAAATTGAAACCATCGTAGGGCTTGCCAACGGGCAGCTGCTCATCGGCGGCAACTGCTCGAGCGACGACGGGCACCCCTGCCATGGCTTGGCCCGCCTGAATGCCAACGGAACTTACGACGCCACTTTCGCCACCACATTGGACAGCAACAGCGACGTTCTTAATCTGGTGGTGCAGCCCGATGGGAAAATTTTGGTGGCCGGAGGCCTCAATTTTGCCAAGAGAAACAACGGCCAAGGCCTTATCCGGCTGCTGCCCACCGGCGCCGATGATACCAGCTTCGCTTCTCCTTCCCTAGAAGGATACGATGTTGGCTCCTTTTTGGGAGATGCCGTGCAGGTGCAGCCCAACGGCAAAATTTTAATTGCCGGGTACGGAATCACGGGGGCGTCAAGTCAGGAAGTTGCCCGGTTGAATGCTGACGGAACCCTGGATACGTCCTTTCAGTCGGCCACCAGCAGCGGAGGAGCACCCAATTCGCTCACCCTGTTGGCCAGCGGCAAGGTGCTGGTCGCGGGCTCCTTCACCGCGTTCAACGGGGTAGCCGACCGCCCCTTGGTACAGTTGACGAACACCGGAGGAATAGACGCCACGTTTCAGCCCGTTATCCAAATCGATGGCTCGGTTACGGCGGTAGTTCAGCAGGCCGATGGCAAGTTGGTGGTGGGCGGAAACTTTACAGAAATTAACGGACAGGCCGTGCGGTACCTGGCCCGCTTCAACTCCAACGGCACGCGCGATGCGGCGTTCTCGCCGACGGGCCCGACCGCTCCGGTTGCCGATTTGGCCTTGCAGCCCGATGGCCGCCTCCTGGCCGTAGCCGGCGGCACGGTGCGGCGCCTGCTGAACACCGGCGCGCCGGACAACAGCTTCAGCGCCGCGAACACAGGCAACGTCCCCTCGCGCCTGCTGCTGCTGCCCGACGGCCGCATTGTGGTGGGCAGCTATTCGGGCCTCACCCGGCTGCTGGCCAACGGTTCCGCCGACGGAACGTTCTCTACCAGCGGTTTGGGCACGAATGCGATTAGGTACGTGCAAGCACTGGCATTGCAATCGGACGGCAAGCTTTTGGTGGCCAACTACTTTACGATGGCGGGCGGGTCTGGTCCAGTGAGCACCGTGGTGCGCCTGCAAAGCTCGGGCGAAGCAGATGCGACGTTCACGAGCAGCCCCTTTAAGGGTGCGTTTGTCAATTCCGGCCTGAATAGCCTCGCGGTGCAGCCCGACGGCAAAATTCTGGTGGGCGGCCGATTCACGGCCTACGGCACCACGCCTCTGTCCGACTTGGCCCGCCTGAACCCCGACGGAACCGCGGACGCGGGCTTTACGTCCCCAGCCATCAGCGGCTCCATCAACAAGGTACTGCTTCAGCCCAACAACCGCATCTTGCTGGGTGGCTTGTTTTCCGGCCCCGGCTTGCCCACCAACCTGGCGCGGCTGCTGCCCACCGGCGCCGCCGATGCCACGTTTGGCCCCACGGCCGTGCCCAACAATTCCGTGCGCGCCCTGCTGATTCAGCCCGACGGTAAGCTGGTGCTGGGCGGCACCTTCGCCACTATAGGCGGCCAGCCCAGCGCGGCCGTGGCGCGCATCACGGCCGGCAACGTGCTGCACGTGCGAGCCCCGCAGGCCGTGGCCGCCCGTACCGAAGCCTGGCCCGTACCGGCCCACACCAGCTTCCAGGTCGCGCCCGACGCTTCCGCCCATCCGCTATCTGTTGATTTGCTCGACGTGCTGGGCCAGCCGGTATTGCACCAACTCCTGAACGGCGGTGCGCCAGTTAGCCTGCGGGTTGAAAACCTCCAGGCAGGTACGTACCTGCTCCAGGTAACTTACTCCGAAGGGTTGGTGATGCGCCGCATTCAGGTAGAATAAGGCTGCCCACCAAAACCCATTGCAAAAAGGACGAACCTGTGGGTTCGTCCTTTTTTTTGGCTGGGAATCGGGTTCCCGCCTTACTTTGCAGCATATGCTGCTGCTAAACAATGAACTGTTGCCGGCCGTTGCGCTGCCCCTGCCCAACCGGGGTTTAGCATTTGGCGACGGCTTTTTTGAAACGCTCATTTTTATTGACCAACGGCTTCGTTTCGCTGCCGGCCACTTCTTGCGGATGAAGCAAGCCGCCGCCGCCCTGTTTCTGGCACTGCCCGCACCCCTGGCCTCGCCTGCTGTGCTCGAAGCGACGGTCAGCCGCTTGGTTTTCGCCAACCAACTGCCCGCCGCCCGCCTGCGCCTGCAAGTCTGGCGCGCCGGCGGCGGCCGTTACACCCCCACCACCGAGGCCGCCGAATGGCTGGCCACCGCCGAAGCCTTCGTGCCCGACGAAGCCCCCATAAAAAAGGCCGATTTTGCCTCCGAAACGCATTCCATCCTTTCCCCGCTCAGCTTTTGCAAAGGCCCGCAGGCGTGGCTCTACGTGCGCGCCGCCCACGAGCGCCAACGGCGCGGGCTCGATGAAATCATCCTCTGCGACGCGGCCGGGCACGTGGCAGAAGCGGGCGCGGCCGCCATTTTTTGGCTAAAGGACAAGGTGCTTTTCACGCCCTCGCTGGCCAGCGGCTGCGTGGCGGGCGTGCGCCGGGCCCAGGTATTACGGGCCGCGCTAAAAAATGGATTGGAGTGCCGGGAAGGGCTGTTTTCGCGAGCAGAATTGCTGGCGGCCGATTCAGTTTTTACGGCAAATGTGGCAGCCGTGCGGGCAATTCAGCGCATCGGGCACGTCGATTTTTTAGCGGGATTGCCCGAATTGAGTGATTTTCTGGGTCGATTATAGCAGCCACAACTTCCCAAGAGAGTACAGCATTACGCAAATTCCGCCGCCGGTTAACACAATCAGGAAAGCTGCGAGCAGAGACTCAGCATCAAGGGCCGCTTCCTGCCGGCCAAAACGGTGCAGACCGACGCGGCAGTGGATTTGCCATAGCGTTAAAAATCCGGTGCGGCCCTGCTCCCGCAGCCACAGCCGGAGCCAGCCGGTAAGCAGCATCACGGGGTAAAGAGCCAGCAGAACGCTGTTGCGCACTATCCACCACACCCCCGCCACAAGGGCGTTGAAGCTTCGGATGATAATCATCTCACCCAGGATTTCGCCGATGAACTCGCCTATCATCACGCCAAGCTATACCGCCACCGGCGCTTTTATCGCCGGCCACGGCGCGTAGTTTTCCAGCTGAAAATCCTCGTACTGAAACCCAAAAATATCCGTCACCGCCGGGTTGATGCGCAGCTGGGGCAGCGGGTGGGGCTCGCGGGTGAGCTGCAATTCGGCTTGCTCCAGGTGGTTGGAATACAAGTGGGTATCGCCGCCGGTCCAGATGAATTCGCCCGGTTGCAGGCCCGTTACCTGGGCCACCATGAGGGTGAGCAGCGCGTAGCTGGCAATGTTGAACGGCACGCCCAGAAACACGTCGGCCGAGCGCTGGTAGAGCTGACAGGACAGCTTGCCATCGGCCACATAAAACTGAAACAGGGCGTGGCAGGGCTGCAATTTCATCTCCGGCAGCTCGGCCACGTTCCAGGCCGAAACGAGGATGCGGCGCGAGTCGGGCTGGGCCTTAAGCTGCTGAATAATCTGGCTGATTTGGTCGATGTGGCCGCCGTGCCCATCGGGCCAGCTGCGCCACTGGTGGCCGTACACGGGGCCAAGGTCGCCGTTGGCATCGGCCCACTCGTCCCAGATTTTCACGCCGTGCGCCTTAAGGTAGGCAATGTTGGTATCGCCCTTGAGGAACCACAGCAACTCGTGGATAATGCTCTTCACATGCACCTTTTTGGTGGTGACCAGCGGAAACCCCTCGGCCAGATTGAAGCGCATTTGGGGCCCAAAAATGGACAGCGTACCCGTGCCCGTGCGGTCGGTCTTCACGGTGCCGGTGGCGAGGATTTGGCGGAGCAGGGCTTGGTATTGGCGCATGGGAATAGGGCTTGTTTGCAAGAGCGTATACAAGGGTCGGCGGCACCAAATGTACTGAAGAACCCAAACCCCTAATGGCCTAAAGCTCAAAATCCGGGCCTAGTACACTGGAGGCGAATCAGCCAAGATTTTCCTCCAATCCCCGTTTTCAGCATATCGTTTAACCACTTTCCCTCGCTCCAAAAGGAACCGTTGCAAATATCGTTTCAATACCAGCCCGTCAGCTAGTTTACCCAATACGCCAAGAGGCGATTCGAAAGAGAAAACGTCGCGCATGAGCGTCGTCGAGCCATGAGAATCAAAAAAATGTTCGTGTCGCATCCACTTAAAAGCGCCCTGCTGCATTTCGTCACAGAAATAATGCGGGGAATCTAATTCCGTCACTTTGCTTGTCAGTTTTTGCCACATACCAAAATGCCGGGCTCTAAACGTGACCGAATCACCAAGTTTCAAAATTCCTGTTTTTACACCAGCTACAATTTCTTCCTTGGTTCTTTGGGTCGATATAGTGTGTAAATCGACGCTAAGAGCAAGTTGAAAACATATTTTCGGGGGAGCATTAATTGGTGTTACAATGTCAATTACTGGCATGAATTAGAATGCGTTAAAACAATTAGAAATAAAAAAGCCGCCTCATTTTTGAAGCGGCTTTTTGTTTTTCAGCAGCAGCCAAATCCAACCGTGAGCAATTACAGTTTCACGGCAACCGGCGCTTTCTCAGCCGGTTTCACGCTGGCGGTTTTGCCGCCTTTCATGCAGCACGAGCTGCCTTTGGTGCAGGTTTCTTTTTTGCCTTTTTTGCCAGGTTTGTCGTGGCCGTCGTGGGCAAAAGCGGTGGCGCCGACGCCGGCAAACAGGGCGAGGGCAAGCAGGGTCTTTTTCATGGGAAGCGAAGTGAGGTGAGCGGAAACAAAAGGCGAAAACGCGCGGTTTTCAGGCTCTAAGATACGCACCAGCGGCCCAAAGGCCACGGCTAACGCGTAGCTTCCACGTACTGCTAAATGCCCATTGGGTAGTATTTGGTATATAAAACCGCGACTGCGACCGACACCATATTGCCTAGCAGGAAGTAGTCGTTGAAGCTTTTTCCTTCCGCCTGGTTCACGTCTTCGCGCTTGAGCCGGGTGCCAAGTTTCAAAGCCCCAAATAAGGTGAGGGCGTGGGGATAGCCATTGACCAGGCAAATGGTGAGAAATACCCGCTCCACTACTCCTTTGAGCAGGGATTTGAGGTTCACGGTGGCGTGCTTGTCAAAAACCCGGGCGGCTACCACGAAGATTAGCCCAAGCGCCAGCTCACTCGCAATGAACAGTATTATAAACGGGACGTGCAAATTCATTTTTCTTACGTTGCGGCCAGGTACTCCAGCACTTTTTTGATGGCAAGGTACTCTTCTATTCGCAACGATTTTCGGCGGCGCCACATCAACGACCGGTCTTTTTTCAGCCTTTCGGCCACTTGCTTGTAGTCTTCCGTAGCCAGAAAAGAAAATATTAGTTGGTGGTCCTGTTCGCGTCGCCAGCTATCCACGATTTCCTGAAAGAGCAGAAAAGCATTATTGAGGACCGCACTTTTTTCGGCTGCGGCCAGAAATACGTTGAACCGCCGGCCTGTGCGCTTGATGGCCGTGAGTTGCGCACGGGCATTGGTGAGTCCGGCACCCATCATCCCGTAGGCCACTTCGTGGTTGATGGGTGTATCTATTATCCCTTCGTAGAAAACGTACCGGAGCTTAAAGCCCGCACCCAGCATCAGGGCCTGCTCTTCCAGTTCAAAAACCAACTTGGGCAGGCCGCTATTTTCTTTCAGTATGCCCTGAAATTCATCGCCTAGCGTGATGGTGAGTGGCGAAAGTAATGCCGACTTACATTCCCTGTTCACGGAGGTAACCAGTTGCTGAAAGTGCGTCATGCCAACGGCCTGGTCAAGTTGGCGGCTCGCAATTATGTCCGCCATCACAATCAAATAATCGTTTTTCATACCCAAGGGCTTAGCAATTATTGCGCAACGTTTGCAACAGATGGAATTATTGCAAATATAGTGCAACAATTACGTTTATTGCATATTATGTGCACTTTTTATATCAACCGGGCGGGCTGACTTTTCACCCGCGCAAGTTGTTATGGGATGAAACCGCTTTGCCGATGCTTTACGGCCACACCCCGCCAAACCAAGCAGTAGCAGTTGGCGAAGTTGTCCAGTAAGCCCTTTTTTCTTTCCATGTCCCTTCGCCGGTACGCTCACCTCACCTTGCTCGTGCTGGGCCTGCTCACGGCCGTGAGCGGCTATTTTGTCGCTCAGTTGCGGTTCAATTACAATTTCAACGACTTCTACCCCGCCGGCGACCCCGACCTCGACTACTACCAGGGCTACACCCGGCGCTTCGGCAACGACAACGACTACCTGCTGCTGGGCGTGGAAGCCCCCACCGGCCGCACGGTTTTCGACCCCGCCTTTCTCGTTCAGGTCGATTCGCTCACCCGCCTGGCCGGGCGGCAGAAAGACGTGCGCCACGTCACCTCCCCCACCACCCTGGCCAATGCCGTGGTCGAGGGCCTGGGCGTGTTCAGCCTGCCCTACCTGCACCCCGAAACCTACGCCGCCGACCCCGCCCGCCGCGCCGCCGACTCCACCCTCATTTACCGCACGCCCGGCCTCGTGGGCAACGTTTTCAGCCCCGACGCCCGCGCCCTGGCGCTGGTGCTCCAGCTCACGCCCGACCTCGAAAAGCCGCCCGGCGACTCCCTGTTCGCGGCCCTGCGCGGCGGCCTCGCGCGCCTGGGCGTGCCCGAGGCGCGGGTGCATTTCGCGGGCCGCATCGTGGCGCAGTCCGTGTTTGTCGACCGGCTGAAGTGGGAGTTGGTCGTGTTCATGTCGCTGTCGGTGCTGCTGGTCACGGGCCTGCTCTGGCTCACGTTCCGGACGTGGTGGGGCGTGGCATTGCCGCTCATCGTGGTGCTGGGGGCCATTTTGTGGGGCCTCGGCGTAATGGCGGCTTTTGGGGTCAGCATCGATTTGATGACGGCCCTGCTGCCGCTCATGCTGTTCGTGGTGGGCATGAGCGACACCATTCACATCATCAGCCGGTACGTGAGCGAGCTGGGCTACGGGGCCAGCAAGAAGGACGCGCTGCGCGTCACCATCAAAGAATCGGGGTTTGGGTCGGCGCTGTCGGCGCTCACCACCAGCCTCGGGTTTTTCACGCTGATGACCAGCACCATCCGGCCCATTCACAACTTCGGGCTCTTCACCGGCGTGGCCGTCATTCTGGCGTTCCTCCTCAGCTTCACGCTGTTGCCGGCCATGCTCGTGCTGCTGGGCAAGCCCCAATTGCGCGAGCCGCGCCGCCAGGGCCACAGCTGGGACGGCGTGCTCAGCCGCCTGTTCCGCACGGTGCTGGTGCGGCGGCGGCTGGTGTTTGCCGCGAGCGGGCTGGTGCTGGCGGCCTCCATCGGGCTGGCCACGCGGGTCCACATCAACTCGTCGCTGCTCGACGACCTTTCCAAAAACGACCCCGTGCGGCTCGATTTCGCCTTTTTCGAGCGGCAGTTTGCCGGCGTGCGCCCCTTCGAGCTGGAGCTGAAACCGGCCCCCGGCCGCGACATCTACGACCTGGCCGTGCTCCGGCAAACCGAGCAAATCGAAGGCTACCTGAAGCACATCTACGGCCTGCGCTTCGCCGCCTCGCCGGTCACGCTCGTCAAATCGGTGCGCAAGGCCCTGCACGGCGGCGCCCTGGCCGACTACCGCCTCCCCACCGACCCGCTGGAACTCAAAAGCCTGCGCGGCAAGCTGCGCCAGTTCCGCAAAAAGCCTGAATTCAGCGCCCTCGCCCTGCCCGACGGCACCGCCGGCCGCCTCACCGGCCGCATGGCCGACGTGGGCAGCGTGCGCGCCGACGCCCTCAACGACCAGCTGCGCCGCTACCTGCGCACCCGCATCGACAGCACCGTGCTGCGCACCCGCCTCACCGGCTCGTCCAACCTCATCGATAAGAACAATGAAAACCTGACCCTCAACATGATTCAGGGCATGGCCATCGACGTGGCGATGGTCACGCTCATCGTGCTGGCGCTGTTCAAATCCTTGCGCATGACGCTCGTGGTGCTCATCCCCAACCTGCTGCCCATCATCATCGTGGCCGGCGTGATGGGCCTGGCCGGCGTGAACATGAAGGTGAGCACGAGCATCATCTTCACCATCGCCTTCGGCATTGCCGTCGACGATACCATCCACTTCATCAGCAAGTTGCGGCTGGTGTTGGGCAAAGAACCCGATATTTTCAAGGCCGTGCGCCACACGTACCTGCTGGCCGGCAAAGCGGTAATTACCACGTCCCTGATTCTGGTGGGCGGATTTTCGACCCTGCTGTTCTCGAAATTCGACGGCACCTTCTACGTCGGGCTGCTCATTGGCCTGACGCTGCTTTTTGGGGTCGTCGCCGAGCTGACGCTGCTGCCGCTGCTGATTCTGTATTTCTACAAGCGCCCAAAGGCCGCCCTTGCCGCCAATGCTCCTGAGCGCAGAGTAACGCAGCCGTAGCGAGATTTCGCATTTTGTAGCTGGTTAGAACGGGTAGAGACGCAACATTTTGCGGCTCGTCGTTGAACGACTCGCGTTGAACGACCGGAACCGAGCAGTTATAGCAACATCAGCAAACGAAGTTCAGCGAAGCTAACGACGAGACGCAAAATGTTGCGTCTCTACCCGTTCTAACCTACTCAACCAGCTTACAAATTCGGCTGGCTCTACAAAACTCCGCATTTTAAGATTAACTTTGTATTTCAAAGTTCTTTTACAATCTATGGAATACTTCGTTGCCCCCACTTCCATCGTGCGCCGCATCTGGGGCTCGGCCGATACGGTGCTGTTCATTTTCGCCGGGGCGGCGGCCGAGTTTGCCCTCAACAAGGCCGTCGACTGGCTTTACTTCACCGGCCGCCTGCCCGCCGACCCGCTGGAGCGTCTGTTTTCCACGGTCGACTACGCCCGCCGCATCGTGTTCAGCGACCGCGCCGGGGCCGAGCAGGCCATCGATGCCATCACGGCCATTCACGCGGCGGTGGAGGCGCGCCGGGGCCGGGCCATTCCCGCCTGGGCCTACCGCGACGTGCTGTTTATGCTCATCGCGTACTCCATCCGGGCTTTTGAAGTGCTCGAACGCCCGCTCACCGCAGCCGAATGCGAGGAAGTGGTGGCAGTGTTTTGCCGCCTCGGCCGGCGCATGGCCGTACCCGATTTGCCCGATTCTCACGGGGAGTGGCTAACCGCCCGCCAGCAGCACCTGGCCGACGACCTGGCCGCCAGCCGCTACACCGCCGACCTGTACCGGCAGTACCGCAAGCACCTGGGCGGCCCGCGCTACGGGCTCTTGCGGGCGGTGCAGGGCCTGGTGGCGCCGCCCGGCGTGCGCGGGTTGCTGGCCCTGCCCAGCGGCGACTACGTGCGGCCGGCGCTGGCCCTGTACCGCGCCACCAAACACTTGCAAGTCAGCCAGTGGGCGAAGAATGCCCTGCTGCCCGCCGACTACCGGGCCCGCATTCGGGCGCTGGATGAAGTGCCGGCCGCATTCGCTCCGCACCCGGCTCGCTCCTAGCCACAAGATGAAACCAACGACTTCAAAACCTGTGTTTGCCCGGCTCGCGGCCGGCTTTCATCCCCGGTATTTTTGCCTCGCGCTGGGGCTGTTTCTGCTAGAAGTGGGCATCGCGCTGTTCGTGCACGACCGGTTTATCCGCCCGCACGGCGGCGATTTTCTGGCCGCGCTTTTCCTGTATGGCCTCATTCGGAGCTTCTTTTCAGTGCCTGTTGGCCTGGCGGTTGGCCTCACGCTGCTGGTTTCTTATTCGATAGAAATGCTCCAGTTTTTTCAGCTGCTCTCGTACCTGGGCTGGCAGCATTCGCGGCTGGCCCACATGGTGCTGGGCAGCCAGTTTGAATGGCTCGATATGCTGGCCTATACCTTGGGTGCGGGCGTGGCTGGCGGCGGCTCCTGGGTGCTTAGGCGCGAATGAGGCCAGAGGGCATCGTTGATTTCAGTCAGCTTGAAAGAACATTAGCCGCCAATTACGCCCAACCACTTAATTTTACAAAAAAAATAATCCATGAAAAAATCATTTTCCACGGGGGTGGTACGCTTGCTTTTCTTGCTGCTGCCCGCCACGGCCGGCCTGCTCACCACGGCCTGCAAGGACGATACCCCCACGGCCGCCCCTGCGCAAGATTACTCGGGCATCGACGATGGCATCATCAAGAAGTTTTTGGCCGACAGCAGCATCACCACCGCGCAGAAACAGCCTTCGGGCCTTTACTACGTGCCCGTGGTAACCAACACGGCCGGCGTGCGGGCCACCGTGGGCAAAACGGTGTATGTGCGCTACGTGGGCCGGTTCATCGATGGCAAGGTGTTCGATTCGTCGGGGACGGCACCTTTCGCCTTCGTGCTGGGACGCGGCAACGTCATTCCCGGTTGGGACGAAGGCATCGCGCTGATGCACAAGGGCGAAAAAGCCAAGCTGCTGATACCGTCGGCCCTGGCGTATGGCCCGAGTGGCAGAGGGTCAATCCCACCCTACACGGTGCTTTGGTTCGATGTGGAACTGATGGACGTGCTGTAAGCGGCACCAGGCCGGAAACGGCTAACCTGAGAAAAAGGCGGTTTTTCTGCTGTGCGCATGCACCGGAAAAGCCGCCTTTTTTTCGTGGCTGGGAGTGTACAATCGTAACGAAATGCCTTGTTTGGGCATGCTCTGGCCCAAGCAGACAGAATAATTTTCACGCAGGGCCTCGCAGTGTTAAATTTTGAGGTGGAAGCCCTGCCCTGCCGCAACGCAGGTTGGTGGCTTACACAAACGTGCCCACCCGCGCCAGCAGGGCGGCGTGGTGGGGCGCGCGGCTGAGAATCTCCGTGTTGCCGAGCAGCACCAGCTGCTGGCGGGCCCGCGTGAGGGCCACGTTGAGCTTGCGGTCGACCTGGCCGGTTTCGTCGGGCGACACCATGAGTTCCAGCTGGTGCTCGTGGTGGCAGCAGAAGCTCACGATGATGACCTCGCGCTGGCTGCCCTGGTAGCGCTCGACGGTGTCGACGCTGACGTGCGCGAGGGCGGGCAGGCCGAGCTCGATGGCCAGCTGGGCGAGGCAGGCGCGGATGCGCGCCGCCTGGTTGCGGTAGCTGGCGATGATGCCGAGCGTGGTTTCGGGGTTGAAACCGGGGCCGTAGCCCTGGGCCACGTAGGCGGCGGCCTGGCCGGCCAGCTCGGCTTCCTGGGCCGATTCTTTCATCGACAAATCTTCGGGCTGGCGGTGCGTGGGCACGAAAACCACCCGCCGGGTGCGCAGCGCGGCGGCAAAAGCATCGGCCGGCGCGGGCCAGCCCGCACGGTCGAGCGGCGCGGCCTGCCAGGGCTGGGGGCTGCGCAGCTGGCCGTCGTAAAAATCCTGGTTGACGAGGACCGCCAGTTCCTGGTGCATGCGGTACTGGTCGGCGAGGGTGCCGTGGGCGTGGGGCCAGTGCGCCTGGGCGCGGCGAAAAAGGCGTTCGAAATAGGAGTTGCGCAGGTTGGTGAGGCCCAGCTCGTCGCGGAGCAGGTCGGCTACTTCGGGGGCGATGGCGCTGGTTTCGGGCTCCTGGGCCACCACGGCGGGCAGCTGGCGGTGGTCGCCGATGAGGATAAACTTCGGCACTTTGGCCAGCAGGGCCAGCATCGGCGATTCGAGCACCTGGCTGGCCTCGTCGACCACGGCCAGGTCGAACTGCTTGAGCATGAACAGCTCGGGCTTGCCCAGCAGGCTGGCCACGGTGCCCACGTAGAACGGGCAGGTGGTGAGCCGGCCGCGCACCATCTGGCGGCTGGTGCAGTCGCGCAGCATGTTATCGAGCAAATACGGCCGGTAAATGGGGGCCGTGCCCAGCCGCGACCCCACCCGGATGAACGGCAGGCCCGCCTGCACCAGCTGCTCGCAGATTTCGTCGACGGCGCGGTTGGTGTAGGCGGCCAGCAGCACCTGCTTGTCTTCTTTATAGAGGCTGACGGCCAGCTCGCGCAGCACGGCGCGGGTTTTGCCGGTGCCGGGCGGGCCGCAGAGCACGAACCAATCGGGCACGGCCAGGGCGCGGGCCACCACTTCGGGGGCCGTGGTGGCGGGGTCAGCGGCGGCGGTCCAGTTTTCGGGCTCGCGCGGGCCGGTGCGGGCCAGCAGGCGCCGGCGGTGGTCGGCGGCCAGGCTGAGGAAAGACGAGAGGCCCGCCCACTCGCGGCGGAAGGTGTCGTAGGTGTCCGGCTCGAGGGCCCAGCGCGAATGGCCGTGCAGGTAGCGCGGGGCCATGCGGCGGTTGCGCACGCTGAGCACCACGCGGCCGTCGGCGCCGAGGTCTTCGGCGAGCACGACTTTTACCACTTGCGCATCCAATACGGATAAGCTGTTGACGGTTAACAGGCTTTCAGCCGGCTCTTGGCCGTCGGCTTCGTTCAGCGAAGGGCCGGCCGCTTTTCTTCTGGGATACAGGATGAGCGTGTCGCCGGCCCGGAAATTGACTTCGCGCCCGCCGGCGGGGCGCTGAAAAATAAGGTGCGGGCCCAGGCCGTCGCGGGCGTCGTCGGGGGCATTGCTGTGGTCTTCGACCAGCTCCAGGTCGTCGAGCAGGCTGAAGTTCTGGTGTTTGCGGGCCTGGGGCAGCAGCCAGAGGCCGGCCTGGCCGCCGGCATCGCCGGGCCGGGCTTCGTCGCCGAGCAGGGTCAGGCGCATTTCGCGGGCCGTGAAGCGGGCCAGCTCGAGGCAGTAGGCGCGCTCGACGGGGTCGGCGGCGGCCCAGGCGTTGGCTACTTTTTCGGCTTTGGCCTTGCCGAAGGCGGGCAG
The DNA here is from genome assembly GCA_964242365.1 of uncultured Hymenobacter sp. Classification (GTDB taxonomy): domain Bacteria; phylum Bacteroidota; class Bacteroidia; order Cytophagales; family Hymenobacteraceae; genus Hymenobacter. The sequence continues at coordinate 8,540 of CAXTCS010000050.1, read as the reverse complement.
CGCCGTCAGGTTGGGGTGAAGGACGGGGGCCAGCAGATGAGCCGTTTGGCGCGGGCCGGTGGCGCGGGCCAGCTGCAATTCGGTGCCCACGAGCTGGTTGCGGGCCGAGAGCAGGCGGTCAATCAGGTCCTGGTCCTGGTCGACGCGGCGCACGGCGGGCTGGCCGCTGGCCGCGTTCGAGTACAGGATGCTGGTGCGGCCCCGGCCGGCCGTTTCGCCGTCGGCCCCAAATACCGACTCCAGCAGCAGGCGGTAGAGCTGGGCCTGGGCGGCGTGGTTGCTCCAGGGCTCGGCGTGCGGCACCTTGGTCGAGCTTTTCAGCTCCACCAAATCGTAGCCGGTGGGGCTTTCGTGCAGCAAATCGAGCCGGCCCTGCAAGCCGTAGGTGGCCGAGAGGAAGGTGGGTTCGAGGAAGCAATCGGCCAGGCGCAGGGGCTCTTGCTGGTAGCCGGTGCGGCTGTGGGCCACGAAGCCCTGGGAGCGGGTTTCGCGCAGGGTGCGGTGGTGGCGGCGCAGGTCGTTGAGTAGCTCGGGCACGCCGGTGCGGGTCTGGAACTCGGGCAAGGTGCTGATGGCCAGCGGCGCCGAGCGAAACAACCGGCCGCGAAAGAACTGCTCCAGGTTGAAATCCTTGGTTGTCAGCGGTTCGTTGTCCGTTGTCGGGTTTTCGACATTGGTTGTGGCCGGGTGCTTTCCGGGAGCATGATTCCGGCCCGCCAATTCTTCCTTTTTAATTCTCAATTCCTCGTTCCGCCCCGCGTGGCTCACTTCTTCGTCGAGCAGCAGGTTCACGAGGTTGCCGAGCACGAGGGGGCGCGAGGTTTCATCGGGCAAAAACGCGTTCAGCAGCGCCCATTCGGGGATGGTGGCGGTGGCCTGGGCGCACTCGGCGATGGTGGTGACGCTCACCAGATAGTCGGGTTCGAGCACCACGCGGCGGGGGCGCACGCGGCCATCGGCCAGCAGCACCGGGCCGATGAGGTGCAGCGTGGGGTGCAGCGCGGCGGCCAGCGCCAGCACGTTGTCGTAGGCGGCGGGCAGCAGCAGGCGGAAGGGGCCAGTGGGGCGGCCGTCGGCGGGGGCGGCCATTTCGACGGTCAGCTCGCCGGTGGCCAAGTCGGCGTGCAGCACGCTCACCCGCCAGACGGCACCGGCCGCGTCCGGGGCCGGCGCTTTTGTGGACGCGGCGGCTTCGGCGGCGGGGGCTGCCGGGGGGGCGGGCGTTTCGGGCGGGCGGGGGCCGGGGTAGGCTTCGCCGGAGAGGTGCAGCACCAGGGCTGCGACGGCGGCAAAGCCACTGGCGACTTCGGCGGGGGTGCCGGCGTAGCTTTCGTGCACCACCAGGTTGGCCGCGAGGCGCAGGGCTTGCAGCTGCTGGCGCAAGGCGAGCGGCAAATCCTGGGCGTAGGCCACGAGGCCGATGGCCTGGTTGAGGTTGACGAACGGCGCTTCCCGCTGCTTGCACTCGTCGCGCAGCACCGTTTCGAGCAGCTTGCGCAGCTGGGGCAGCTGGTCGGCGGGGGCAGCGGCGGGGTCGGCGGCCAGTGCGGCCAGGCGGGAATAGTAGCGGGTGGGCATGGAAATAAGGGCAGAACGAAGGATTAGAGCAGTTTCATAGGCAGAGGACGGGGTAGAGACGCAACATTTTGCGTCTCGTCGTTGAACGACCGATACCGCGCCGACTAAACAACATCAGCAACGACGAGACGCAAAATATTGCGTCGCTACAACCCATATACGGATTGTGAAACGGCACTAAAGGTACCGCCGCCCGGGTTGAAAGCCGCTGCGAAAGCCAACCGGGGCCGCCGGTTTTGCGATACCCGTACCTTTCGGCGAAAGAAGCCGCCGGAGCGGCGGGCTTCTTCCCATTGCGTTAGCTTTTCATTCATGCCTCGTTTCAACACGCTTTTTTCCTTCACCAGAGCCACGGCTTGCGGGCTGGCCCTGCTTTTTGCCGCCGCGCCCGGCGCCCAGGGCCAGGTTGATTCGGTGACGCCCGACGGGCCCCTGCCCGGCTTGCTGCGCGAGCGCGCCGGGCTCACCCGGCGCTACGCCGAGGCCAACGCCCAACGCCACAGCCTGTTCGGCAACAAGCCTTCCAAGAAAGACCTGCAAGAGGTGGTGGATGCCCTGCAAGGCATCGTGGACAAAGACCAGCAAATCGTGGACGAGCTCAACCGCACCGCGCAGGCGGCCCAATCCACGTCGGTGCGCCTGGCGGCCACCACTACGCACCTCGAAAACACTGGCCGCGACGACCGCAACCTCACGGCCGAGCGCCTGGCCGAGCTGCAAAACGAAACCGAAAACCTGCGCCAGCGCGAAAAGCAGCAGCTCGCCCGCCAGCGCGACCTCGAAGCCGAAGTGGCCGAGGCCAAGCAGGGCCATTTCGTGCGCGACGCGCTGATTGCCGCGCTGGCCGTGCTCAGCGTGGGGCTGCTGGTGGCCCGGCGGCGGCGCAAGTAGCCGTACTTTCGCCGCATGGCTTCGTCTTTTCCCTTCCAGGTTGCCGCGCTGCCGGCCCCGATTGCGGCCGGCTTTCCGCTGGCCATTTTTGCCGATGTGGGCGGGTTGGAGGAATATTACGTGCTGTTTCAGGACTACGGCTTTGGGGGCACCGCCGAGTCGTGGGTCGAGCACATTCAGACCATTATTGAAGAGCACCAGCCCGCGCTGCTCGACGAGCTGGAATTTGTGGAAGGTGGCCACACGTTTGTGGCGTATGCCACCGGCCAGGCCGCGGCCGACCAGTTTCTGGCCTGCGTGCTGCCGTATTTCGGCACGCTGCCGCGCTTGCAGAAGTACCTGAGCCAGGCCGACCCGGACGATTTTTTCGCGTGAAGCAGCGGGTACATTGGACCCGAAATAGGCTGCTTTTGAGCAGGGCTTCTGGCGTGGGATGTTCAAGCGCTCAGGCCTGTTTTAGCAGCTAAACCATCATTTCATCGCTGTTTTAATACCTTTCAAATGAGCGCGCTACTACCCGAAACCCAAAGACTTTTAGACGCTGAAAAGCAGCTGGCCGCCACGGCGGCCCTGCGCTGGGTGCGCGATGGCATGGTGCTCGGCCTGGGCACCGGCAGCACGGCGGCGCATTTCATCGCGCAGCTCGGCGAGCGGGTGCGGGGCGGCTTGCGGGTGCAGGCCACGGCCACCTCGCGGGCCAGCGAAGCGCTGGCCCGCGAGGTCGGCATCCCGCTGTTGGAACCGCGCCGAGGCCTGCGCTTCGACCTGACCGTGGACGGGGCCGACGAGCTGGACCCGCACCTGCGGCTCACCAAAGGCGGCGGCGGGGCGCTGCTGCGCGAAAAAGTCCTGGCCACCGCGTCTGATTACCTGCTGGTTATCGCGGATTCGTCGAAGGCGGTGGCGCAACTAGGGCGGTTTCCGCTGCCGCTCGAAGTGGTGCCGTTCGCCCTGCCGTGGGTGCTCGATGCGGTGGCCGCGCTCGGCGGCGCCCCGGTGCCGCGGGCAGACAAGCAGCAGGACGGCAAATTGGCCCTTTCTGACCAGGGCAACCTGCTGGTAGACTGCCATTTTGAGGTCCTAACGGACCCGGAAGGACTGGCGGGCCAGCTCCAGCAGATTCCAGGCGTGGTGGAGCATGGGCTGTTTTTGGGGCTGGCGCGGGCCGCCGTGGTGGCGCGGGGTGCGCAGGTGCTGGTGTGGCGGGCCGGGGTGGGGCCGGCTTCGGCGGCAGGTTTTGCGGAACTGCCGTAACCTCACCCCCTGACCCCCTCTCCAAAAAAGAGGGGGCACCGGCTCGGCTCGGGTAGTCATTTGAATGAAAAAAGCCTGCTTTTCAGCAGGCTTTTTATTTTTTGGTCTGACCCATACGCGCATTTCCGGTGCCCCCTCTTTTTTGGAGAGGGGGTCAGGGGGTGAGGTTCACGGGCAGCTTACTTGCGCTAGCCTCGTCCAAAAACCAGTGCACTTCGCCTGCCGTGGGGGCAATCAATTGGGCGGGGAACTGCTCGATGTCGCGTGCGCCGGCCAGCACCGAATGCACGGCGGCGGCTTTATCGGCCCCGTAGACCAGGAAGGCAATGGCGTGGGCCTGGTTGATGAGCGGGGCCGTCAGCGTGATTCGATAGGCTTGTTTTTCTTCCACGAAAACCTCCTGGGCGCTGGCGGTGGCGACGTGCAGCACGGCGGTGTGCGGAAATAAGGACGCCGTGTGGGAATTGTCGCCCAGGCCGAGCAGCACCAAATCGAAGCGCGCTTCGGCGGGGGCGAAAAAGGCTTCAATGGCGGTAGTGTAGGCCTGGGCCGCTTCGGCGGGCGGCAGCAGCGTATTCACGGCGAAAACGTGGGCCGGGGGAATGTGCAACGGGTCGAGGAGGGCTGTTTTCGCCATCAGGAAATTGCTTTCCGGGTCGGTGGGGGGCACGTCGCGCTCATCACCGAAGAAGAAAAATACCTGGTCCCAGTCCAGCTTTTCGCGGTATTCGGCGGAGGCCAGCAGCTCGTAGAGCTTCTTGGGCGAGCTGCCGCCGGACAGCGCGACCGAAAATCGGCCGCGCGCCGCGAGGGCCGCGTTGGCCTGCGCCACCAGGTAGTCGGCCAAGCCGTGCAACACGGCCTCGACCGTGGCATAAACGTGCTGGAGCATGGGCTATTTTGTTCCGTTGAAGGGCAGGCTGAACCAGTGGTAGCCGTCGCGGGCGATGAGGGCTTCGGCCAGCTCCGGGCCCCACGAGTCGGCCGAGTAGTTGGGGAAGCTCTGGCTGGTGCGGCCCTGCCAGGAGTTCAGGATGGGCATCACCAAATCCCAGGCGGCCTCGACCTGGTCGCCGCGCATGAACAGGGTCTGGTCGCCGAGCATGGTGTCGAGCAGCAGGGTTTCGTAGGCCTCCGGGGTGGCCACGGTGTAGGTGCCCTTGTAGTCGAACACCATGTCGACGGTGTTGAGCATCATGTCGAGGCCGGGGCGCTTGGCCTGCACTTGCAGGCGGATGCTCATTTCGGGCTGAATGCTGATAATGAGGCGGTTTTGCTGCCAGCTCTCGGCCGTTTCGGGCGGAAAGATGGAGTGCGGCACGTCCTTGAACTGGATGGTGATGATGGACGCCGAGCGGTGCAGGCGCTTGCCGGTGCGCACGTAGAACGGCACGTCTTTCCAGCGCCAGTTGTCGACGAAAAACTTCACGGCGGCGAAGGTTTCGGTGTTGGAGAGCGGGTTGGCGTCCTTTTCTTCGCGGTAGCCGGGCACCTTTTTGCCTTCCAGCCAGCCCGCAGCATACTGCCCGCGCACGGCCGATTCGCGCACTTCCTCGGGCGAAAAGCGGCGCATGGCCCGCAGCACGTCCACCTTGCGGTTGCGCACTTCGTCGGCCGTGAAGTTCACGGGCGGCTCCATGGCCACCAGGCACAGCAGTTGCAGCAAGTGGTTCTGAATCATGTCGCGCAGGGCGCCGGCGCCGTCGTAGTAGCCGCTGCGGTCGCCCACGCCCAGCTGCTCGGTCACCGAAATCTGCACGTGCTCGATGTAGTTGCGGTTCCAGAGCGGTTCGAGCAGGGCGTTGGCGAAACGGAAGGCCATGATATTCTGCACGGTTTCCTTGCCCAGGTAGTGGTCGATGCGGTAAATCTGCGACTCGTTGAAGTGCAGCGCCAGCAGCGCGTTCAGGGCCCGCGACGACTCCAAATCGTGCCCAAACGGCTTCTCGATAACGATGCGCGTGCGGTCGGGGTCGGCCGCCAGGTTGCTCTTGGCGATGTTGGTGGCGATAATCGGGAAGAACTCGGGCGCCACCGCCAGGTAGTAAATCACGTTCGGCCGGGCGCCCCACTCCTGCTCGAAGTGCGCGATGCGCTCGCCGAAGGCCTGGTAGGTATCGGCGTTTTTCGCGTCGGCCACCTGGTAATAAATATTGGGGGAAAAGGTGGCCCAGGCGTCTTTTTTAACTTTGCCGGTGCGCGAAAACTGGTTGATGTCGTCGAGCAGCTTGTCCCGAAATACCTCGTCGGTGAGTTGGGTGCGGCCCGTGCCGATGATGGCGTACTGCGCCGGCAGGTAGCCGTCCAAAAAGAGGTTGTAGAGCGCCGGCGACAGCTTGCGGGCGTTCAAATCACCGGTTCCGCCGAAGATGACGAAGACGGTGGGCTGGTTTTTTTCCTGGCTAATCATGCCTTTTGAGTGCTTTTTGATGACGTGCGTTTTCCGCGGTAAGGCTATTTGTTTGGGGTTACGGGCACCGCCTTTTTAACCTCGCCGCCTTCGGCCACGTCCTTTTTATTGGCCGCGTCCTCGTGCTTGGGCGTCCATTGGGTATGAAAAACGCCCTCTTTGCCAACCAGCTCGTAGGTGTGCGCCCCGAAGTAGTCGCGCTGCGCCTGAATCAGGTTCGAGGGCATGCGGGCGGTGCGGAACGAGTCGAAGTAGCTCAGCGAAGCCGAATAGCCCGGCAGCGCGAGGCCCGCCGCCACGGCCGCCGCCACCACGGCCCGGCTGCCCGGCACGGCTTCGGTCACCAGCTTTTGCACCTGCCCGTCGAGCAGCAGGTGCGCCAAATCGGGCGTTTGCTGGTAGGCGTTGAAAATCTCGTTCAAAAAGCCCGAGCGGATGATGCAGCCGCCCCGCCAGATTTTGGCGATTTCGGCCAGCTGCAAGTCGTAGGAATAGTCCTTCGATGCCTTGGCCAGCAGGTGCATTCCCTGCGCGTAGGTGATGGCCATGCTGAAGTAGAACGCCTGCTCGAGCTGGGCCAAAAACGCCTCGCGCTCGACCGGCAGCTGGCCGGCCACCGGGCCGTAGAGGCCGGCCAGCTGCTCGCGCAGGGCCTTGTACTTCGACAGGTCGCGCATGGCCACGGCCGTGTCGATGGTCGGGATGGGCAGCTCCAAATCCATCGCCACCTGCGACGTCCACTTGCCCGTGCCCTTCGAGCGGGCCTCGTCCTTGATGTCGTCGAGCAGCAAATGGTCGGTATTGGGGGCCTTAAAGACAAAGATGTCCTTCGTAATGTCGAGCAGAAACGACTGGAGCCGGCCCGCGTTCCACTGCGCAAACACCTGGCCGATGGCATCATTGTCCATGCCCAGGCCGGTTTTGAGCACGGCGTAGGTTTCGGCGATGAGCTGCATCAGGCCGTATTCGATGCCGTTGTGCACCATTTTCACGAAGTGGCCGGCCGCGCCGGGGCCGATGTAGGTCACGCACGGCGCGCCGTCGACGCGGGCCGCGATGGCCTCAAACATGGGCTGCACCACCTGGTAGGCCTCTTTGTCGCCGCCGGGCATCATGCTGGGGCCGAAGCGGGCGCCTTCTTCGCCGCCCGACACGCCCATGCCGAAGAAGTGGAAGCCGGCCGCTTCCAGCGCCTTCGCCCGGCGCTCGGTGTCGGTGAAATGGGAGTTGCCGCCGTCGATGATGATGTCGCCCGGCGCGAGCTGCGGCAGCAGCTCCTCGATGACGCTGTCGACGATTTTGCCGGCCGGCACCAGCATCATCACCGAGCGCGGTGTTTGCAGGCTCTGGATGAAGGGCACCAGCGCGGAAAAGCCCTCGACGGGCTTGCCCGCGCCTTCCTGGCCCAGCAGGGCCACTTTTTCGGCGTCTTTGTCGTAGCCGGCCACCGAAAAGTCGTGGTCGGCCAGGTTCAGCAGCAGGTTGCGGCCCATGGTGCCGAGGCCAATCATGCCAAACGAATACTTGGAGAGGGTTGCGCTCATCGTGGGGTTGTTTGCGGGGTGAAAGAAGGGTTGTGGGTTCGGGAGAATAGCAAGGCAGGAAAGTAAGGCGCTGCCCTTAAAGTTTTGGCAAGGTCGGGGATACACTTCCGTAGCGCGGCGGCCATACCTCAACCATTGGCTGTACTGAAATCCGGCCCGCTGGTTGCGCCTGCGGTCGCCGGAGGGCTGCCCCGTTTCGTGCGCCGGCCCGTGCTTCCCAAAAAATCCAAAAAATATTGTGGCGGCGGCGTTGTTTTTTAAACGCAACCGGGCCGCTGCCTAAACTACCCGCCGGCCGGGCCGAACCGGGCTCCGGCCGCGCCGCCGCGCCCCGGTTGGTTACTTAACTGTCAGGCGCTTGCGCTTTAAAGGAAAGGCCCTCGAAAACAAGCGTTTCCAGGTACTAGGGGCGATTTTTTTTGTTGAAAGAGGCGGCTACATTTGCCCGGCTCCGCCCCTTTCCACGGCCTGTTTTTCGGGTCGGGCGGGGCCAGCTGCTCCGGCCGGAGCTTTCGCAGAAGTGCCCCGCTGCTACGCCAGGCCGGCGGCGGGGCTGGCAGCGGGCCGGGCCACCGACGGGTGGCTCGCCCGCTGGGCATTCCGTTTTTTCTTCAATTCCCACCACGCTTCACTGCCATGAAAAAACTTCCACTCCTGCCCCTGCTCGGGCTGCTGTTTTTGCTGGGCCTGCTGCCCCACAGCGGCCGGGCGCAGGGCAGCATTCCGTTCACCATCAACAACACTTCGCCGTTTGCCGACACCGATTTGTACGTGGCCATCGTGGGCATCGACCCCGCCAACAACCACGTCTGGATAAACGCGGCCACCAGCCAGGTGCTGCCCATGTGCCCCGGCTACAACAC
>CAXTCS010000049.1:0-21350 GCA_964242365.1 uncultured Hymenobacter sp. | reverse complement strand
GATGACGCCGATTTCCTGGCGCAGCTCGGCGGGGTCGTACTCGCGCAAATCGTGGCCATCGAGCAGGATGCGGCCCTCGCTGGGGTCGTACAACCGGGCCAGCAGCTTGACGAGCGTGGTTTTGCCCGCGCCGTTTTCGCCCACCAAGGCCAGCTTCTCGCCCGCTTCCAGCACGAAACTCAGGTTACGAATGGCCCATTTTGTACCATTTTTGTACTGAAACCCGACGTTTTCAAACTCAAAACCCTGCTGAATGGGCCGGGGGAAGGGCCGGGCTGTCTCGCCCCGCGCCGCCTGCCGGATGATGCGGGGCCGCAGGGCAAAGAAATCGAAAAAATCCTGCAAGTACAAGGCGCCGTCGGCCACCGAGCTGAAGCGGCTGAGAATGCCTTCGAGCAGCCCGCGCAGGCGGGCAAACGAGCCGGCCAGAAAGGTGAGCTGGCCCAGCGAAATCTGCCCGGCCACGGCGCGGGCCAGAATGTAGACGTAGGCGCCGTAGTAGCCGGCCGCGCCGATGGCCGCGAACAGCGTGCCCCAGCCGGCGCGCCGCAGCACGAGGCTTTTATTCTGGCGGTAAAAGTCGTCGGACAGCTCGCGGAAGCGGGTTATCAGGAAATCCGACAGCCCAAAAATCTTCACTTCCTTGGCCGTTTCGTCGGAGGCGCCGGTCTGGCGGAGGTAGTCGAGTTCGCGGCGCTCGGGCGTCCAGGAGTGCGAGAGCGAGTAGCTGCGCTCGTTGAAGTGCGACTCGCCCAAAAAGGCCGGCACCACGGCCAGCAGCAGCAGGCCCAGCAGCCACGGCTGGAAAGCCACGAGGCCGCCGGCCAGCAACAGCAGCGTCACAAAGTCCTGGCCCTGAGCGAGTACCTGGCTCATGAGCACGGTGCGCGAAAGGGTTTGGCGACGGGCGCGCTCCAGCTTGTCGTAAAACGTGCTGTCTTCGAACTGGTCCAAATCGAGCTCGGCCGCGTGGGCCATGAGGCGGATGGACGACTGGTTGGCAAACAAGTCGCCGAGCAGCGAGTCGAGCAGGGCCACGCCGCGGCCCAGGGCGTCGGCCAGCAGCACGAGGCCGAATTCGACCCCGACCAGCGTGAGCACGGGCGTGAGCACCCGCGCGGGCGCGGGCAGCCTGGTGAGGCCCACCACGTCGTCGAGAATCAGCCGGCCGACGTAGAGCGTGGCCAGCGGCAGGCCCGCGCGCAGCAGCCGCAGGGCAATGTTGGCCAGCGCCAGCGCCGGGCTGGTGTGCCAGATAAGCTTCAGAAACGCGGGCAAATGGCGCAGCGCCGACACCCGCTCGCGCACGCTCACGGGCGGCTTGCCGTCGGCCCCGCGGGAGGCGTTGGGATTTTTGGCGGAAATGGTTTTCAGGAAATTAAACATCGACGGCCTCGGGGCAAGCTTGGGGCCGGAAGCGGGGAGCGGCCGTTTTGGCAGGCGGGGTGGGGATTGGGGCGGTTTTGGGGTCGGGGCGCATATGTACGCGGCGCGACCGGTGGAACCTCACCCCCAACCCCTCTCCAAAAGAGAGGGGAGCCGAGAGGCCGATGCGCTGGTTCAGAAACCGCTGTAACTTGCGGGTCTACTTCATTCTTTTTCCTTTATTTATGAATAAAAACCTACGCCTCCAGCTGCTGCTTTTAACGCTTTTGGGCACGGCTTCGGCGGCTCAGGCCCAGGCCAACCTCGTGCACGGGATTGTGGCGGGGATTAATCTGGGCCGCATGGCCGCGCGGGGCAGTGCGGCCGATAAGAGCGTGGAAGCCGTTGAGTACCGCAACCGCAGCTTCCCCACGAAGCGCACGGTGCCCGAAATGCTGACCGGCGCGGCCAGCAGCCAGATTCTTTTCCTCGAAGCGCAGCTGGACTTGTGCAAAGCCGCGCTGTTTGCCGATTCGACGGGCGTGGTTTGTCCGGCCAGCCGCCAGAACACGCTGCGCACCATGCAGGCCCAAATAGGCCAGGTGCAGTCGTCGTGGCCCCAGAAATACTACCGCCAGGAAATGGCGTTTTACATGGCCGAAGATGTTCGGCGCCAACTGGTTGCCGCCCGCGCAAACCCGGCCAAATAGCTTCGGCAAGCGGATATCGGAGGGGCGGGGCATTTTTAGAACGCGTAGGAAAAGTCGGCAGAAAGCAAATGGAACGTCATGCCGAGCGCAGCCGAGGCATCTCGCGTGCTGTAAGTAAACCAATCGATTGAGTTACTACCACACGCGAGATGCTTCGGCTGCGCTCAGCATGACGTTCCATTTGCTTTCCCTACACCTTTTGCTTTTCCTACACCTTCTCAAGGGCTGTTGTTTGGGCCCCAAATAGGCCTTATTTCTGGAAGGCGACGCGGCCTGATTTCAGGATGCTTTCGACGAAGGAGAACGGTTCCTGGCCGTAGACCGCGGCTTCTTCCGGGGTGTAGACGTGCACGTCGACGTTGACCCGGAAACCGGTGAGCAGCGGGGCCAGCTCGTCGGCCCGGTGGGCCATTGGCAGCGTGGTTTCCTTGATTATCAGCAGGTCGAGGTCGCTTTTGAAGGTGGCCGTGCCTTTGGCGTACGAGCCGAAAACGATGACTGCCCGCGGCTGCATTTGCCCGACAATCCGGTGGATGAGGTGGTCGATTTCGGGCGGGGTCAGCATGGCGGTCCGGTCAGGCAATGGTGTAGTTAACAATCAGGAACAGTTCCTGGATGGCATCGGCGGGCAGGGACCTGAAATCGGCGGCGCCATCGGCCTGAATTTTCAGCGTCCACGCGCCGAGGGGTACTTCGCTGCCGGTCAGGTCTTTGAAGGCGCGGTGCAGGCCCTGGTAGGTGGGGTCGGGCGCGAGGGGCAGCTGGGCGGCCGGCGTGGTGCCCAGCGGCGAGAGCTGCACGCGGTAGGTGGTGCCGGCGCGGGTTTGGGCCACTACTTCGAGCTGCCGGGCCTTTTTGGTGGCAAACCGGCGCGTGAAGAAGGGCAGCCGGTCGGGCAGGTCGTCGAGCACCAGCGCCTGGTCGTCGGCGGCATTGGCGGGGTGCAGAAACTGATACCAGCGGTCGGAATACTCGCGTTTCAGGTCGAAGACGCGGTAGAGGCCGCGCCGGTTTTCGCTCAGCGCCAGCTCGTTCAGCTTCTTATTAAACTCCTCCACGGCCTTGGCCCGCAGCAGCTCGCCGGCCTCGCGCGCGGTGTAGTGCAGGTGCAGGATGACGTCGGCGATGGTGGAAAAGTCAAACTGCGGGAAGTCCTGGTTCAGCTTGAGGTGCCAGCTGCTGATGGCCCCCGCGCCTTCGAAGGGCAGGTAGCGCTCGTCGCGGAAGCTGAGCTCGAACAGGCCGCTGTCGTTTTGGGCGCTGCTGGTGGCGATGGATTGGATGGCCGCCAGCTCGTCGCGGAAGCGCGGGTCTTCGGCCGCGGGGTCGCGCGCGTACTTGCCGGCCAGCAGGGTCGGGTCTTTGCGCAAGTGGTTGCTGGTGAGGGTGAGCGTGCAGGCCACGGTGGTGTAGGGCCCCAAAACGCAGGGTATCGACAGGCCCACGCTCTTGAGGCGCCGGAAGTAATGGCCCGGATAGTCCTGGTCGAAGGCCGTTTCGGGGACGTCGACGAAGCACTCGCCGTTCTGGCGCAGCTTGAGCAGGGCAATGGGGTCGAGCTGGGCCAGCGAAACGTGCTTGCTGAGCTCGTACTCGCGCCGGTTTTGCTCATAATACGCGCTTTCGAGGCGCTTGAGGTCGTAATAGAGCTTTTCGCCCGAGAGCAGGCCCTTTTTCAGGCTGTCCCAGTAGCCAAACTGGACGTAGCTCGAATCGGTGAGGCCCAGCTCGTAGCGGAAGCAGCGCTCGGCGCGCTTGGCCACGTCGTAAGCCAGCTGGTAGCTCTGGAAATACACGGCCGAAAGCTGGCCGAGCATCCAGTCGTAAAGCTCCTGGTTGGTGAACTTGGCGTGCAGGAATTCGGCTTCCTTTTGCGCGTTCTCAACTTGCTTATCCTGATTCGTAAGCTCCTGGGTGGCCATGTTGTGGCGGATGTCGGCCGCCAGAATCTGCTTGTCGATTTGGGGCAGCTCTTTTTCGGCCAGCCGCTGCTGGAAGCGCCATTCTTCGGCTCGCCGGTTGTGGCTGGCCAGCGTGGCGGTCATGCCGGCGCTGATTTGCAGGATGCTGGCCACGCCCCTGGAAACGTCGGCGGCCTTGCTCAGGGCACTGGTAACGCTCTTGCCGCCCAGGCTGAGCGTGAGCGTGGGCGAGCCGCCAAAACCGCTGGCGCCGCCTGTGACTTCCGGAATCATGCTGGTGCCAGAGCCCAGCGCGTTCAGCACCGTCGAAACGACTTCCGCAACAATGGCTCCGCCGGTTAAGGCCAGGCTGGCGGTTTCCCAATCATTCAGCCCTTTGCCCACCAATTGGCTATAGTAACTCAGCCGTTCCTCGGCGACCTTTTTCGACTCTTCCAGCGCTTCTTTGGTGCGCAGCGCTTCGTCAATCTGGCTGCTCTTCACCAGGCGAATCTGGGTCAGCATTATCTGCTCGTGGCTGGAGCGCAGCAGCGCAAACGCCTCGTTGTCGCGTTTTTCCAGGGCCGAAAGCATGGCGGCGCCCAGCGCTTTCACCTCGGTGCAGATTTCCAGCGCTCGCTGCACCGTGAACGAGAAGCGGTAAAGCGGCAGCGGCGCGTTCAAATCGTTGAGGGCGGCGCCGATGTCGAGCCCGGCGGCCACGGCTTTCACGAGCAAAGCCGGGTCAATCGGGGGCTCAAATAGCGGCAGCTGGCGCACCACGCCCGCCAGGTTCAGGCAGTGGCGGATTTTGAACAGCCTATCGTCGACGGTGTCCCAGAGCGTGAGCAGCTTTTCGTTGTTGGGAATGCAGAAGTAGAGCACGTCGAGGCGGGGCAGCTCGGGCGCCGCCTCGCCCTGGAGGCTGTCGGAAGAAGCCGCGGGCAGCAGGTTTTCGACTTCCTTGAGCACGTTGCCAAAGTCGTCGATGCCGTCCTGCTGCAACTGGTAGAAGGTTTTGACGGGGTTGGGCACCTTTTTGGGGATGCTTTTGGGGCGCGGGCCCAGCACCGAGGCGGCCAGCACGTAGAGTTGGGTGGCCTCGTTAATCGACTCGATGGTGTCCTGCCCGAACAGCTGGTCGCCCCAGGCAATCAGCGTTTGGATGTACTTAATCAGCAGGTTTTTCTGGTACGCCACCGTGCGCATCCGGGCGATGAGGTGGGGGTTGAACGGATTGGCGCGCCACTCGCTCACCTGCGCGCGCACGGCGGCGTCGCCCTTGGCCACGGCCAGCAGAATGTGCTCGATTTTCTGCTGGTAATAGTCGGCCTTGGTGGTTTGGTAAAACGGCTTCGTAATCCAGAATTTCTGCTGCGGCGTGTCGGGCGTGGCCGTGGCGTTGTCGGTGTTGGTGGGGTCGAAAATGTAGTGGTACCAGGCCAGCGCCTCCTCGAAGCGCTGGTTGGTGCTCAGCTTGTTGGCAATGAAAAAAGGGACGTGAAAAAACAGCTCCCAGTTGTAGGGCGCGTAGGCACCCAGGTAGGTAAAGTCAACGTCCTCAATTGGGTAGGCAAAGGTTTTGTCGGGCAGCTGGTAGTTCTTCGCTACCTTGGCGGTGGGCTGGTAGCCGGCGAAATCCCAGAGCGCGGGGCTGCCCGGAATGCTGGCCGGCGCCACCTGAATGCGCCGGTTGAGCAGCCCTTTGAGCCCGCCAATGTTCAGCTCTTTGATGAACAGCTCGACGAAGGGATGGTAGTGAATGAAGAAGCTGAACGAACTGTTGACCTGCGTTTTACGGCCGCGCGAGGTGTAAAGCTGGTTTTCCTGCCAGGTGTAATCCACGAAGTACACGCGGTCGGTGTCCCAGACGAAAAACGAGCCGTTGCTGAGCGCCGTGCCGCCCCGCAGGTCCACCACGGAGTAGGTTTCGTCGGACTTGATGTTGCGCAGCACCTCGCTCGACGTGGCCGGGGCCTGCGCCTGCACATTGGCCGTGATTTTGCCGCCGCCCGAGGCAAAATTGCCAAAGTAATAGGAGCTGCCCGCGTGCCGGAGCAGGTTGTTGGCGTAGCGCCCGCCGGTGGGCGCCAGCAGGAAACTGGACCCGGAATCGGGGTATTGGTTGACCTGCCGGCCCACTTTGCCGAAAAAACGGTCGATGCTGAGCGGCGCGTGGCCGGCCGGGTCGTTGGAGGGCAGCAGCATCACCGGCACGTAGAGGCCGAAGGTGGCCAGGAACTCCACGTTGGCCGTGTTGTCGCCGCCGGTTTTGGCCTGGTCCAGCCGGATGAGGGTGTCGGACAGCGTTTTGGGCGTCCACTTGCCTTTTTTTCGCTCGCTCCACGACAGCCGGACTTCCCAGTAATTTACCGGCAGCTCCAGCGTGTAGGTTTTGGTGGTGTCGGCCGATGGAATGTGGACTTCTTTGGGGGCGTCGGCTTTGGGCAGAAACTGGGGCCAGAGCAGGTACAGCCGGCGGTTCAGCACGCCGACCATCAGGTGGTTGGCGTTGATTTCGGTTTCCACTTTTTCCCAGGCCAGCCAGCGGGCGCCGTTGACGCGCCGGCGGTAGTAGTACTCGGGGCCCTGGCTGCTGCGCGAGCGCCCCACCACGTGCAGCGCCGACTCGCCCGCGCTGATGACTTCGTGGTAGAGGGCCCGGATTTCCAGGTTGGCTACTTTGTCGAGCTTTTCGAGGTAGTTCAGGTAGGCTTGCCCGGCGGTGTCGGTGGTGATGTCGTTCTGCATCAGCTCGCTTTCCAGCTCCTTGAAAAACGGGGATTTCTCGTCGCGCAGTTCGGGCTCAATCCAGTTTTCGGGGTAGAGAAACACCTTGCGGTTGGCCTCCCACACGCGGTAGCGCTTCATCCACGGCCACTGCTTCCACTTGTCGTCGAGGTCGGTTTTGGCCAGAATGTCGACCTCCAGGTTCAGCAGGCAGCGCTGCACGAACAGCTGCACGGAGGCCGCCGCCTGCTTCAGGCGCGAGGTGAGCATGCAGGCGCTCATCTCGACATCGATGAGAAAATAGCTGTACAAGCCGTTGGCGTCGAGCCAGTTCTGACCGGCAGCCTGGTTGGGGTGCGCCACCAGCCAGCTCACCAGGGCCTGCCGCTTCAGCTCCCGAAACTCGTCCTGGAGCGGCTGGATGACCTGCTGCCACTGCGCGAGGTCGTACTTGGCCTTCACGGTCTGCTTGAGGCTGTCGGCGTCGGCGCTGGTGGGCTCGGCCCTGGCCCAGCCGACGGCGCGGGCCGCGTTCACGCCCAGGCGGCGCAGCGCCCGCAGGCAGTCGGCCAGGCGGCGCAGGCTGGCCGCGTTTCGGAGCTGCTGCTTCACCACGTCGAAGCCCGCGCCGGGGTCGAGCCAGTGAAAGGCGGTGGCCAGCGTGGTGATATCGGCCACGTTCCAGGCCATGAGCTGGGCCAGGTCGGCGATGTTTTGGGCCGAGGTTTGGGCCGGGTCGAGCACGTTGGTGGCGAACTCGACGGCCGTGCGGCCGGACTTGGGCAGGTCGCTTTGCCACCCAAAAAACCGCTCGATGGCCACCCATTGCTTGATATCAACCGAGGTGGTGGGGTCGACGGGAAAATCGGCCGGGTGCATCCAGCCCAGGTCGGCCGCGTGGGTGCCGGCCAGCCACCAGGCCAGCTCGGCGGCCTTGATTTGGAGCTTGCCCACCATCAGGGCGTCTTTGTGCAGCAGCCGCAGGGCCCGGAAAATGGCGGGGAAACTGGCCTCGTCGGGCGCCAGCTGGTAGGTGCCGTCGGGCCGCAAGTCGAGCAGGCGGGGGTCGTTGATGGTTGGCAGCAAGGGGCCAGCCGCGCCCGGCAGGTGCAGGCCGGTGAGCAGCGCGCTCGCCGAGGGCCCGTCGAGCTGCAACACTTCGGCCAGCTGCTGGCGAATGAAGCTTTCCTGCTGGGTTTGCACTAAAAACGTTTCGAGGGCGGGCTGCACGAAGGCAAAGCGCTGGTCGACGGCCGCCTGGCGGGCGGCCGGGGAAAGCCCGGCGGCCAGGGGCGCGAGCTTGGTTTCGGCCACGGCCGGGGCGAGCACGGAGCCAAAAAAGGCGTCAATCAGGAGGGCTTGCTGGGCTGGCGGGCCCGGCCAGGTGCCGTCGATGATGGCCAGGGCGGCGACCTGGTCGGCGTCTTTGGCCAGGGCCGGCAGCAGGCCCAGCTTGCTTTTGACGTAGGCCGCGGGCGTTTCTTCGGCCTTCCGGCGCAGGTCGTCGCCGATTTTGCGCAGCCCTTCCCGCAGGGTTTGCAGCACGGTGGCAATGAGTTTGTCCTCCAGGGCCACGCCGGCGCCGGCCGTGAAGCGGTGCGCCAGCAGGTAATCGAGCTCGAGCACCGAGAAGCGGGAAGCGGCCACTTGCTGGGCCAGCTCGACAAAATCCCAGGTGGCGGCCGGACCGGAAAACGGGTCCTGGGCCGACAGGCGTTTGAGGCGCAGCAGCGAATCGATGGGCAGGCTGAGCAGCTGGGCCAGCACCGTGACCCGGTAAATCTGGCCCAGCACCGACGCGTCGAGGGCGTCGGCCGGGGCAAGGCCCAAATCGGCAAGAATCAGGCTCAGGTCGGTTTCCTGGATGCGGAAGGCGGCCAGCAGGCCCGGCACCTGGGCGGCAATGGGGCCGGCCAGCTGGTCGGGGCTGGCGGGGAAGCTGGCCACGGCATCGACCAGCTTGTTGCGGAACAGGCGCTGGTAGAGGGTGGGCACGGCGGGGGCGCCGGCCTGGGTGCGGTCGACGTACGGCGCATGGTCGATGCCGTGGTAGAGGCTGTGGAGGATGCGCCATTCGAGGCCGGTTTGCTCGCGCAGGCGGTTCAGCGAGGCGAGGTCTTGCAGCACGGCTTTGGTGATGGGCTTGTCGACGGGGGCCGGGGCCGGGCTGGCCACGGGCAGCAGCAAATCCAGCTCCCACAGGGTGCAGCCCAGCTTGCGCCACAGCCGAACGAAGCGGTGCAGGCGGGTGAGCGCGTCAGCGGTCAGGTTGCGGAGGACGAAGGTGGAGGTGTCGCAGCTGGCCGCGTTCGGGTCGGCTCCGTCGAAGATAAAAACGGTGCCGTCGGGGTTCACGGCCGACAAGTCAAGCAGTTGCAGCAGCTCCTGGTAAGACAGGCCGGCGCGGTGGAGCAGCACCTCGACGTTGCTGAGCACGCCGAGCCAGGGGCCGGTTGCGTTGGTGGTGGGGTCGGTGGGGGTGGCGGGGTTGGGCACGTTGTTGCCGGTTTCGGCCAGGCCCCAAAACTCCCAGGGCTGCCGGGCGGGCAGCTCGCCGGTCAGAATCTGGCGCTCGGTTTCGGTGATGCCCAGCCAGGCGCAGGCGATTTGCAGGTTGCCCGGCGCCAGGGTCGCGTCGTCGGGCAGCTTTTGCTGAAAAAGCTCGAGCAGGCGCGGCTGCGGCACCCCGAGGTGGGCGAGGTAGGCGCGGGCCTGCTGGTAAAAAAGGTCGAAGGGCAGGGCGAGCGGAAATACCGCCTGGTTGAGCACGGTGCCGTAGGTGGCCACGTTGGTGTAGGCCGGATTGGCCCGCAGCTCGGCGGCCGACAGAAACGTTTGGTGCGTGGGCGTGAGGAGCAGGTCGGCCCCCGACTTCACCACTTTGTAGGCGTGCTGCGCGTCGCGCACGGCCCAGTGGCCCCGGCTGTCGGGGGCGTACACGAGGGCGTCGGGGCCGATGGCCACCTGCCGCGCCGCCAGCTCGGCCAGCAAGCTGGCGCTGGCGGGGCCGGCCACCAGTTCGGCCGCGATGGCCGGGGTGAGCGCGACGGGCTGGGGCGGCGCCACCACGTCTTCGAGCAGCTCATTCACGAGGTCGATGTAGGGCAGCGGCGTGTTGGTGTTTTCGCAGCTCAGCTCGACCTCGCCCAGGTCGGGCCGGCGTTCGAGCAGGACCTGCTGCACCTGCTTGCCGGCGTTGGGGCCGCTGCCCTGGGTGCCGCGCTCGCCCAGGAACCGCATGATGTCGACGAAGTAAGCGGCCGGGCTGTACACCGAGCGGCAGTCGGTGCACTCGCAGAAATCGAGGGAGCCAAACAGCGTTTGGAGGTTGGGCAGGGCGGCAATTTTGGCTTGCGTGGCGGGGTCCGGCACCGGGGCGGGCACGGCGCCCGGCGCGGTCTGGTTCATGGCGTGGTTGTAGTCGCCAAACAGGGCCAGCGCCAGGGCGTAGGCATTCTCCGACTTGCGGTACAGCTTCTTGGCTTCCAGCTTGTTGATGTCCGTGTCGGCCACGGCTTTCACGAACTGGTCTTGGCCCATGAAATAAATCTGCTGGGCCGAGTCGATGCGGCGGGTCAGCAGGGCATCCACCACCTTGTGGGTGGGGTTGAGCTTGAAGATGCGCTGGATGGATTTGAGGTCCGTGAGCAATGCCTCCTTGTTTTCGATGCCTTTTAGGGCCTCGTCGTGCCCGGCCAGGTAGTGGTCTATCCGCCCGCGGTCGAGCTGGAAATCGGCGTTATTATCCAGGAAGCGCACCACGTCCGTTTTGGCCGGCACGGGGCTTTGGGCGGCGCGCGCCAGCTTGGCGGCAAACGAGGTGGTCGGGTAAGCGCGCTCAAACTGCCGGCCCAAAATCACGGCAAACTGCTCCTGCCTGGCCTCGTCCGAGTCGCCGTCGATGTTGGCCGGCACGCCGATGGGCTGCCCGTCGGGGCCGGGCTGCTGGAAAAGGCGCTTCCAGGCGGGGCCGTCGAGCCGGGCCAGGTCGCGCTTGGCTTTCAGGGCGCCGCTCTGAAACTGCCTGGCCAGCTCCGCCACCAGCGGAACGTGGTTGCGCGCCAGCGCGCCCAGCTCAAACGACAGCTTCACTTGCTGCACCACTTCGGGGGCCAGCACGTTGCTGGTAGCCAGCGTTTTCCAGAACCCGCCGATGGGGCCGCTGTGGGCGGTGAAGGCCGTCATAAACGCCGCTTCCTGCTGCTTGGCCGCGGGCGTGAGGGCGAGCAGCTGGCCAATGGTGCCCTTGCCGCCGCCAAACGTGCCGTCGGCCGCGTAGCGCAGCCGCAGGCGGCCCAGCGTTTCCAGAATGCCGGGCAGGTCGGCACCGACGCGGGCCGGAATCAGGGCGTCGGCCAGGGCCTTGGTCAGCAGCGCCTGCTGCTGGTCGGGGGCAATCCGGGCCAGGGCGCGCAGGATTTTGTCTTCGGTCAGCGCCAGGTGGTCGGCCACTTGCAGGTCTTGCAGCAGCGAGTCGGCCACCAACGCCGGTTGGCCCTGGCGCAAGAACCCGAAAAATACCTCGGGCAGCAGGGCGGCCTGCTCGCGTGCGGTTTTATCAGCCAGGCGAAAGCAGACGACCCAGGCGGCGATGGTTTCGCGGCTGGTGCCGGTTTCGCCGGCCAGAAACGAAACGTCCTGAAACTGGTCGTCCTCACGCAGGTCGAGGGGCGCCACGTCTTCCAGCAGGGGCGTGAGCGTCGCCGTGAGCGTTTCCCACTCCGAAGGCCCTTTGTAGTCAACGCCTTGCAGGTTGATGTTGACCTCCGCTTCGGCCGGCACGTTGTACCGGATGGCCGTTTTGTGAAGCTCCTCCCCGGTCACCCGCAGCACTTTTACCACCAGGTCGGCCTGGCCTTTTTCGGCGTTGCGAAACTGGTCCTGGGTGTAGCGAATCTCGTAGTTTCCGGCCTGGGTGGTGGTGCTGCCCAGCAGCTGCTCGCTGCGCAGGTCGCGGTCGAAAGCCTGCACGAGCACGCCGTCGAGCGGCTCGCCAAACCCGTTGCGCACCATGCCGAAGACGCGGGCGCCGGCCGGTTCGGCCGGGGGCGCGGGCGCATCGAGCACCCCCTGCCCTTCCAGGAGCCGATTTAGGGCCTTCGCCGTCGGGTCGTCCACGACTTCGCCGGGCGTGAGGCCAAACTGCTCCTGGAACTGCGCGCGAAAGAGCCGCACGCCGGTCATCGTGCCGTTGCCGAAGGCGCCCGCGTCGCGCTCCAGGCGCAGCGCCGCCACCTCGGCCGGCGGGTTGGCACCCAAAAAGTTGGGCGGCAGCTTAATCAGCTCTTTCTCAATCAAAAACAGCAGCGCGTCCTGTAGATTTTGCACGACCTCGCCGCGGTCGTTGGGGTTGACGGGGGCGGTGACGCGTTTCATAGGCTGCGCTCAATGATGGATGTTTTACAGGGAAGGCGACGTTTTTTCGCCCTTCAGGGGCCTGGCTGGCTGCCCATCGGAAGGCCCAGCAGCTCGCGTTCGGCCCGGAACCAGTTTTCGTCCGGCGACGCCCCCGCGCCCGCGTTGCAGATGGCAAACGCCCGGCGGGCGATGGCCTCGTGGGCCACGATTCGCTCGGCAAGCAGCTCGACCAGCCCCGGCGCGTCGGGCGGGCTCCCCATCCGGCCGCTGACGCTCACGTGGTTGTGCGCCAGGCCCGCCTCCACCGCAAACGGCACGTCGAGCAGAATCAAACGGTCGGGCGCCATCAGAAACCAGGTGTCCCCGTTTTCGGCGAGCGTTCCGTGGGCGGTTATCAGCGGGTTGTCGGCCATGAGCTTAGGTACTTTTTCAGGTTAGGATTCGACAAGCACTGCCAGGCGCCAGTTTTTTTCTGCATGCGCCCGGGCTCACGCCACCGGGCAGCTCATCAACTTGGCTCCAAAAATTCTCCTGCATACGGCTCCATCACCTTGTCACCAAGCTGTTGAGGTGACTGCCTGGGCGAGCTACATCTGTTTTTATTTTACCTAGTGCTTCGGTGAAAGCCTTCTTAAATTCGGGCGTATTAGGAGCCTTGCCCTCAGTTGCCTGAGTCAATCTCTTAAGCACAACTTCGTGGTAGTCTGCCCCATGCGCGCCGCCGTGGCCCTCAATCGAAACCAGGTTTGCTTCATCCTGAAGCGACATTCCCGCCGCTCGGAATAGCTTCTCGAACAACGGCGTGTATTTCGAGGACTTATCGCTCGCTATATGATGCCGCTCGGTCGGCTCTGTGATAACCCGAACCTGCTTTCCGCTTTCCAAATACTCCTCCTTTTCCGCTTTAATCTGCGCGTCGGGGGTCTTAGTCCCCTTTGGAACAGTTGATTGGTTTGGCTCGCTGGGGGGGAAGGGCGTATACAATTTTTCTTTAGGCGGCTTGGGGGAAGAAGAGTTCTGGCTGTTGTCCGGGCCATGCTCTTCAGCTTTTGCCGGGGTTGCTGGCTTGTTAGTATCCTCCGCATTATTAGCCGCAAAAAGGCCGGGTGGCCTGGTAACAACGGCTGGCCGGGCAGCGGCAGTCCCCGCTACCCGGCCCGTAGCAGGCGCAAATTGGGGGGTGGTGGGAGGAGCGGGCGGGCCGATGGCGCCGGCGACGAGTTCAGCGGCCGCGACCACGGCGGCCGTGTCTTCCCCTCGTTTCCACTCCGCGCGGTCTGCGGGGTCCTTTGGCTCTTCAAAGGGAGCGCCAAACGTATTGGCAAGAAATGCCTGCCTTGCCGGCCCGACTTCCAACACCCGCGAGAAGTCGAGCTTTGGGTCGCGGGGAGCGCCTCCGTAAATTATAATCTGGGCCACTGAAATGGCCGCCTGAGCCTGGTTCTTGAAACGCTGCCAGGAAGATTGTTGGTCCCCGGAAGTTCCTTCCAGCCCCGTCAAATCGCGTAGTCGGGCCGGGTTAAGCTGCACGTAAGCGAACAGATTCGTGCCATCGGCAACGCCGCTTGGGTCACAGCTCGTCCACCGGCCCAGCCAGGGCGCGTAGTACCGCGCCCCGTGGTAGTAGAAGCCGCTTTCCTCGTCCCGCTCCTTGCCCGTGTAGCGGTAGCGCTTCGGCGCATCGGTCTGGCCGCGCACCGCCTGAAACGACGTGCTGCCGTAGGGCGTGTACTCTTCGTAGGAAATGAGCTGGGCCCGCGCGTCCAGCTCCAGGCTGGCCGAGCCGAGGTGGTTGGTGAGCTGGTACCGGATGAGCTGCGCGGGCGCGGCGGGCTCGTTGCCCTGGGTGCGGGTTTCGACCAGGGCAACGCGCTGCCGGTCGTCCATGACGTGCAGGGTCTCGCGCACGAGCGGGCTGAGCCCGGCCCGGCGGTACACCTCGAAGCCGCCCAGGTAAATGCGCTCGTCCTTAATTTGGCCGGTGGCCAGCTCGGTTACTTTGCGCACGCGCTGGCCGCGGGCGTCGTACACGTAGTAGGTGCGCTCGCCCTGGCGCGGCTGGCCTTCGTCGTCGGTGGCGCTCACGGCCTGGCGCTGGGTCATTTGCAGCTGGTCGTGGAAGTTCCACTGCATGAGTTGCAGCTGCGGCAGGCCCAGCAGGTTGCCGTGGGCGTCGTAGCCGTTGCCGCCGGTGCTGTACGTTTCGGTGAGCGCGCCGATGCTGGTGCTGGTCAGGCGGTTGCTTGGCAGGGCGGGTTCGAGCTGGCTGGCTTCGCGGTAGGCGTAGGTGCGCGTCCAGCCGGGGTTCGAGGGGTCGGTGCCGCGGTGCGTTACTTGTTGAAAATTGCCCACCGCGTCGTAGGCGTAGCGCTCCAGGTAGCGCCCGACCGCGTTGCCGTCGCTGGCCGAAAACAGGATTCCCAGCCGGGGCTTGTCGTTGTAGGAGCTGGGTGCGGGGGCCGCGCCCACCTGCCCCAGGTGCTCGCGGCCGGTGGCTTCAAGCAGGCGGTACACGGCGTCGTAGGTGTAGTCGGCGCTGGGCTCGACGCGCCGGTTCTGGAAGTAGCGGGTCTGCTGCGCGTCGTCGGCCAGGTGGGTGATGTTGCCCACGGGGTCGTAGGTGTAGCGCAGGTTTTGGACCTGGCAGCCGGGCCAGCCGGCGGGGGGCGGCTGCGGGCAGTCATCGGGAAAATCCGCGGCGGCGCGCCGGCTGAGCAGGTGTATCAGGCGGAAGGTCAGCGCGTCGTACTCGTAGGTGGTCCGCACGCCGTTGCCGTAGTCGATGAGCGTCCGTTGGCCCTTGGCGTCGTAGTCGATGTTGGTCACGAAAGGCGTCCAGACCGGCTGCCCGTTCTGCTGGGCGCCGCGCAAATTCACCGCCACCCGCTCCGGCAAGCCGGCCTCGTTGTAGCCGGGGCGCACGGTGCTCTGGTCCGGCGCCGTCAGGGCCGTGGGCCGGTTGAGGGCGTCGTAGGCGCTGCGGCTGGCATAAACCGGGGCATCGAGCGGCACGGTGCCCGCCCAATCGAGGGTGGTTTTGTAGGCCTGCGCCAGCTGGCGTTGGCTGCGCAACAGGTTGCCTTTGAAGTCGTAGGCTTCGCTGGTGGCCACGCCGGCCTGGTCGAAGTGCTGCACCACTTGCCCGCGCAGGTTGCCGGCTTCGGGGCTGGGGCGGGTTTCGCCGTACACGCTGCGCCCGACCAGCTGCTCGGGCCCCGCGCCTTCCCGCACGAACGATTCCGTGGGGCGCCGCAGCGCGTCGTACCGCACCCGGAACCGATGGTCGCGGCTGTCCCAGCTGTGCAGCGGCTGGCCCGCCACGTCGGGGAGCAGCCACCGGCGGCCCGCTTCCATGCTGTGTTGGTGAATGCGGCGGCCGAGCACGTCGTAGTCGTAGCGCACCACGGCGCGGTTGTTCGCGTCGATGATTTCGCGCGGATTGCCTTCCAGGTCGAAAACGACGCGCGTGCGGTAAAACTCCTCGGTCGGCAACGTGCCGGCGGCCGCGTCGCTGTACAAAAACTTGTTGTGGGCAACGGTCAGGAACGGCCGGCCGAGCGCGTCGGCGTGCGCCGTGGCCGGCGTGGCGGCGTGGATGGCTGCCTGGCGGGCGGCGGCTTGCTCGGCCGCCCCGAGCGCCCCGCCCTGCCGCTGGGCCGCCCAGGTGGGCAGGTATTCGGCGTCGGGCAGGCGTTGGAAGAACGGGCCCACGTCGGCATCCGTTTTGGGGTCGGCAATCAGGCCGGTGTCGCTGGCGTCCCAGGTTTGCTGCCGCCACGGGCCAAAAACCACCTTCTCCCAGGTATGGTTGGGGTGCAGCGTGGCCACCAGCCGCCCCACGGGGTCGTAAAACAAAACCGGGCTGACGCCCACGCGCACGTCGAACTCGAAGCCCGGCGAATCGCTGAAAAACGGCTCGTACTGCCGCACGGGCTGCCCTTTGTTGTTGAAAACCGTCCAGCCGCTGCCCACCCAGCGCGGGCTCACGGCGGTGGCCGTCATTTCCGGTTGGCCATCGGCGCCGACGATGATGCGCTGGTCGGCGCCGCGCTTGGGCACCGGCCCGGCCTCGGCCGGCACCTTCTTTTGAATTTCGCGGCCAAACCCATCCGAGTAAGAAAAGGTGCGCTGAATCTTCGAGCTGGCACCCGCTGGGTCGCTGGCGTGGGTTTCGCGCGCCAGCTGGCCCACCACGGCCGGCTGCGGCAGGGCCTGGCCTTTGGTGCGCTGGTAAGCAAACAGGTCGTAGATAAGCCGGGTACTGGCCTGCGCCAGCACAGCCGTGGGGTCGGCCAAGGGGCTGGTCAGCTGCGCGATGGTTTCGGCTTCGGTCAAATCAGCTACGAAGCCGTCGAGCGAATCGCCCTCGGCCGGCGCGGGCTGGGGCTTGCCCATGCGGGCCGTGCCCACCACCAGGCCCAGGGCGTCGAAGGCCGTGCGTGCGCGGTTGCCGTTCGGGTCGGTGGTCCAGTACGGTTGCAGCACCCGGTAGTCGATTCGGGGGGCGGCGAGGCCGGCATCGTCCTGGGTGACGACGGTAACCACGTTGCCCAGGGCGTCGCTGGTGGCCACGGGCAGCAGGTCGTAGGCGTCGTAGGTCACGAAGCTCTCGGTGGCAACCGCGTCGCTGTGAAACGGGCCGCGGTAGCGCTGCGGCCGGAAGAAATGCTGGCGGGCCTGGGCCAGCTCCTGCGCCGGGGCATCGGCGCTGCCCGGCGAATAAAACACCCGGCCCGAGGGAATCCACCAGTTGGCGTCGCCTTCGCTGTGCTCGTAGCGGCCGTCCGTTTCCAGCTGCGCGGAACTCAGCTTGTCGCCGTAGATGTCGGCCAGCAAGTCGGGGGTGAAGGCCAGTTGGTGGTGCTGGCCGGGCAAGGCCCGCGACTCGACGGCGCCGAGGGGCAGCAGGGCCAGCGCCGAGCCGGCAGCCGCGCCCAGGTCGTCGGGGCGGTAACGCGTGCGCGCGTGCGCCAGCAGGCGCAGGTGGGTGGTGGCCGGCCCGCCGGGCTCGGTTTCCGGGTTCCAGCGCGTGCGCCAGTCCCATTGCGCGGAGGGAATGGTGAAGGCTTCGGCGGGAGCCGCTTGGTCGGGCGGCACCAGGGCGGCGACCAGACCGCTCAGCTCTTCCCAGGCAAAGCGCCGGGCGGCGGCCGGGGGCTTCACCACCTCGTAAGTCCGCGTTTCGATGGGAATGCCGATGCGGCGCCAATCGGGGTGGTCGTCCTGGTTGGCTACGCGGCTTAGGGTGAGGGTGATGTGCGTTTGGTTTTGCTCGGGCTGGCGCTCGGGCCCGGCGGCCCGGGGGTAGCCCACGGCGGCGCTGCGCAGCACGTTGCCGAAGGCATCGACGGCCAGCGTGAGCGTGTGCGCCACGCGCGGGTCGTCGGGGTTGCGCTCGTAGTGGTAGCTGAGCGATTCGTGGGCGTGGGCCAGAAATACCGCGTGCCGGTTGGGGCCCCGCCGTTGCAGGGCCTGCACGGCGAAGCGCTGCTCGGTGACGGCGTAGGGGTGCGCCTGCCGGGCCGTACCATCGAGCGCGTACACTTCCTGGCGCAGCATCGCGCCTTTCAGCGCCCGGCAGGCCTCCCGCTCTTCGTCGGCCGTGAGGCCTGGCGGCAGCAGCGGGGCGGCCAGCAGTTGCTGCCGGGCCTGGGCATCGGTGGTGCCGGGCGGGCGGTAATATTCGCCCAGGTCCCGCTCATCGACCAGACCCGCGAAGAAGTCGGCGAGGGCCTCGCGGTTGAAGTAGGCGCCGGTGTGAAACCACGTTTTGGTGTGAACCGGCGGCACGTGCGAGGCCGCGTCGACGTTGGTGCCGACCGGAAATACCGGCCTGGCGCCGAGGGCAGCAAATTCCTCCGTGTCCCACTGCTCGACCAGGCCAAACCCCCGAAACTCGCGCTCCACGCCGTCGAAGTAGCCGTGGTGGTAGGCGTACCGGGTCACGAAGCGGTTGGCGCTGATGCGGTCGTGGGTGGCCACGCGCTCGACCACGTGCACCGGAAAAGGCAGGCGGGTAACCCAGGGCTTGCCCGCCAGCTTATCGGCCAGGTAAAACTTGCTCGACGCCACGTATTGCACTTCGGTTTCGGCGCCCAGGTTGTTGGTGGCCCGCACCAGCAGGTGCGGTTTTTGGCCCCCCATCAGGTCGATATAGCGCAGCGGGTGGCCGGCCGCGCCCGGCAGCGGCGACGACCAGACCAGGCAGGCCGTGCCGTTGCCCAGCAGGTCGAGGGCCAGCACGGTGGCGAGGTTGTCGGTGAAAGGAAACGGCGGCAATGGGCGCGGGGCGCTCCAGCGGTTGCCGCTCTGGTTGAAGTACAGGCGCACCCCGGCGCGGCCCAGGTACAAGACGTCGGTGGTGCCCGAGCCGTCGATGTCGGCCAGGCGCACCCGCTGCTGGCTGAACTCTTCGGGCGCGTCGAACCACGGGGCGTTGTCCATCGTGACCTTGGCCCCAAACCGGCCGTAGCCGAGGTTGGGCCAGTAGCAGATTTCCCCGTTGCGGACGCGCACGAGGTCGGTCAGCCCGTCGCCGCTCATGTCGGCGAGGTACACGGACTGGGTGCCGTCGGCGAAGGCGAGCCGGGGGCCGCGCTCTTCGTCGGGCGGCTGCGGCACGCGCTGGGCGGGGCCAAAGCCGGCTTCGGCCCGCCCCAGGTGCCAGGTAATGGCCTCGTGCTCGGTAATGAGCACGTCGGCGTGGCCGTCGCCGTTCAGGTCCACGAAGCGCAGGTTGGGGTTGTCCCACGCCACGTTGGGCAGGTCCCGAAAGGCGCGGTAGGGCTCCCAGTCGGCGTTTTGGGTGCGCTTGTAGAAGCCCGGCGTGGGCCCGGCCAGCGCCACGAGGTCGAGGTGGCCGTCGCCGGCCAAATCGAGCAATTGCTGCCGGCCGGCGCGCAGGTCGGCCAGCGACGGCTGCACGCCCAGCCGCTGCAACGGCCCGAAATGCCCTTCGCCCTGGTTGGGCTTGTAGAACCAGGCCCGGGCTTGCTCGGTGAGGATGCCCGCCGCGCCCTCGCTGTCGAGGTCGACCCAGAGATAGGCGGCGCCGTCGAGGCCGATGGGCAGGTTTTCGAGGCTGGCGGCGTCCAGCTCGCGGACTTCGGGCTGGATGCTGGCCTTGCTGTAGGCCACCTCCAGCGCCGGCCACGATTTGCGGCGGTAGGTGGGAAAATTGACTCCCGCGCGGGTGAGCACCGGCTGGCTGTCGTCGCGCACGTAGCCCGACTGCGTGATGCTGCAAATGAACGAGGCGAACCGGGTGCTGCCCGCGTGGGCCAGCTCGTCGTCGATGGAATGCGGCTGCTGGTAGTCGAGGTCGGCGTAGCCAAATTCGGTCGAGCGCACCAGGTACGGCTCGCTGCCCAGCTCGGCGAAGCGGTGAAATTGCAGCACGCGGTGGCAGCGCCGGCACGTGCGCACCTCAAAACCAGGCCGGTACGACGAAAACGGGTCGGGCCGCTGGGGCCACGCCCGCCGGGCCGCGTTCCACGGCAGCTCGGGCAGGGCCGCCGCCCGCACCAGCGGGTGCTGGGCCGCGGCGGGCACGGCCGGCTGGGGCGGCAGGGTTTCGAAGTGCCCTTCTTCGTAATCAAACACCAGCTCAAACAGCCAGTGGGCCGCCGCCAGGTCGGGCTGAAGCAGGCGCGAAACCTGGTTGCCGTAGCGGATGCGCTTGAGGTAGCGGTTGGCCGGGCGCGTCCGGTTGCGCTCATTGTCCTGGGAGGCAGCCACTTGCTCGTCGTTTTCGCCCGCGTACGCATACACGATGGCGTTGCCCTGGGCGTCGTAGCTCTCGCAGAGCAGCCACGCAAAGACGTGCCGGGGATTGTCGGGGTCCGCGATTCGGCTTTCGGGGGTGGTGCCGTAGCGGGTCGTGACGTTGTCGCGGCTGATGGCGCGCCAGTGCACCTCGCCGGTGGCCGGCTGCGTCCAGCGTTCGAGGCGGGCAAATGCGCCCTCGGTGCGGGGCATGTAGCGGTGAATGAGGAAGCCGGCGGCGCTGGTGGCGTCCTCAAACCGGCGGCCGTCGGGCAGCAGCACCGGCACCAGGTCTTCGGCTCCGGCGAGCACAAACACGTCGGATTCGTCGGCGTCGCGGTACTGCGGCAGGCCCTTGTCGGTTTTGCGGCTGATGCTGGGCAGCGCCAGGCTCCAGCCAAAGCCAAAGGCGCCGTTGCCCGCCCCGGAATCATAAGTAAGGCTGAGCTGCGGGCCAAACCCCGACCGGCCGGGGCTGGCCGCAATCGGCACGGTGAGGCCCCCGGTGCCGGCCACGGGGTTGGCCGCGAATTTTTCGCCGATGCCGCGAATTGCCCCGCCGCCTTTGGGCAAGGCAATCTGGGGCGCTTGCCAGGCGGCGTTGTTGTCTGGGGCGCCCGCCTCTGCCCCCGCGCCGGGCCAGGCGCGGCCGCCGGGCGCAGCACCCATGCCACCCGAAACAGCGGTTTTGTCAGGAGCGGTCTGCATGGCGGGAGAATGATGAGCGCGCTAAAAGTAGGCGTCAGGTCCCCGTTGCGCATCAGTGCCAGCACTGAAAGGCGGCTGCTATTAGGGGCCGGCTTTAAATCAATTAAGCCCTCCGCAAAAGCTGCGGTTTTGAGCCCCGGCGGGGCGGCCCGTCGGTAGTCAATGACAGTGTATGAACGGAAAAGCCCCAGCGGGGCGGCCCAATGCCGTGGCAACCGGCTGGGCCGCTCCGCTGGAGCTTTACCATTCATTCCCCGCTTCTTTCTACCGACGGGCCGCCCCGCCGGGGCTCCAAATCGGGGCGCTGGCGGAAGGCTTTTTCGATGTATACTGCCCGCCGTACCCGGACCGGAAATCGGCCCTAAATCAGCAGGGGTTTTGCCGAAGCGGCGCTAGCTTTTCTTCTCGCCTTCGGCCGGGAGGGCCAGCACCTTCACCTTGTCGGCTTTGGCCAGGCCCGACGTTATTTCCACGTTGATGCCGTCGGAAAGGCCGGTTTTCACCAGGCGCTTCTGGAACTGCTGGGGCCCGGTTTCGACTTCCACGAACACGCTGTCTTTGTTCACTTTGCCGAATTGCAGCAGGCTCTCGCGGATGGCCAGCACCTGGTGGCGGGTGCCGAGCACGATGTCGCCGTTGGCCGAGTAGTTGGCCCGCAGAAACTGGCCGGGCCGGAGCTTGAGCCGCGCCCGCACCTGAAACTTGATGGCCCCTTCCTCGGCCAACCCCTTGGGCGCGATGTACTCGAGGGTGGCCGGGAAGTGCTGGTTTTCGAGGGCCCCGATGGTCAGGTTCAGGTCCATGCCTTCGCGCA
>CAXTCS010000048.1:0-21576 GCA_964242365.1 uncultured Hymenobacter sp. | reverse complement strand
TATTAGGGCACGCCAGCCGGTTTTTTCGCGTCCATACCACAGTGGCTGGCGCGGTGGAACCTAAAAAAATAGTACATTGGATACCCGGCCCAAAAGCTGGGTATTTCCGGTGCTGATATGGAGGCTTTTCTTGATTTTTTGCGCTTTGAACGGCGTTACAGTCCGCACACGGTGGTGTCGTACCAAACGGACCTGGGGCAGTTTGCCGCTTACCTGAAATCGGCCTACGAGCTGGCCGACCCCGCCCAGGCCACGCACCCGCTCATCCGCGGCTGGGTGGTGGAGCTCATGCAGCAAAACCTCGACCCGCGCACCGTGAACCGCAAAGTGGCGTGCCTGCGCTCGTACTACAAGTTTCTGCTGCGCGCCGGCCGCATCGCGGCCAACCCCATGCTGCGCATCAAAGCCCCAAAAATGGCCAGGAAGCTGCCCGAATTCGTGCCCGAGGAGGCGCTGAACGGCCTGCTGAACTCGTTCGACTTTGGTGATGACTTTGCCGGGCAGCGCGACCAGCTGGTGCTGGAAATGCTGTACGGCACCGGCATTCGCTTGTCGGAGCTCATCGGCATTCACGCCGACGACGTGAGCCTGGGCGCCAGCACGGTGCGCGTGACGGGCAAAGGCAACAAGCAGCGCCTGGTGCCGCTGAACCCGACGTTGGCGCTGGTCATTGAGCGCTACCAGGCGCGCCGGGCGCACGAGTTTGGCCCGGTGGCCGGCCCGCTGCTGCTCACCGACAAGGGCGAGCCGATGTACGAAAAGTTCGTGTACCGCACGGTGAAACACTACCTGAGCCAGATTACGACTTCGGGGGCGCAGCAGCACCCGCACGCGCTGCGGCACGCTTTTGCCACGCACCTGCTGGGCAAGGGCGCCGACCTTAACTCCATCAAGGAGCTGCTGGGCCATGCCAGTTTGGCCGCCACGCAGGTGTACACGCACCTGTCCGTCGACCGGCTGAAATCCGTATTTGAACAGGCCCACCCACGGGCCTGAGTTTTATTTACTCTTTTACCTCTTAATCACCCGCTTTATGAAAGTTCAGATGCATTCGGTGCACTTCGATGCCGACCAGAAATTGCTTGATTTTGTTCAGCAACGCTTGAATAAGCTGGAAACTTTTTACGATAAAGTCACCGAAGGCGAAGTAATCATGCGCCTGAATAACAAAGACGGCATCGACAACAAAACCGTCGAAATAAAGCTGTTGGTCCCCGGCAATATCCTGTTCAGCCAGGAAGACGCCGCTTCGTTTGAAGCCGCCGCCGATGCTGCCACGGAGAACCTGCGCCGGCAAATTACCAAGCACAAAGAGAAGGCGCTGATACATTAAACATCATAAATATTGTAGCACACGCTTTAGCCTGTGTTTGCAAAAGAAAAACCCCGTTTACCATAAGGTAGGCGGGGTTTTTCTTTTGCAAACACAGGCTAAAGCGTGTGCTACACTTGCTGCAATTACAGGCCGAATTCGGCCTTAATCTGGGGCACGTAATCGAGCTTTTCCCAGGTGAAGGTTTCGAAGGTTTTTACTTCGCCGTTGGGCATGGTGACTTGCACGGTGCCGGGCTCGCGGCCCATGTGGCCATAGGCGGCCGACTGCGCGAAAATGGGATTCTGGAGGCCAAAACGGTGCACGATGGCGTAGGGGCGCAGGTCGAACAGCTTGCTCACTTTCTGGGCAATTTCGCCGTCGGTGAGGGCCGCGCCATCGGCGCCTTTGGCTTTGGTGGTGCCGTAGGTGGTCACGAACACGCCCACGGGTTGGGCCACGCCGATGGCGTAGGCTACCTGCACCAGCACCTGGTCGGCCACGCCAGCCGCTACCAGGTTTTTGGCGATGTGGCGGGCGGCGTAGGCCGCCGAGCGGTCTACTTTTGACGAATCTTTGCCGGAGAAGGCGCCGCCGCCGTGGGCGCCCTTGCCGCCGTAGGTATCGACGATGATTTTGCGGCCGGTGAGGCCCGAATCGCCGTGGGGGCCGCCGATGACGAACTTGCCGGTGGGGTTGATGTGGTAGGTAATCTGGTCGGTGAACAAGGCCTGGGCGTCGGGGCTCAGCGCGGCCTTCACCCGCGGGATGAGGATGGCCAGCACGTCGGCTTTGATGCGGGCCAGCATCACGCTTTCCGAGGCATCGAACTCGTCGTGCTGGGTGCTGATGACGATGGTGTCGATGGCTTCGGGCCGGTGGTCGTCGGAATAGCGGATGGTGACCTGGCTTTTGGCGTCGGGGCGCAGGTAGGGCATGTCGCGGCCTTCGCGGCGGATGGCGGCCAGCTCTTGCAGCAGGCGGTGCGAAAGGTCGAGGGCCAGCGGCATGTAATTGGCCGTTTCGTGGCTGGCGTAGCCGAACATCATGCCCTGGTCGCCGGCGCCCTGGTCTTCGGCTTTGGCCTGCACCACGCCCTGGTTGATGTCGGGCGATTGCTCGTGCAGGCGGTTCATCACCTCGCAGGTGTCGGCGTTGAACAGGTATTCGGGCTTGTTGTAGCCGATGCGGCGGATGGTTTCGCGGATGATGGGCTCGGCGTCGACGTGGGCCGTGGACTTAATCTCGCCGGCCACGAGAGCAAAGTTGGTGGTGACGAGGGTTTCGCACGCTACCTTGGCCGTGGGGTCCTGGCGCAGGTATTCGTCGAGAATAGCATCAGAAATCTGGTCGGCAACTTTATCAGGATGGCCTTCCGAAACCGATTCGGAAGTGAACAGATAGGGCATTGAAAGCGCGAAAAGAGCGAGAAATAAAAAAGAGGGGCGCCTGCTGGGCCGAAACCGGCAAGCGGGTGCGGTGCAAAACTACGGAAATCCGGGTTATGCGCCGGTCCAAAGAACTACTGGCAAGGCAGTCGTTCGAAACAGCCAGCGCATGGAAAGCCAGCCGGGGCCGGATTCAGGCCGTACCAACCGGGGCGAGCACCTTTTCGCACACCAGCACCACGGGCCGGCCCCGCAGGTCGGTGGTGGCAAACAGGTACACTTCGCCGCCTTCGCGGATGCCGGTGCGGCGCCGGAAATCGGCCACCGAATCGGGGAAGTTGCGGGTGGTGACGTGGGCACGGGCCTCGGGGCCCAAATAGGCCTTCAGGGCCGACCCGTCGGCTTTTTCGACGGCCAGCACCCGAAAAATGCGGCCCGGAAAATCAGCCCGCAGCCCATCGGAAGTATACAAATGGCTGTGCTGGTGCAGCTTCAATAATTCGAAGGCCGTGCCGATGCTCCGAAACGCGCCGGCTTTGAGCACGGCCGCGTTGGGCTCGTAGAGAAACTGCTGAGCCTCGGCGTAGCGCGGAATGGCGCGGGCTTCGCGGGCGCGGTTGAGGCGGAATTCCTGCTGGGTGCCGTTGCGGCGCAGGTTCAGGGCGTAGCGCTCGGGGTCGATGGCCGGCTCCTGGCCCAACTCGTACAGCACCTCCTTCACTTCGTTCTCCACGGCCAGCACCCAGAGGCGGCGCACGTGCCCCAGGCCTTGCACCGCGTGCCCGATGTCGAGCATGGGCGAGGTTTTGAGCAGGATTTTATCGGCCTTGTGCAGCAGCAGGGGCAGCAGCTTCACCACGTCGGGCTCGCAGTCGCGGAGCAGAAAAATCTTGCGCGCGGCCGTGTCGCGCCGGGCCGGGTCGAGGTAAAGCCAATCGAAGTGTTGGGGCGTGCTTTTGAGGAAAGCCAGCGCATCGGCGGCGTGTACCGCCACGTTGCCAACCCCCAGCTGGGCCAGGTTGTAGCGCACGATGGCCGCCAGCGCGGGGTCGCGCTCCACGTAGTCGACGTGCGCCACGCGGGCGGCAAACGCCGCCGTGTCGGCCCCAAAGCCGCCGGTGAGGTCCGCCAGCCGCTGCCCGTCCACCAGGCCGGCTTTGAAGGCCGCCGTGCGGGCCGACGACGCTTGCTCGACCGAAAGCGCGGGCGGGAAAATCAGGTCGGGATTGTCGGCCCATTCGGGTAGTTTGGCGCGGGCTTTCTGGCGGGCCTGAATCTGGCGCACCAGCTCGGGCACGGGCAGGCCGGGGTGGCGGCGGGCTTGGAGGGCCAGGTGCGCGGGGTCGTCGTGCAGGTGCGCGGCCACGTAGCGCCTGGCCGCTTCGGGCAAGGGATAGTCCATGAATGTGCCTATACGAAAAAAAGCGCCTGTTAGCGCACGGCCCAGTGCATGGCCAGCAGCGGCTGCCCCGTGGGCGCCTGGCCCAGGTCGAGGCCGCTGGGGCGCAGGCGCAGCCACAACGCCCCCCCGCGGGGGCGGCTCGCATTATACGACTCGACGGCGCGTTGCAGGTGGCTGTTGGTGTAGCGGTTGATTAGCGCCGTGGCCAGCAAGCTGGTGGCAAACACGCCCAAAGCTACTTTTTGGGTGTTGTTGAAGTACACCCGGTCGCCGTTGCCAAGAATTTGCTGGCCGTAGAGGCCAAACGCGCCGACGGCCACGATGCGGTCAATCAGGAACAGCGTTTTCTGGCGTTTGTAATGGTCCAGATTGGTCAGGGCTTCGGAGTTTCCACCCAAATAAGGCCGCAGCTTCTGGCCGAAAAAGCCCGCGTTGACGTAGTTTTCGCCGCCCACACCGGGGGGCAGGAAATAGAAGTTTTGCTGGTGGCCGTTGAGTCTGCGTTGCGCGTCTTCGGGCAGCAAGCGAATGGTGGACGGAGCCTGCTGGGCCAGCGCAGGGGCAAATAAGCTAGTGGATAAGGCCATAATAGCCGCGCCACGGAGCCACCACTGGGGCCGGGCCGGCAGGTTAATTTTATGCATATAACAAAGATAGTGCGGTCGTTAGGGTCTAAGCAGCAAGCCTCACCCAATATTTTCTCGTCACGACTCAACAAATCGATACGCTTGCACGTTCAGGCCGGGCCGGCCGGGGTTTCCGGACGGCCTGCTCCACCCTCAAGTTGCTATTTCTCATGGAAAAAACGTTCATCCTCCGCCGCGCCGTTCAGGCCGTTCTACCGGCCGCGTTGCTGTTATTCTCGGCCTGCTCCAAAACCGACACGCCCGCCCCAACGCCGGCCGTTGACCAGGGCCGCATTGGCTTTCTGCACGAAGCTCCCAGCGCCAACGTCCCCCTGAAATTTTTGTTCGACGACGTGGAAAAGGCCACGCTTACGTACGGCCAAACCGCCAGCTACCTGGCGCTGAGCACCGGCATACACACCTTGCGGGTTGTGAACTCGACGGGGACCACGATTACCACCAAGCAGGCCACGGTTGAGAAAGACAAAAGCTACTCGTACTTCGCCTACGCCCCCACGACGACGACCGTCGACGGCCTGCTGACCACCGACGACCTCACCATACCGGCTGCTTCGGCCGGAAAAGCCCGCATACGCCTGGTGCACCTGGGGCAAGGGCTGCCCACTCCCCTGAAGCTTTCTACCGTGGTGGCCGGCATCAGCGACATCGCGGGTACCGAAACGCAGTTTGCCGGCTATTCGGGCTTTGTCGACATCCTGCCGGGGCAATATAACGTGGCCGTTACCAGCGGCAGCCCCTCGGTAGTGGTGGCCAACGTGGCCGACGGCAGCGGCTCGGGCATGGGCACCAACAAGACCTACGAAGCCGGCAAAGTATACACCGTGGTGTTGCGCGGCAGCACCAATCCCCTGTTTTCCGCCGACTTGCAGCCCAAGGCTTTGCTGATTCAAAACAACTAATCGCGCTTAGGTTCTTCGCGCAGCTGACAGGCCCGAACCCTCCCTGGTTCGGGCCTTTTTGCGTTCCAGGGCGAACATTTTAAGTATCTTTGCGGTTGAACCCCGACACATCACCCTAACCTGTATCATGGTGGAAACCACGACGAAAACGTACGTTCCGTACAAAGTAAAGGACATGAGCCTGGCCGAGTGGGGCCGCAAGGAAATCCGGCTGGCCGAAGCCGAAATGCCCGGCCTGATGAGCCTGCGCGAAGAGTTTGGCGCGTCGCAGCCCTTCAAAGGCGCGCGCATTGCCGGCTGCCTGCACATGACCATCCAAACGGCCGTGCTCATCGAAACCCTGCAAGCACTGGGCGCGGAGGTAACGTGGTCGTCGTGCAACATCTTCTCGACCCAGGACCACGCCGCGGCCGCCATTGCCGCCGCCGGCTTCCCGGTGTACGCCTGGAAGGGTATGAGCGAGGAAGAATTCAACTGGTGCATCGAGCAGACGCTGTATTTCGGCGAAGACCGCCAGCCGCTGAACATGATTCTCGACGACGGCGGCGACCTTACCAACATGGTGCTGAACCAGTACCCCGAGTTGGCCGCTGGCATCAAAGGCGTTTCGGAAGAAACCACGACCGGCGTGCTGCGCCTGTACGAGCGGGTGAAAAACGGCTCGCTGCCCTTCCCCGCCATCAACGTGAACGACTCGGTGACGAAGTCGAAATTCGATAACAAGTACGGCTGTAAGGAGTCGGCCGTGGACGCTATTCGCCGGGCAACCGACGTGATGATGGCCGGCAAGATTGCCGTGGTGGCCGGCTACGGCGACGTCGGAAAAGGCACCGCCGCCTCGCTGAGCGGGGCCGGGGCCCGCGTCATCGTGACGGAAATCGACCCCATCTGCGCCCTGCAAGCGGCCATGGACGGCTACGCGGTGAAGAAGCTGGCCAACGCCGTGAAGGAAGCCGACATCGTGGTAACGGCCACCGGTAACTGCGACATCCTCACCGAGGAGCACTTCCGCAGCCTGAAAGACAAGGCGATTGTGTGCAACATCGGCCACTTCGACGACGAAATCGACATGGCGTGGCTGAACGGCAACTACGGCCACACCAAGGACACGGTGAAGCCGCAGGTCGACATCTACACCATCGACGGCAAAGAGGTGATTATCCTCGCCGAAGGCCGCCTCGTGAACCTGGGCTGCGCCACCGGCCACCCGTCGTTCGTGATGTCGAACTCCTTCACCAACCAAACCCTCGCCCAACTGGAGCTGTGGGAGCGCGGCAGCCAGTACGAAAACCAAGTGTACACCCTGCCCAAGCACCTCGACGAAAAAGTGGCCCGCCTGCACCTCGCCAAAATCGGCGTCGAGCTGGACGAGCTGACGCCCAAGCAAGCCGACTACATCAAGGTGCCGGTGGCAGGTCCGTTCAAATCGGACCTGTACCGCTACTAATAGCTGCGGCTATTTTGAAAGCGAAAAACCCGCCCGGCACTGCGCCGGGCGGGTTTTTCGCTTTTGAATTTTGGCTGGCATTACTGCTGCATGGCCATTTGCTGGCTGTCCACCAGGCTGCCGATGTTCCGCAAAAAGCTCATGCACGGGGCGAATAAATACTCGCCGCCTTTCAGCGTCACGAACCCGCCGAAGGAAGTGGCAGCTTTGATGGAAGCGGGGTCGTTGTACCGGGCCGCGTAGCGCTGCACGTTGTCGGCAAATATGCCCTGGCCGATGACGGGGTCGAGCCCGGTCTGGACGGCGGGGCTGCTGCCCGTCGCGGGCTCGCTGTGCGAGAAGTTGACCTCATTCACCCACTGCTGCTGAATGAACTCGAACTGCTCGGCCAGGTTGCGCTGGAAGCTCATGAACAGCAGGCCGACGTTTTTGGTCGGCATTTCCTCGAACGTGGCCTCGTTGGGGTGCACGAAGCGGTGCCCGTAGATGATGCCGCGCCGGGCCATCATCCGGGCTTTTTCGCCGTGCAGGGTGCCGCCCAGGTGCCGGGTGTCGCCGCGCGGCGTGCTCTTGCGGATGTGGGAATGAAACGGGCAGCGCGCCCCGTCGGCGTCCGAGTCGTAGTTGAAGTTGTTGATGCGGCCCCGGTCGGCCGCCGGAATGGGCGTGCCGTGGATGCTCAGGTCGTCGTCGCTGAGCGTCACGGGCGTGCCGTTCTCGAAGCGGCCCACCACCATGGCGCCCGCCAGCTCGCTGGTGTCGTCGTTGAATAACTCCTTGGCCAGCTGCTTTTCCCGCTCCTTGAAGCCGCGCACGTTCTGCTCGAGCTTACGAAACACGAAGTAGCTGCCGAACGAATTCTCCTCGCTGCCGGCCGGGTCGGGCACCAGCACCAGGTTCAGGGGCATCAGCGGGTTCCAGTTGGTGTGGGGCACGCCGGCCGTTTCTTCCACGAAAAACTTGGGCTGGCTGATGCCGTCCACGTACCCGAAATGCTCGATGTCCTGGCCGTCCTGGTTCTGGATGCCGTCGCCTTCTTCCACGCCCAGCACGGTAGCCGCGCCCTGGTGGCGCAGGTTCCGCACGATGCGCAGCACCCGCTTGTCGAGGGTGGTGCGGCTGGGCTCGCCCAACGCCACCAGCACCATGCCGTGGATGGTGCCCTGGTACGTGCTGTCCCACGTGGTCACGGGCGGGTCGTTCAGCAGGGCGTTGGCGGCCTTCATGCCGCTGGCAAAGTGCTGGTCGGGCGGGCGCTGGCCGGGGGGCACGCCCAGGTAGTGGTAGCCCTCGGCGCTGAGCATGAGCGTTATCACAAACCGCTGCCTGTGGTCGTGCTTGGTTTGCTCGGTGTCGAGGTGCTGCTGCCAGGCCGTGGTGACGTCGGTGTTGGCAAAGCGCTGGAGAAACTGCCGGGCGGCGGCCTGCTTGCCTTCGTTGAAGCGAAAAAAAATGTGGGCCGTGTGCCGCCGCCCGTGCGACTTCACAATGTTGGCCTGCATCTCGGGCGCAATCGCCGCAAACTCGGGCCCGTTGATGCTGATGCCCCGTTGGGACAGGTCAATGGTTGGCATAATGGTAGGGCAATAAAGGGTGAGGTGATGAAAAAAGGGCCTATTTGGAGCTCTCAGCCGGAATACTCCCTGCCAAATGGGGCCAAATGGGCACGGGGCATCCGAAAAAGGGCCTATTTCCAGCCCTGTCGGGAAGCAACTGCCGGCCGCCGCCACCCGCGCCCGGTGGCAAAGCCAGCAGCTAAATTGTCATGACAGCACGAAGGTAATAAATATAGTTAATTAACAATATTTAGCCCTGGCAAATCCTGTCCTGCTTTGGCCCGAGGCCGCCCCGGCCGCAAAAACAAACAGCCGCCCGCGCGGGGCGCGGGCGGCTGTTCAAGGAAAGCAAGGAGCAGGAACGCAGCCCGCGAACCTCGTTAGAGGCCGTACGGATTCACGCCCATGTTCGCGTAGCAGAAGCTCCACACGTCGGCCCATTCGGCAATCTGAAGCTTGGTGCTCTTGCCCGCGCCGTGGCCCGCGTTCACGTCCACCCGAATCAGCGTGGGGTTGGGGCCGGCGTTGGCCGCTTGCAGGGCGGCGGCAAACTTGAACGAGTGCGCCGGCACCACGCGGTCGTCGTGGTCGGCGGTGGTGATGAGCGTGGCCGGGTAAACGGTGCCGGGCGCGAGGTTGTGCAGCGGCGAAAACTTGCGCAGGTTCTCAAACTGGGCCTGGTTGTCGGACGTGCCGTATTCCGGCGCCCAGTTCCAGCCGATGGTGAAGGTCTGGTAGCGCAGCATATCCAGCACGCCCACGGCGGGCAGGGCCACCTTGCACAGGTCGGGCCGCTGCGTCATGGTGGCGCCCACCAGCAGGCCGCCGTTCGAGCCGCCGGCGATGGCCAGGTGGTCGTAGTCGGTGTACTTATTGGCCTTGAGGTACTCGGCGGCGGCAATGAAGTCGTCGAACACGTTTTGCTTGTGCGGGGTCATGCCGGCCTGGTGCCAGGCTTCGCCGTACTCGCCGCCGCCGCGCAGGTTCGGGATGGCCAGCACGCCGCCGTTTTCGAGCCACAGCATCCGCGCCACCGAAAAGCCCGGCGTGAGCGACACGTTGAAGCCGCCGTAGGCATAGAGGTAAGTCGGGTTTTTCCCGTTCAGCGCCACGCCCTTTTTGTGGATGATGAACATCGGAATCTTCGTGCCGTCTTTGCTCGGGTAAAACACCTGCGTCGTCACGTAATCCTGCGGGTTCACGTCCACTTTCGGGGCCCGAAAGACGGTGCTGGCATTCGTGGCCAGGTCGTACTTATAAATCGTGGTCGGGTAAGTAAACGACGTGAACGCGTAGTACACCGCCTTGGCGTCGCGCCGGCCGCCAAAGCCGCTGGCCGTGCCAATGGCCGGCAATTTCACGTCGTGCTGAAACTGCCCCAGCTCCGAATACACCTTGATTTGCGAGCTGGCATCGTTCAAATAATCCGCAATAAGCCGGCCGCCCACCTGGGTCACGTTCTCCAGCTTGTTCTGGCTTTCGGGCAGCACGTCGTGCCAGTTGGCTTCCTGCGGCTTGCGCGGGTCGATGCGCACCACGCGGTAGCGCGGCGCCTTGTAGTTGGTGTACACCAGCACCTCGCCGCCCACGTTGCCGATAACGCTGTTGTTGAACTCATACGACGAAATGAGGGTGGTCCAGGCCGTGGCCTGTTTCGGGTCGGTGAGGTCGCGCACCAGCAGCTGGTTGCCGTCGGCCTTGCCATCGGTGAGGCTCAGCACCAAAAACCGCTCGTCTTCGGTGGCCCCGGCGATGCGGAAACCCAGGGTCATTTTCGGGTTTTCGTACACCAGCTGGTCGGCCGTTTGCGGCGTGTTCAGCCGATGAAAATACACCTTGTGAAACTCGTTTTTGCCCGCCAAATTATTCTCGCCAACCTTGGGCGCGTCGTAGCGCGAGTAATAAAAGCCGTTTTTGGTCCACGACGTGCCCGATACTTTCACCCAGTTCAGCTCCTCGGGCAGCAGCTTATTCGTGGTCAGGTCCAGGATGCGCACCTTGTGCCAGTCCGAGCCGCCGCCGCTCGTAGCGTAGGCCAAATAGCGGTGGTCGTTGCTAAACTCGGTGCCGGCCAGGGCCGTGGTGCCGTCGGCCGAAAACTTGTTGGGGTCGAGCAGCACCTGCGGCTCGCCGCTGCCGCGCTGGCGGTAGAGCACGGCCTGGTTTTGCAGCCCGTCGTTTTTGCTGAACACCAGCTCCGGCCCCACCTGCTCGGGCACGCCGTAGCGCTCGTAATTCCAGATGCTGGTGAGCCGCTCCCGGATTTTATCACGGAACGGAATCTGGCCCAAATACCCGAAGGTAACCTCGTTTTCGGCCGTCACCCAAGCCTTGGTTTCGGGCGCGTCGAGGGCTTCGAGCCAGCGGTAAGGGTCGGGGACTTTCACCCCAAAATACGTGTCGGTGAAGTCGGTCCGGCGGGTTTCGGGGTATTTCACGGGCGGAGGAGCAAGGAGGGCCAGCCCGGTCAGGTGGCTGGGCTCGCCGGTTTCGGCGGTGGTCATTTCGGTGAGGGGCTGGCGCCGGGGCAGCGTGTTGCGCTGCGGGGGCGTGGTAGCGCGGCAAGCCGAGGCCGCTGCCAAAAGAACAAGAAGGGGTAAGGCAGCTTTCATAAAAGGGGGACGGTCAAAGTCAGGACAAATGAGGAAAGGAGAACTGAATCAGGAAAAACGCCACGCTCATAATAAAGAACGTCACGCCGAGAACGTCACCAGAAGAACGTCATGCTGAGCGCAGCCGAAGCATCTCGCTCGCATCGTTGCAATTAGCATTAATTACTACCGCACGCGAGATGCTTCGGCTGCGCTCAGCATGACGTTTTATGGTGACGTTCTTTAAAATGATATAAGCATGACGGTCATTCCATCAAACATTATTAGGAACCGGCTTCGTCGAATCGTCCATTGCCGCATCCTCCGCAGCAGGAGCCGTTTTCGGCTCGTCAGCTTCTGTCGTTGTATTGGCTTGGGCCACCACCGCCGCTACCAGCTCCGGCAGGTTGGCCCGCAGCCAGCGCAGTTCCTCGTCTACCCGCTGGCTCACCAGGCGCTCCACCTCCAGCCGCTGGGCCGGGCTGAGCTGGTCGGGAACCAGCGCTGGCGCGGTGGTGGGCGCCGATGCGCCGGCCAGCACCAGGGCTTCGGCGCGTTTCACCCGCGCCACCGAGTCGGCCACGGCCGCGCTGGTTTCGGCGGCGGCGGCCTGAGCGGCGGTAGCGGCCTGCTTGGCAGTGAGGGTTTCGCGGCGCTGCTGCCGGCGCCACTGCCCCAGCGTAACGCGCAGCATAACGTACAGCACCAGGCTCAAAATACCCAGAATAAGCGCCAGCGGGGCCGCAAAGCGGGAAAGCAAGCTGCCGGGGCCCGTAGCTGGCAGGGCCGGCAACGTGGCCGCCGCGTCGCGTCCGGCCGCGGCTTTGGCTTCGGCAGCTTCGGCCGGGCCGGGCGCCGCGCCGCTGGCCACGGCGGTATCGGGCGCTTCGGGCGTCATGGCGGTGGGCACGTCGCCGAGGGGCGTGCCCGCTTCCACGTAGTTGGTGAGGGCCGTAGCGAGGGCGGCCACGCGGGCCATGCGGGCCGGGTCGCGGCGCCGGGCCGCCGAGCCTTTCAGCTTCGAAACAATGGCCTTGGCCAGGGCCGCGAGCCGGGCCGGGTTGTCCTTTTTGCCCTGGTAAATCACGCCCCGGCCCTCAATGGGCTGGTACAGCAGGCTGTACACGCGCAGGCTGTCGGGCCGGATGCTGGCGGCCAGCGCCTCCAGGTTGCCGCCCTCGCAGCGCACGGTTTTTTTGAGAGTGGCCCGGCCGGCGTCGTCGTACACGAAGCGCACGGTGGCGCACCAGATTTGCACCTTGCCCTCGTCGAGCGAGGGCTGGCCCAGCGGCGTTTGGGCCCGCAGCATACCAAGCGGCCCCAGCAGCACAGCGGCCAGCAGCGTAATGAAAGAAACAAAGCGAAAAGTCATGAGCAGCACGATTTAGACCGGAAAGTACGGCGGTGGGCGCAATTTTTTATGGTTTTGGTGCTAAAGAAGAGGCCCACCCCTTGCAAACCTCACGGGGCCCCTCCGGGGCGGCCCCTCCGGGGCGGCCCCTCTCCAAAAGAGAGGGGAGCCACGGCGGCGTGTTATTGTGCCTTTTTCCTCGTTGACAGAATTTCGGCTCAATCGAACCAAGCTTTTTTGGTGGATTTTGCCTGGCATCGTTTGGCTCCCCTCTCCACGGGAGAGGGGCCGGGGGTGAGCTGCACGCAGCAGGCATTCCCTACATTTAGTGCCATGACTCCAGCCCTACCCGAATACCGCGACTTGCTCCTGGCCGTGAAGCAGCGCGTGCGCCAAGCCCAATACCGCGCCTTGCAGCAGGTCAACCAACAGCAAATCCAGCTCTACTGGGACCTCGGCCAGCTCATTGCCGGGCGCCAGCAGCAGCACGGCTGGGGCAAAGGCGTGGTAGAAACCCTCGCCCGCGACCTGCAAACCGAGTTTGTGGGAATGGGCGGGTTTTCGGTGCAAAATCTGTGGTACATGCGCCAATTTTATCTGGAATACAGCACGAGCGAACTTCTCCAACCATTGGTTGGAGAAATCAGCTGGGCCAAACATTTGCTCATCATGGGCAAGTGCAAAGACCCTCAAGAGCGCCTGTTCTACATCGTGCAGACCCGGAATAACAACTGGACAAAATCGGTGCTGGCCCAGCAACTCAAAGCGCGCGCCTACGAAAATACCGTAACGGCCCAGCAAAACTTCGCCGCCACCCTCCCCGCCGCGCAGCTGCCCGCCGCCACCCTGGCGCTGAAGGACGAATACACCTTCGGCTTCCTGGGGTTGACTGCCGAGCACTCCGAACACGAGCTGGAACAGGCCCTGCTGAGCAACGTGCGCCGCTTCCTGATTGAGATGGGCGGCGACTTCACCTTCATCGGCAACCAGTACCGGCTCGAGCTCGAAGACCAGGAATATTTCGTCGACCTGCTCCTGTTTCACCGCGAGCTGCAATGCCTCGTGGCCGTAGAGCTGAAAATAACCGAGTTCCGGCCCGAGTACGCCGGCAAGATGAACTTCTACCTCTCCCTGCTCAACGAGCGGGTGAAAAAGCCCCACGAGCAGCCCAGCATCGGCATCATCATCTGCCAAAGCAAGCAGCGCACGGTGGTCGAGTTCGCCCTGCGCGACGTCGCCAAGCCCATCGGCGTCGC
This sequence comes from uncultured Hymenobacter sp., assembly GCA_964242365.1. Taxonomy (GTDB): domain Bacteria; phylum Bacteroidota; class Bacteroidia; order Cytophagales; family Hymenobacteraceae; genus Hymenobacter. The sequence continues at coordinate 7,727 of CAXTCS010000048.1, read as the reverse complement.
CACCTACACCCTCACCGACACCCTGCCCGCCGAGCTGCGGCCCTTTTTCCCGAGCAACGAAGAGCTGGTGCGCCGGCTCGACGGCGTCGCGGCCGCCCTGCGCGGGCCGGCCGCTACCCCGCCACAATAGGGCCTTTTTCGGGTCCGCGCGGTTGGCTGAATAATGCGCCCCGCGCAGTCCTTCATGGCTAACGTCGCTGCCCCGGCTGGCTCCCTCCCTCTTTTTAAGAGAGGACCGGGGGGTGAGGTTGACGCGAACAGCTGCCCGTACATGGTTCGTGAAACTGCTCTGGTAAGGCACGCTGGACGATGCCTGCGAGCACGAATGCGAAAGTGGATTTCAGTGGTGGCACTGATGCGCTGCAAAACGCCGGGAGGTAATTTACACGGCATGCCCTCTCATGCCTGCGAAATGCTTAAGAGCCAACCGATGAAACATTTGCACGTCCTGCTCGGCGCGCTGCTGCTGGCGCAAACGGCCCATGCGCAATATTCGCTTGGCTCTACGCCTGAAAAACATCCGGGCCGAAGCGTCACTGCCCTACATCTTCCGCCGCAACAATGAGACGATTCCGGGCCTGACCGGGGCACAGTTCGTTACGTCCATCAGCTTCGTGGGCAGCTTTCCGCTCGGCATTGGCAACGCCAGTAATAGCAACCCGGCTGCAAAAGCGGGGCAATGACTTAATTCCAACCCATACCGCTTCGTTTTATGGAAACTTCTCCACAACAAGGGGCACCAGCCGTTCCAGACGCCCTCGTCAGCCCACAGGTGGTGGTTGGCGGCACCGAAGCTACCACTGTTGCGGCCCCCGGCAGTTCCAATGCACCACCCCAGGCGAGGTGCGACGGAATAAAAAAGGTCATCGTAGCGGTGCATGGCATCGGCGACCAGCTCAGCTTTGCAACCTTGCAATCGGTAGTGAATCAGTTCTGTGCGTATTACGACGAGCCCGCCGCAGTGCCGTTGGGCCGCTTCTACCCACCAATTCTCCCTGAAACAGCCGGGGCGCCACAGCCGGCCCCCGCCAACAGCACCCGCCCACCATCGCCTTACCGGATGGAGGCGCCGCCCTATCCCAAGCAGAGCCCGCTGCTGGAGCTGGCTTTTGCCGAAGTGTACTGGGCCGCCATTCCGCGCTTAGTCGTGAGCGAGCAGCACACGCTGGAAGAGGCAAAGCAATGGGCCCGAACCATTGTAGAACGGTTTCGCATGAACTGGAATAACGCCGATGCGGATGCCTACCACTCCTCTACCATTGATTTTGAGCGGGTCAAAGACATTTTAGAGGAATTAATTCAGACGCTGGCAGTGCTGGAGCGCCTGTGTTACCTGGCCGAGCGGGCCGGGCTGTTCTCGTTCGACCTGCGCAAGTTGCTCGACGATTACCTCGGCGACGTCCAGGTGGTGGCCGAGTTTCGCAACCAGCAACGGGCCATTCTCGACACCTTCCACAAGACGCTTCAGGGCGTCAAGGAGAAATGTGACGACGCCCAGATTTACCTGGTGGCCCACAGCGAGGGCACGGTCGTCGCATTGCTGGGGCTGCTGGAAGCCCTGAATGGATTACCCAATAAGGAATTTGCCTGGGTAGAGAACGTGCGCGGGCTGATGACGTTCGGCTCGCCCATCGACAAGCACCTCATCCTCTGGCCCGAACTGTTTCAGGCCTGCAAAGCAATGGAATGGCCCGAAGACAAGAAAATCGAATGGCGCAACTACTACGACAACGGCGACCCCATCGGTTTTTCGCTCGACTATGCCCGCGCTTGGCTCGACACGAACAAAATCAACGTTTTTAACATTAACCCCAAAAAAGACGATATTGGCTTTACCAGGTATGCCTTCCCAGGCAAAGCCCATGTGGATTATTGGCAGGACAATGCGGTATTTGGCCACTTCATCGTCAATGTGGTGAACAAAGGCGTGATAGAAACCAACGCTAAATTGAAAGCCAAGCAAGAGCAGTATGAGGAGCCGCCCGGCACAAAGACATTGAGTTTACTAATTAGCTATGGCCTACCATTTATCGTGGTCGGAATCGTGCTTTTGCTGGCGGTATACATTCTGTTCAAGGCTTTGCCCGACAAACGGCCCGAAAATGGCCTAAGTATCCTCCAAGACATTGCTAGTCTGGCCCTACTGCTCCTGGGTGTCACGGTAGCCGTGCGAATCCCACGTCTCACCCAGTCCTGGCAATGGCGAGTCGGAGCGGCTGTCATATTTATAAGCCTGGCGGCTTTCTGCCTTTTTGCATTGCCTTCGCATTCGATTGGCGAAGCACGTAGTTACGAGTGGCTGAAGGGCCATTATAACGTACCGTTCTCTGTCACTGCAATTCGGCCTTTGGTCGCCATTGTTGTAATGGTGCTCAGCACGCTGATAAGCATATTTTGGCCATCTTGGGGCATGAAATCCCTGCTTGTGCTGGGTACAGCCGCCCTGCTTGGCTTTGTGTGGTGGGAAGTTGGTTCGAGTTCAGCGGCGCTATGGCCCATTCTGCTGGCAGCAGCAGCCTTCTTCTATCTGTGGTGGCTGGCGGCCCTGATGTTCGACTTGGTTTTTGTATGGTACGTGCACATCCGCCACGAACAGGTTCTGAAGCGAATGCGCGAAATGGTCCCACTCAAGAAACCCGATGCCAGTAAACAAAAAGTAGCGGCAGCATCGGCCGTGCGCAAAACCTAAATTCCCGGGTTTTTCACTCACGGCGCGGTTGCTGCGGCGTCGCTACTCTCAGCATTCTCCAGTGGGCGCGGTGGAAGCGGCACCGCGGGCAATGGAGCGGCAAGGCGCTGGGGTTGGGCCAGCACCGGTTCCCACATCGAATCGCCGCATTCCTCGTGCACAAAGGGTTGCTCTTCTTCCATCTCCGGGGATGCAGGGTCTGGGCTCATGTGGTTGCAGCTAATCATTTTGTATTCAACACGAAAGAGTCGTGACTGCGGTTACGCAGGGCCTTCACGCCGCTGGCCCTGGCAAGGGGTTGCTGGTTGCTCGTTGCTGGTTCATTACCAGCGTAAAACCAGCCACCAGCAACCAGCAACCAAAGCGCCGGCTTCAGCAGCAACTGCGTAACATCAGTTAAATCCAGGTCCCATGGCTATTCCCGGCGTATTGATTCAAGGCAGCCCTTACCCCGTCAAAGAAACGATGGACCGCTTACAGACGGCCATCGCGCATCACGGGGGCACCACCTACGCCCGAATTAATCAGCAAGAAGAGGCGCGCGCGGCTGGGCAAGACCTGCTGCCCCTCGAATTCCTGCTGTTTGGCAATCCCCAAGCCGGCGGGCCCATTATGGCCGCAAATCCGGTAGCTGCGCTCGACCTGCCCCTTAAAATTATTGCCTGGGAAGATGTGAAGCGTCAGGTGTGGGTGGCGTTTAACGATGCCGCGTATATTGAAAACCGGTATTCCCTGGCCCCAGCAACCGCCGCCCCATTGGACCTGACCCCCATGATTGCCAAGGCGCTGGCTACAGAAGGCTTGCTTCGGAGTTGATTAAACCCGGCATAGGTGGTGACGGGGCCAGCGGGGGGCGAGCCGCCCTCAACTATAATCAATCTCCGTATTATCCCCGATATTCAACGAGTGGTTCATGCCCCGAAACGACGCATCGGAGCCCACGATGCAGTCGTGCATCACGGCCGAGCGCAGCTCGGAGTAGCTGCCGATGATGGAGTCGCTGAGGATGGTGTTCCGGATGATGGTTTTGTCGCCGATGGCCACGTTGGGGCCGATGATGGAGTGCGAAATCTGGCAGCCGCGCCCGATGCTGACCGGCGGAATAATCACCGAGTCGGGGAATTCGGAGTAGTCGCGGCCCTCCAGAAACTCGGGCTGGTTGAGCAGGCGGGCGTTGGCTTCGAGCAGGGTGTCTTTGCGGCCGCAGTCGAACCAGTTGTCGACCGAGCAGGTCGTCATCACCTCGCCTTCTTCGATGAGGTGCATGAGCGCGTCGGTGAGCTGGTACTCGCCGTGGGTGCGCACGTCGGCCGCGCGCAGCCACTCCAGCGCCTGGGCCAGCTTTTCGGGGTAGGCCAGCTTGTAGAGGCCCACCATGGCGTAGTTCGACTTCGGAATTTTGGGCTTCTCGACCACCTTGCTCACCCGGCCGCTGGGCCCGGTTTCGACCAGCCCGAACATGCTGGGGGTTTTCACCTCCTTCACGGCCAGCACCGAGCCGGGCGTGGCCAGCAGGGCGGGCAGGTCCACGTCCACGATGGTGTCGCCGAGCAGGATGAGCACGCCGTCGGGGTCGTGCCGAAACTCTTCGCGGGCCAGCCACAGGGCGTGGCCGAGGCCCTCGCGGGGCTCCTGCACCACAAACGTGGCCTGCAAATCGGGGTAGGTGCGGCGCACGTAGCGCACGATTTTATCGCCCAGGTAGCCCACGATGAACACAAACTCGGTGAGCCCGGCCCCCGTCAGGCGGTCAATAATGTGGCCCAGAATGGTGTTGCCGGCCACCGGCACCAGGCTTTTGGGCTGGGTGTGGGTGTGGGGGCGCAGGCGCGAGCCAATGCCGGCGACGGGAATAACTGCTTTCATTGCGCAGGGCTGTAATGAAGAGGGCGGAGAGACGATAAAGACAAGGCGCGTGGCGCGCCTAAGCAGCAAGCTACAACTAGTAGGGCTAAGCTGCGTACTTTGCGCCAAACCCGCAACCAAACCAGCGCGACCGCCCCAGGTTTTGCGGGCACACCTAAAACGTCTTACCCATCACCCTTTCACCTCATCACTTCCAATGAAACGTTTTCTTCTCTATTTCGCGGGCCTGGCCCTGTTGCTCACCCAGTCGTCGTGCGGCTACAACGGCATGGTGACGCGCGACCAGGCCGTGAAAGCCCAGGCCGGCAACGTGCAAAGCGCCTACCAGCGCCGCAACGACCTCATCGGCAACCTGGTGAACACCGTGAAGGGCGCCGCCAAGTTTGAGCAGGGCACCCTCACGGCCGTTATTGAGGCCCGCGCCAAGGCCACCAGCGTGCAGCTGAACCCCAACGACCTCACGCCCGAAAACATCCAGAAATTCCAGGCCGCCCAAAGCCAGGTATCAGCCGGCCTGGGCCGCCTGCTGGCCGTGTCCGAAAACTACCCCGATTTGAAGGCCAACGCCAACTTCCAGGAGCTGCAAGCCCAGATTGAGGGCACCGAAAACCGCATCAACGTGGAGCGCAACAAGTTCAACGCCGTCACCAACGACTACAACACCTTCACCCGCTCGTTCCCCAACAACCTGTTTGCGGGCATGTTCGGCTTCCCGGCCAAGCCCTATTTCGAGGCCGACCCGGCCGCGAGCAAGGCACCCACGGTGCAGTTTTAAATCGGGTTACTTGATTAGGGGAACGTCATGTCGAGCGCAGCCGAGACATCTCGCTCGAATCGTTGAACCGAAGGTCAGCGCAGCTAACGATGGAGCTACTGCGGCACGCGAGATGTCTCGGCTGCGCTCGACATGACGTTCTTTTTGCCTCCCAAATTCCCCCTATGAAATCCCCTCTCACTCCCGCCGAAGACGCGGCTTTGGTGGCGGCCATCCGCCAGGCCGAGGTCCTGACTTCGGGCGAAATCCGGGTGCACCTCGAAGACACTTGCCCCACGCCCGAGCCGCTCGACCGGGCCGCCCAGGTATTTGGCGAGCTGAACATGCACAAGACCGCCGCCCGCAACGGCGTGCTGTTTTACCTGGCCTGGCAGAGCCGGCAGTTTGCCGTGATTGGCGACGCGGGCATCAACTCGGCCGTGCCCGACGACTTTTGGGAAATCACCAAAGAAGCCGTGCTGGAGCATTTCCGGGGCGAGCGGTACGTGCTGGGCCTCGAGCGCGGCATCAAGATGGTGGGCGAGCAATTGCACCGCTATTTCCCCTACGACGCCAGCACCGACCAAAACGAGCTGGACGATTCTATTTCTTTCGGCGGCGATAAACCGTCTTCCGACGCATGAAAAATTCCGTGGCTAACGCCGGGTTGTTAGCGCCACTTTTTGCCGGAGCCAGGGCGCGGGCCGGGGCGGTGCGCCCGTGGTGGCCGCTGGTGCTGGCCTTGCTCTGGCTGCTGCCCGCCCTCGGGGCGTCGGCCCAAGCCATTCCGCCGCGGCCCGACCCGCCGCGGCTGGTCAACGACCTGGCCCACCTCATGCAGCCAGCCGAGGCCGACGCGCTGGAGCAAAAGCTGGTGGCTTACAACGACAGCACTTCGTCGCAAATCGCCGTCGTGACCGTGCCCAACCTCGACGGCGACGAGATTGCCGACTACGCCCAGAAGCTCTACGAAGGCTGGGGCATCGGGCGCAAGGGCAAGAACAACGGCATTCTGGTGCTGGTGGCCCAGCAAGAGCACACGGCCCGCATCCAAACCGGCTACGGCCTCGAAGGTGCCGTGCCCGACGCCCTGGCCAAGCGCATTATCAGCAACGTGCTGGTGCCGGCTTTCCGCCAAAACCAATACTACGCCGGCCTCGACCGCGCCACCGACCAGCTCATCGCCCTCGCTAAAGGCGAATACAAGGGCGACCCCGCCGACGCCCAGCCCCAGGGCGGGCGCGACGGCACCGGCTCGGGCATTCCGTTTTGGCTGATAATTGGGGTGATGGTGTTCATCTTCATCATGCTGCGCAACCGGGGCGGCGGCGGCGGCCGGGGCAACCGGGGCTTCGGCGGCGGGTTCATTCCGCCCATCATCTTCGGGGGCGGCGGCTTTGGCGGGGGTGGTGGCTTCGGCGGCGGCGGGGGAGGCGGCGGCTTCGGCGGCTTTGGCGGCGGCAGCAGCGGCGGCGGCGGCGCCAGCGGCAGCTGGTAAAACGGCTGGCGGTCAGGCTGACGAAGGAAGCATCTTATCACGCCGAAACGATTCGTTCAGCGGTGATAAGATGCTTCCTTCGTCAGCCTGACAGACAGGCGATTGGGTTGTGCTCTTCCCATTGAAGGCTCTGCCAGCTGATTTTCGAAGGGTGGCCAGGACCCGAAATACCCACAGTTATGGGTAGGGTAGGAGGTGCTGACCTGGTTGAAATCCAACTGCGCCGGCCGGCCGCAAGTGCGGGCCGGCGCAGCTGCCACCGGCCCATCTTAACCTTTTTCGGGCAGCCTCAGTATCAGCAGGTATTCGGCCTTGAAATGGGCACCGATAACCCCTTCCTCACTTCTTTCCCCTTAATGCCATGAATGCTTCCCGGGTTTCCCTTTTCCTGTTTCTCTGCGTTGTGGCGGCTTCGCTCAGTGGTTGCGCGGCCCTTGGTGACGTCTTCAAAGCCGGGGCCTACACGGGCATCGTCGCCGTGTTTATTGTGGTGGCGCTGCTGTTCTTCATCGTGAACAAAATGCGGGGGCCGCGCACGTAGGGCGCGTTAGCCAACCAGCCAATAGAAAGGGCGGCCCCGTAATCGGGGCCGCCCTTTCTGTGTTTAAAAACCCAAACCCGGCGAACGGGCTACTCGCTTTTCTTGCTCGGCATGGTGCCGATGATGTGGTCCCAGAGCGTGCTCGATACGCCGAACGCTACCTCGTCTTGCCGGTAGTGGTGCTGGCTGTGGTGCGTCCACCACACTTTGAGGAAGTTTTTGGGCGGCGAATAGGCGTGAATGGCGTAGTGCACGAACAAGTACGTGGCGTACCCGAACGTGAAGCCGGCCAGCAGCCCAAACGCGTAGGAGCCAAAGCTGAGCCGGAAAATGAAGAACAGCAGCGACGCCACAAACACCGTGATGATGGGCGGCATGG
>CAXTCS010000047.1:0-21770 GCA_964242365.1 uncultured Hymenobacter sp. | reverse complement strand
CCTCGGCCGAGCCGCTGGCCAACCCCTGGTACCTGATGAGCGACGCTTCCCTGGCGCGCAGCCTCGGCTTCGAGCCCGTCGTCCGGACGGTGTACCAGGCCGCGCAGGAAAAGATTATGTGACTGCTGTTACGCGCCCTCACGAGGCTCCTGGGAGACTTAGTCCCCGGTCCGCTGGAAGCGCGAAGCCAAAAGAGCGGGGGAGCTGGTTCCAGCGCGGGTATTTGGAATGGGACTTACGCAAGAGTCGTGGTCATGGTGAGAAAAGCCCTCGCAATGACCACGACTCTTGCGTAAGTCCTGTTTTGGGCCGAATCCAGCCTCAACCCCTGACCCTCATGAAAGCCGCCGTTTTACACGCCCTGGGCAACGCCCCCCGCTACGAAGATTTTGCCGAGCCCGTGCCGCAGCCCGGTCAGGTGGTGCTCACGGTGCAAGCGGCCTCCCTGACGAACTTGGACAAGCGCCGGGCCGCCGGCACCCACTACGCCAACTACACCAACCTGCCCACCGCTGTCGGCTTCGACGGCGTGGGCCGCCTGCCCGATGGCCGCCGGGTATACGCGCAGGGCCTCAGCGGCATGATGGCCGAACAAGCCCTGATTCGGGCCGAGGGCTACGTGCCCGTGCCCGATGGCCTCGACGACGTGCTGGCGGCGGCCCTGCCCAACGCGGCGGTGGGGGCGGCGCTCTCGCTGCGCTTCCGGGCCGGCATCCGGCCCGGCGACGTGGTGCTGGTGAACGGGGCCACGGGCGTGACCGGGCAGCTGGCGGTGCAGCTGGCCCGGCACTACGGGGCGGCCACCGTCGTGGCCACCGGCCGCAACGCCGCCTCGCTGGCGCGGGTGCAGGCGCTGGGGGCTGACCAGGTCGTGTCGCTCCAGCAGGAGGACGGCGCCGTCGTGACGCAGCTAAAAGAGATTCAGGCCCGCACGCCCATTACCAGCGTGCTGGACCTGCTCTGGGGGCCGCCCCTGGCGCTGGTGCTCGCCGCCTTGCAGGGCGGGGTGTCGGCCCTGGCCCCGGCGGTGCGCGTCGTCACCGCGGGCGGCATGGCGGGCGATGGGCTCACTTTATCGTCCATGCTCTTGCGCAGCACCAACGTTGAGCTACTCGGCTCGGGCATTGGCAGCTTGTCGCCGGCTGCCTGGCAGCAGTTTACGACCCGTGTGCTGCCCGAAATCTACGAGCTGGCAGCGGCGGGGCAGCTCGCGCTGCTCACGGAAACCGCGCGCCTGGCCGACATTGCCACCGCCTGGACGCAGCCCACCGCCCCCGGCACCCGGTTGGTCGTGCAGCTATAGCCCAGGGTGGGACCGGCGGCCGCCTTCGGCCCAGCAGGTAGCTCCGGTGGGTAGCTGCGGGCCGGCTCGCCGTTATTTATAAGACTTGTTCCCCCATAAAGAATCAGGCGTTTTCCAGGCCTTATCGGGCGCCAGGAATCCAGCGAGCCAAAAGAAGCAACTGCGACGCGCTGCATTTGCAGAAAACCAAGCCTAAGCTGCTAAGGGTTAGGGTGTTTTTTCAGAGGGTTTTCATTAGGGAACAAGTGTAGTATCTAACGACTGCAGCCGCTGGCCGATGGTGGCCAGCGTGTTGGCTATTGCTGCCGGCGTGGGTAAGGGGCCACGCACCAGTTGCCGGAACAAGCCCTGGTAGGTCGGCACCAGCCGCTGCCACGTGCGGCGCCCATCGCTGAACAGGGCTGCATCGCTCAACGGATGAACCGCCCACTTGCCTTTAAACTCCTGATTGCGAGCATGGTCGGCGCGGGCCTCGGCCAGCAGCTCGGCAAAGCCCGCGCTGCCTAGAAAGTCGCGCAGCTCGGCTTGTTGCAGCAGCTGGTGCAGGTCGTAGGCGTGGCGGATTTTGGCTTGCAGCTCGGCCAGCGGGTCGGGCGCGTAGCCGGCGCGGACCAGGGCCAGGAATTTTCTCCACGAGGGTGCGCTCCAGGGCCAGGGCGTTCCCCTGCGGGTGGGCGCCCCCGTCACGCTCGTCGGGGCCTCGACGGTGAACGGGCTGGAAGCCCTCATGAGCCTGGACGGGGCCCTGAACGCGGCCAGCTTCGCCGTGTACCGCGAGCAGGCCTGGCGCAAACTCAAAACGGCTTTGCGCACGGCCATGGCCCGTACCCGCGAGGCCGTGGACCAAGCCGTGGACCAAGCGCTGGCTTGGATTACCCGCCAAGATGCGCAAAACTGGTTTGACCACTGCGGTTATCATGTACACCAAGTGTAAAACCGCTATAATTCAGTCGCCAAGAGGCGATAAAGCTCCGGCGGGGCAAAGCAGACGCGGCTGGGTTTTGGTGTGGATGGCCTGCCAGCGGGGCGACAATCGTTTGATGAGTGCCGCCCCGCTGGGGCTTGACAACCCCATTTGCAACGGTTTTACTGTCGATAGGCCGCTCCACTGGGGCTCACGTTCGGTCGTACGTGGCCTGGGGTAATGTAATATGCTTATTGATAAACGGTTATCGGTATAGATTGCGTCAGGCCGAGGGGCGGGTGGGGCCGAAGCCGGCCCGAAACAGGATGTAAAGGCCGGCGACGGGCAGCGGGCTTACCAGAAAGTCGAGCAGCGGGCGGCTCAGCTGGTAAACCCAGGTCGCATCGCCGGCGAGCTTGCCCAATACTACCAGGGCGACGTAGGCGGCCAGCGTGCCCGCGTAGAGGCGCAGCGCGAGGTGCCAGTGGGCGGGCGTGGGCAGCAGCAGGCGCAGCAGCAGCAGGCAGATGCCCAGATACAGCCCCGCGTAGGTGACCAGGGCGGGCAGGAAGCGCTTGACGATGCCGCCGTTGATGCCGTGTTGCAGGGCTTCGGCTTGCTGGCGCAGCCCGGCCGCGGCGAGCACGGCTTGCCAGCGGGCGGTGAGAAAAGTGAGAATGGAGGGCTCGTAAAAGCCAAGCAGGAGCAGCGCGATTATCAGGGCGGCTACCAGGGCCCGGCGGGCTGCCCGTGCGGGGTGGGGCGCGGCAAAAGGCGTTTGGTCAGGCACTTATGGCAGTGGTTGGGGTGGGCGGAGCGGGCAGCGCCAGGCGCCGGGCCCACAGCATCCAGAGCCCAAAAATGCACCCGTAGACGAGCAGGGTGAACGTGTAGTGGTGGTTGAAATCGACGGATTGGTGCGCGTAGTGGTGGTTGAGGGCCAGGGCGGCCACGCGCAACACGTTCAGGCCCCAGATGAGCGCGATGCCGGCCGGAATGAACCACAGCTTGCGCCGCCAGGGGCCGGGAAAGGCCAGCACGAACCCGCCAAAAAGGATGTAAAGCACCAGGCCGTCGCACGGGGCGCCCACCACCACGGCGGGCTGGCCGCTCATCACCAGCAGGTTGGCAAGCGGCGCCTCGACGGTGGCCGCAAAGCCTACGGTGTGCAGCAGGACGGCGCTGGCTTTGGCGATTTGGGCGCAGAGGGCGGCATCCAGGCGCCCGTCGGGGCCCAGCCATTGCTCATAGCCCAAAAACCACCCCAGGTAGACGAGGGCGGCGACGAGCAGAAAACGAAAGAGCACGCGATTGCCGGCAGGAGCGGTGGGGAACATGGGCTGAGGACTGAGGGAACAAAATTGCACAAAAAAGCTGGCTCACTGCCTTGCGGAACATTCGTGTTTTTAGCGAGTTGCAATGTGGTAAGCTGGCGCTTTTTTATTCTGGCAACGGCGGCGCGGGCGCGGGAGTTCATAAGCTGTGCTGCCATTGGGTGGGCTGGGCTGGGGGCGGGGTTGAGAAAGGGAATGGACCGGAAATAGGCCCTGATTTGGTGGGCCGCGCTGAACAGAGCAGGTAAAATGGCCTGGAAGTTTCGAAACCCGTAACAGCGTTGAAATACCGTAGGCTCATGGCTGTTTTTGTGCGCTGCTTTTTGGTGGGGTGGTGGCTGGTGGTGGCCGGCGCGGCGCGGGCGCAGGGGCCGGCCGTGCTGCGCGGCCGGGTTTTCGACGCCGAAACCGGCCAGCCGATTCCCAACGCGCAGGTGGGGGTGGCCGGCAACCGCATCGGCACCAGCACCAACGAGGACGGCCGCTTTGCCCTGAGCATTCTGCCCCAATACCAGCACGAGCCGCTGGAAGTGGCGGTGCTGGGGTTTCGCAAATTCAGCCAGCCGCTGCCGTCGCTGCCGGGGCCGGAGCTGCGCATTGCGCTGCGGCCGGCGCCGGCCGCGCTGGGCGAAGTGCGGGTGACGGCCTCGGTGGTGGGCCTCGTGCGGGAGGCGGTGGCGCGCATCGCGCGCAACTACGCCGGGCGGCCCACGCGCCTGACGGGGTTCTACCGCGAATCGGACCAGGACTCGGCGGGCCGGCCGCGCTACCTGGTCGAGGGCTTGCTGACGGTGTTTAAAGCCCCGTATGGGCGGCGGGCGGCCGATGGCGAGGTGCAAATTGAGCAGTCGCGCAAGGTGGACCTGCGGCGCGGCACGCTGGCGCGCACCGATTGGGCCGGCGGGCCGTTTATCGCGCACCGGGCCGACTTTGTGCACCGCCGGGCGCAGTTCATCAGCCCGAAGCATTTTCGCGACTACGACTACCGCCTGGCGCCCGGCAACACCTACCAGGACCGGCCGGTGTACGTGGTCGGCTTCGGGCCCAAGCCGGGCAACCGGCACGCCGATTTTGAGGGCCGGATGTACATCGACCAGGCTACTTATGCCTTTATCGGGGCCGAGTGGCGCTACACGCCCGCCGGCCTGCGCCACGCGGCCGAGCCCGCCGACAGCCGCACGCTGCGCGTGGCCTACCAGCCCTACGCCGGCCGCTGGCACCTGAAAAGCGTGGGCTGGCAAACCCGGTACCGCCCGCCAGGCGGGCCGGCGCTGCACTATTTTGGCGAGTTTCTGACCACGGCCATCGACACGGCCCGGACCGCGCCGCCGAGCTACCCCGGGCGGGCGCGGTACGGCGACGTGTTTCTGGCCAACGCGGTGGCTTATGACTCGGTTTTCTGGCAAGGCCGCACTACGCTGCTGCCTTCTGAAACCCTGCGCCGGGCGCTGCTCGACCAACCGCGCCAGCAGCAGGCCGATTCTTTGTTCAGGGCGCCCGATGCGGCTGCCCCGGCCGCTGCAACCGCCGCGCCGCGCCCGGCGGCGCGGCTGCTCGGCCGCCTGCGGTACGGGGCGGCGGGCGGGGTGTGGTCGCTGTTGGTGCCCGGCGCGGGCCTGGCCCTGGACTATGCCCCGGCGGGGGCCGGGTTTCGGGCCAGCGGCACGGCCGGGGTGGCGGCCCAGTCGCTAACCGGCTGGTGGAGCGGCGAGTACCAGTTTGTGCTGGTCGATGAGCTGGTGGTGCGGCTCGCTACCCGGCACGTGTTTCGGCAGCTCGGCGGCAATGGCTGGGAGGCGGGCTTGGGGTATCAGCGCAACCTCAGCCCGCGCCACCGGCCGCTGTATGGGCGCGCGGGCCTGGCTTACACCCGCCAAACCGTGGCACGCGGGCTGGGCACTTTCGATAATGCCGGCGGCAGCGTGCGGGTGGGCGGCACGGTGCTCAAAGCCGATAAATTTGGGCTGCGCGTGCAGTCGGTGACCGAGGCGGTGCTGCCCACTCTGGGCCTGGGCCTGGAGCTAAGCCGCAAGGTGGAGCTGGTGGCCGACGCGGGCTGCCTGCTGCCGCTGCGCACCCGCACGCAGCTGCAAGTGAACGAGAAAAGCGGGTTTTTTCTGGGCCGAAGCGCGGCGGCCGTCGATTTGCCCAATGCCGACGTAAGCCTGCGCGTGAACGAGCGGCCCACGGCGGCCGTGCCCTGGCAGCTAAACCGTTGGCTGATAAGCATCGGACTGCTTTACCGAATGCAATGATGCCTGTATGAGCTACTCTAAGCTGACCGCCGCCTTTTTCCAGCGGCCCGATGTGCTGCGCATTGCCCGCGACTTGCTGGGCAAGCACTTGTGCACCAATGTTGGCGGCGTACTCACGGCCGGCCGCATTATTGAGACGGAGGCGTACCGGCACGTAGGCGACCACTCGCTGACGCTGCACCTGCAACGCAAGCGCCACCAGGCGCGGGGCCTGTACGTGCCTGGCGGCCAGGCGTATATATACACCGTGTATAACCGTTACGCGCTGTTCAATATTGCCACCCACGACGCCGAACACCCCGATGCGGTGCTCATTCGGGCCGTGGAGCCGACCCTCGGCATCGATGAAATGCTGCGCCGGCGCGGCGCGGCCGCCCTCACCCGAACCCTCACGGCCGGGCCGGGCGTGCTGAGCCAGGCGTTGGGGATTACGCCCGCGCTAAGTGGGCTGCCCGTAACCGGCGACGTGCTGTGGATGGAGGACCACGGCGAGCACATCGCGGAGGCCAACATCGTGGCCAGCGCCCGCGTGGGCCTGGCCTACGCCGGCCCCGAAGCGGCCGGGCTGCCGTGGCGCTTCCGGCTGGTACGCGGTGCTTAATGAGGAATGACGCCTGCGGCTTAATGAAGAATGAGGAATGAAGAATGAAGAATGAGGTGAGGAGAAGGAACTGTCCTTGCGAGGGCCGTGGCAATCCGTCCTGTTCTCAGCGACTATTATCCTAAGATGTGACACGTCCTTTTCTGGGACCGGAAAACGCCTCTTTTCCGGGCAGGGCCGGGGCTTGTCACATTAGCAGGTGAGTCGCTTTTACAGGACGGATTGCCACGGCCTGCGGCCTCGCAATGACACAATTCTTCATTCTTCATTCCTCATTCTTCATTCTTCATTAAGCCGCAGGCGTCATTCCTCATTAAGCGCAGCGTACGGGTTGGGGTGTTTGATTTCGAGCCAGCGGTCGGGGCGGTCGAGGGGGACGTAGCCGAAGCGTTGGTAGAGGGTGTGGGCGTCGAAGGTGGCGAGCAGGTGGCGGCGCAGGTTTTGCAGGTCGGGGTGGGCCAGCATTTGCTGAACCAGCCACTTGGCGAGGCCCTGGCCCCGGAAGTTGGGCAGCACGAACACGTCGCAGAGCCAGGCGAAGGTGGCGCGGTCGGTCACGACGCGGGCGAAGCCGGCTTGCTGGCCGTCGGGGGCGTAGAGGCCGAAATTGAGGGAATTGGCGATGGCCCGCTCTACGGTAGCGCGCGGAATGTGGCGGGCCCAGTAGGATTCCTGGCTCAGCCAGCGGTGAATGGCGACGACGTCGAGCCGGGCGGGGTCGGTGCTGAGGACGTAGCCGGCGGGGTGGGTTTCGGTGAGGAACACAGAAGGGGGAAGGCGTGAGTAAGCCACTGATGCATCGGCAAGCTACGAAAGCAGGCGGCGGGCCCAAAACCCGGCATCCGGCCGGGGCGGATTTTCGTTGATTAATCGGGGCATTTGCCTCGACTGGAGCAACCGGTTTTCACGCAGTGTCGCGGGGTGTTAAAACGGAGTGTCCCGCAGTGTCGTTCTGACAACTAGTGCGTGAAAACCGTTGAAAGCCTGGCGGGTTAATTTAAGACAGGCGGCTTTCTGACTTTCAACTTATTCCTAATTGCTATGAAAATTTTACGCAACGCGACGCTGGCTTTGTGGGCGGTGGGGCTGCCGCTCGCGGCGGGCGCCCAGGCCCCGGCGCTGACCGCGTTTCCGGTGGGCGCGACCACGGTTACGGCTTCGGCCCTGGCCGCCAATTTCGACACTATTTGGGAGATGGTGTGGGGGCCCGATAATTTTATTTGGGTGACCGAGCGGGCCGGCCGCATCAGCCGGGTGAATGCCGCGACTGGCCAGGTGGTGCCGCTGCTCACCATTCCGGACGTGACGGAGAGCAACGAGAGCGGCCTGCTGGGCATGGCGCTGCACCCCGATTTTGCCACCAATCCCTACGTGTACGTGGTGTATAACTACCTCGAAACCGGGGTGTTGAAGGAAAAGCTGGTGCGGTTCACGTATTCGGCGGGGGCCAATACGCTGACGGCGCCGCTGGTGCTGCTCGGCAACATCACGGCCACCACCAACCACAGCGGCTCGCGCCTGCTCATCCTGCAAGACCGCACGCTGCTGATGACCACGGGCGACGCGCTGCAAACCTCGGAAGCCCAAAAAACGACGTCGCTCAACGGCAAAATCCTGCGTTTGAACCTCGACGGCACCATTCCGGCCGACAACCCCATTGCCGGCAACCGCCTCTACACCTTCGGGCACCGCAACCCCCAGGGCCTGGTGCAGCTGCCCAACGGCCGCGTCTACAGCTCGGAGCACGGCCCGAACAACGACGACGAAATCAACAAGATTGAAGCCGGCCGCAACTACGGCTGGCCCAACGTGGAAGGCCTGTGCAACCTGCCGGCCGAAATGACCTTTTGCGCGGCCAACAACGTGCGCGAGCCCCTCACGACCTGGACGCCCACCATTGCCCCGGCCGGCCTCACGTACTACGACCACCCGGCCATTCCCGGCTGGCGCGGCAGCCTGCTTTTGGCCGTGCTCAAAGACCACAAATTGACCCAGCTGACCCTCGACGCGGCGGGCCTCACCATTCCTGCGCGCACCGATTTTCTTACCGGGTTTGGCCGGCTGCGGGCCGTGTGCGTGTCGCCGCAGGGGCGGGTGTACGTGGGCACCAGCAACCGCGACGGCCGCGGCAGCCCCGCCGCCACCGACGACCGGATTCTGGTGCTCGAAAACCGGGCTTACGTGGCCACCGCCACCCGGCCGGCCACCGGTTTTTCGTTCGATTTATTTCCCAACCCCGCCCATCGGCAGGCCACCGTGCGGCTGCCGGCGCCCAACCTTGCGCTCATCGTGCGCGACTTGTTGGGCCGCGCGGTGCTCACGCTGCGTCCTGCCGGCACCACGGCCACGCTGGACCTGAGCAGCCTGCGGCCCGGCAGCTATCTGGTGCAGGTTGAGGGGGCGGCGGGCCGGGTTACGCGCAAGCTGGTGGTGGAATGAGGCTTTTGGGGTCGTTCGACGAAGCGCCTCACCCCCCGGCCCCCTCTCCGGGGAGAGGGGGAGGCGCGAGTATTGGGAGTTAAAAATTGAAAATGATAAATTAAAAATGAGCCAGATGCCTGTTGAAAACTCACCGTTTTTAATTTATCATTTTTAATTTTTAATTCAATCGTTCGGCTCCCCTCTCTTTGGGCTTCGCGCTTCAAGCGAACCGGGGGCTGCCCCGCAGGGGTCTCGTGAGGTTCCGCCGGCCGCGCCGTCTGAGCCGACCCGAAAAACGCCCTATCCCAGGTGGTGGCGCTCGTTTTTCACGGCGTTGTGCAGGTTCCAAATCACTTCGTGCTGGAAGGGGTGCTGGCGCACGGGGCAGTCGGGCATGAGGCAGAGCGAGCAGGCCGCGAAGGTGCAGGGGTCGGCGTGAACGAACATTTCGACCTCCACGGCAAAGCGCGCCCGGATGAGCCCTTCGATGTCGTGGAGCTGGGTGTGCACCTGCTCCAGGGTGAAGTAGAAGGGCATCTGCATGTGGCAGTCGATGTGCAGGTTGGCGCCGTAGCGCTGCACGCGCAGGTTGTGCACGTCAATCCAGGGGGCGCGGCGCTGGGCTTGCAGCTCGGCGATGACCTCGGCCACGATGGCCGTGTCGGTTTCGTCCATCAGGCCCGACACGGCGTGCCGCAGCATCCGCCCGCCGTTCACCAGAATGAAGCCGCCGAGCAGCAGGGCCGCGCCGGCATCGAAGCGGATGATGCCGGTGGCCGCCACCAGCAGCAGCGCCCCCGACGACACGATGGACGTGAGGGCGTCGATGTAGAGGTGCTGCCCGTCGCCGACCAAGGCAATGGATTTCAGGCGCTTGCCGGTGCGCACCAGCAGCAGGCCCACGCCCAGGTTCACCACGGCGGTGCTGGCCAGCAGCAGCACGCCCCAGTCGGGCCGGGCCACCGGGTGCGGGTGCAGCAGGCCCAGAATGGCGTTGTAGAGGATGAACGCCCCGGCAATAAAAATCAGTGCCCCTTCGAAGCCGAGCGACAGGTTTTCGATTTTGCCGTGGCCGTAGGGGTGGTTTTCGTCTTTGGGCAGGCCGGCCAGGTAAAGGCTGTAGAGCGCAAACCCGCTGGTAAACACGTTGATGATGCTTTCCAGCGCGTCGGTGAGGACGGCCTGCGAGCGGGTGAGGTGGTAGGCGTAAAACTTGATGGCTACCAGCCCGGCGCTCACCACGAGGGAGAGCAGGCCGAGGCGGTGCTTGGTTTGGGAAGGCGTCATGCAAGGCAGTTGTTGGGGCAAAGGTCGGGGGCCGGCGGCGAGTACGGCCACGGCCGAGCTTACTCCGGGCAGCGGGTTTGGTGCGCGGTGGGGTGCCAGCCCGGCCGGTGCCGGTTAAAAACCACGGGTTCAGGCGAAACTTTCTGCTGGAGTTTTCTGTATTTAAGGCAGTCGAAATTTATTTTTAGACGACTCTAAAAATAAGTATTTTTGCTTTGAACCAATTGATTATCGTGCCTCCCGCCCTCGCTACCAAAACCACGCCGCCCGTTGCCCCCGAAGCCGGCTGGCGCCACGCCCGCCGGGGCAACTCCCTGAGCGAAGTGTACGCCAGCATCAAGGTGCCGGCCGCCGATGCGCCATTCTGGCGCCAATTGATGGCCTTTTGGGGGCCGGGCCTGCTGGTGGCCGTGGGCTACATGGACCCCGGCAACTGGGCCACCGACCTGGCCGGCGGCGCCCGCTACGGCTACACGCTGCTCTCGGTGGTGCTGATTTCCAACCTGTTTGCCATGCTGCTGCAGCACCTGGCGGCCAAGCTGGGCATCGTGACCGGGCGCGACCTGGCCCAGGCCTGCCGCGACCACTACTCGCGGCCCGTGAGCCTGGTGCTGTGGGCGATGTGCGAAATCGCCATCGCGGCCTGCGACCTGGCCGAAGTCATCGGCTCGGCCATTGCCCTGAACCTGCTGTTTGGCCTGCCGCTGGCCTGGGGCGTGGCGCTCACCACGCTGGACGTGCTGGTGGTGCTGTTTTTTCAGAACAAGGGCTTTCGCATCATCGAAAGCATGGTGGCGGGGCTGATTGCCTTGATTTTTGGCTGCTTTCTTTACGAAATCATCGCCTCGCACCCCGACTGGCTGGCGCTGAGCAAGGGCCTGGTGCCGCGCCTCGAAATCGTGACCAACCCGAAAATGCTGTACGTGGCCATCGGTATTCTGGGGGCCACCGTGATGCCGCACAACCTGTACCTGCACTCGAGCATCGTGCAAACGCGGGCCTTTCCGCAGGACGAGCCGGGCAAGCGCTCGGCCATCAAGTTTGCCACCATCGACTCGACGGTGGCGCTGTTTCTGGCGTTTTTCGTGAACGCGGCCATCCTCGTCACGGCCGCCGCGGCCTTCCACGGCAAAGGCCACGACAACGTGGCCGACATCGCCGACGCCCACCAGCTGCTCACGCCGGTGCTGGGCGCGGGCGCGGCCAGCGCGCTGTTTGCCATTGCCCTGCTGGCCTCGGGCCAAAACTCGACCCTGACCGGTACCCTGGCCGGGCAGATTGTGATGGAAGGCTTCCTGGACCTGAAGCTAAAGCCCTGGGTGCGACGGCTCATCACCCGGCTCATCGCGGTGGTGCCGGCTTTGGTGGTGGCCATTATCTACGGCGAGAAAGGGACCGGGCAGCTGCTGGTGCTCAGCCAGGTGGTGCTGTCGTTGCAGCTCAGCTTCGCGGTGGTGCCGCTGGTGCTGTTCACCGGGAGCAAGGCCAAAATGGGCGTGTTTGTGAACCGGCCGGCGGTGCAGGCGGTGGCCTGGGCCGTGTCGGGCGTCATCATGGGGCTGAACGTGTTTTTGCTCTGGCAAACGTTCGCGGGGTAGGGGCGGATGGCCGGGCGGGCGGAAATTGCGTATGCGGGGGCTCTTTCTTTTCCGCCGCTTATGCTTCGATTTGGTACGTACTGTTTTCTGCTGCTGGGGCTGGCCGGGTCCGCCGCTGCGCAGCAAGGGGTTAAAAATGACACGATTAAAGTAGACAAGCGGCAGTTTACGCTGCGGCGGCCCACGCCGCGCAAGGACATGCGCCCGATGGTGCCCGACCGGCCCGGCATCACCGAAAGCCCGTATTCGGTGGATGCCGGCCACGTGCAATACGAAGCCGACGCGCTGCGCCTGCTCACCCGGCGCGAGGGCAGCACCCACGGCCACGACTGGTACGTGAACCACGCGCTGGCCAAAGTCGGCCTGACCGACCGCACCGACCTGCAAGTGGGCGTCGATTCGTACACCGACACCCGCAACTACGACGACGCCGACCCCGGCCAGACCCAGGAATACCACGGCCTCGGCGACGTGACGCTGCGCCTCAAGCACACGCTAATCGGCGACGACAACAGCCGCTGGGCCCTGGGCCTGATTGGCTACGTGACCCTGCCCACCGGCGGCCCGCGCGGCGACGGCGCCGTGGAATACGGCGCGGTGCTGCCCGCCGTGTTTCAACTAACCAAAGCCTGGAGCATTGGCGGGCAAATAGCCACCCAGGTGTATTGGGACCGCGAAACCCAAACGCACTTTCTCCAGCTCACGCCCACTTTCACCACCGATTATCAGTTCACTAAGCTCATCCAGGGATTCGTCGAGCTGGTGGGCTACGACGAGGTGCGGCTGAACGACTGGCGCAGCTCCGTTAACGCCGGCGCCCAGCTCGACCTGAGCGAAAACGTGCAACTCGATTTCGGCACCCACCAGCCCATCACGCACTCCACCGACCGCGAGTATTTTCTGGGAATCAGCTTTCGGCGTTGAAATCAATTGACAGTGAGCAATAAGCAATGAGCAATGAGCAATTGGTCATTGCGAGGACGAAGGACGACGCAAGCCGTCCTGGTCTCAGCGACTCGCCCTGAATTGTGACACGCCTTTTCTGGGACCGGAAAAAGCCTCCTTTTTGGGAGGGGTCGGGGCTTATCACAGTTGGAAGCCGGTCGCTGAGAACAGGACGGATTAGCTGCGCTGACCTTCGGGTGCTTCGCTGTGCCCGCAATGACAATTGCTAATTGTTCATTGATAATTGGCTTATCTTTGCGCTTGCTATGGTGCCAAACTCCTTTCTGGGGGGCGGCTGAAAAGGGAATCCGGTTTGATGCCGGAGCTGTCCCCGCAACTGTACGCTTCACATCGGGGTGGGCCCCGCACGCCACTGTTTGCCGTTGGTTTTCTGCTTGAAAATCAGCCAAGTGAATGGGAAGGCGGCCCACCCGGCGGAGCAAGCCAGGAGACCTGCCAGGGCATTCACAGGTTCAGCATTCGCGGAGGACGGATGGAGAAAGAGAACAGCGACGGCCTTCGGGTGGTCGGATTTTACCTGTTTTTCGGCCTCGGCCCGGCAGCGGTTTTTTCGTTTTAAAGCGAGCCGCGACGGGTTTTGAATCGAATTTTCCTGACCGAAAATTTGATTCGGATGCGTTGTTTTTTATGTATTTGGGTGGCGCCGTGGAGCGCGCTGTTGCTGCTGGCCGGCGCGGCGCGGGCGCAGTCGGTCCCGGCCGACTCGGCCCGGCTTGCGCGGCGCCCGCACCGGCTGGCCGAAGTGCGGGTGCGCGCCGTGGGGCCCGAGCGGTTTGCCACCGGCAGCCGGCACTTTGAAGCCGACTCGGCCACGCTGAGCCAGTACCGCGACGGCACCGTGGCCGAGCTGCTTCAGGAGCGCACGCCGCTGTACATCAAGAGCTACGGGCCGGGGCAGCTGGCGTCGATTGCCATCCGGGGCACTTCGGCCCAGCACACCGCCGTGCTGTGGAACGGGCTGAACATCAGCCTGCCTACGCTGGGCCAGAACGATTTTGCCCTGCTGCCCGTGGGCGCCAATACGCGGCTGGCGGTGCAGCCCGGCCCGGCCGCCGCGCTCTACGGCAGCGGCGCCATCGGCGGGGCTGTGCTGCTCAGCTCGGAGCCCGACTGGCGGCGCGGCAGCCACGGCAGCGTGCAGGCCGACGCCGGCAGCTTTGGCCTGCGCGGCGGCAGCGTGGCCGCCGCCACGGCCGGCGGCGCCGTGGCCGTGCGCGTGGCCGCCAGCTACCGCCAGGCCGATAACAATTACCCGTACACCACCCAGGAATACGGCGGACCGGTGCGGCGCACGTTGGCCGGGGCCGCCCTGCGCCACCAGTGGAGCCTGGCCCCCGAAGTGGCCCTGCGCCTGGGCGCGGCCGGCGAGCTCACGGCCAGCGCCTGGCTCACCGACGCCGACCGCGAGGTGCAGCCCGCCGTCACCGGCACCAACCGCCACGCCCGGCAGCTCGACCAAAGCCGGCGCTTCGTGCTGGGCTACCGCCGCCGGGCTTCGGCCCAGGCGCAGTGGACGGTGCGCGCCGCCTGGTTTGAAGACGTGCTGAACTACCGCGACGACGGCCTGCTGAGCAACTCGCGCGTGCGCACCACCCAGGCCCAGGCCGAGTACACGGCGGCAGTGGGCCCGCGCGGCTCGCTGCGCCTCGGGGCCGAAGTGCAGCACTTCAACGCCGCGTTCAACGAGTATAGCAGCCCGATAACGACGGAAAACCGGGCCGCTGCCTTCTCCCTGCTGCGCTACGACCCGCGCCCCGGCCTGCGCCTTACGGCCAACCTGCGCCAGGCCGTTTTGCCCCAGGGCCACCCGCTCACGCCCACCGTCGGCCTGGAGTGGGACTTGTGGGCGTCCGGCGGCGGAGATTCACTCAGTCATTCCGTCACTCAGTCGCTCCGTCACTCGCTTCCGCAGTCGCTCACCTTCAAAGCCAGCGCGGCGCGCAGCTACCGCGCGCCCACCCTCAACGAGCGGTATTACAACCCCGGCGGCAACCCCGACTTACGACCCGAAATAGGCCTTGGCTACGAGGGGGGGCTGCTGCACCGCCTCGCCCTGGCCCCGCGCACGCAGCTGCAAACCGAGCTGACCGCCTACCGCCAGCTGGTGGACGACTGGGTGCAGTGGACGCCCGGCCCCGAAGGCTACTGGCGGCCCCGCAACCTGCGCCAGGTGCTCACCCAGGGCCTCGAAGCCAGCACGGCGCTCACGCTCCGGCGCGGCGCGCACCGCTTGGGCGCGCGCGTGGCTTATGCTTTTACCCAGGCCCACACCCGCCGCCCTACCCCCGACGACCCCGTGCCGGTGGGGCAGGCGCTGGCCTACGTGCCCGCCCACACCGGCACCGTGGGGCTGGACTACGCCTGGCGGGCGTGGCGCGTGTCGGCGGCGGGCAGCGCCGCCAGCTACCGCTACACCGACGCCACGGCGCGGGCGTTTTTGCCGGGCTACGGGCTGCTGGGCGGCAGCGTGGGCTACGCGCTGCGCCTGGGCGAAACCGAAACCCTGCTTTTGCTGCAAGGCACCAACCTGCTCGACCACGCCTACGAAAGCTACGAGGGCCGCCCGGCGCCGCCCCGCGCCGTGGCCCTCAGCCTGCGGGTGAGCTGGCGCTGAAATATTTACAAAATTTATTAACCACCCAATTTTTCAATTAACTCCGCATGATGCGCTTTTCTAAATTCCTCACGGTTCCGGTGCTGGCTGTGCTGGGCCTGGCCGGCTGTAGCCCCGACAAAGACGGCACCGTGGCGCCGGCCGCGGGCAACAACAACGTCTACGTTCTCAACGAAGGGCCTTATAGCGGCGGCTCGGGCGTGGGCACCGTCACGCTGTTTGATAAAAACACCAAAGCCGTGACGCCCGACTTGTTCCAGAGCGTGAACGGGGCCGGGCGCCGACTGGGCAACGTGGTGCAGAGCATGGCCGTGCGCGACAAGCGCGGCTACATCGTGGTGAACGGCTCGAACAAAGTAGAGGTCGTTTCGCTGCCCGATTTTAAGTCGATGGGCGCCGTGACCGGGCTCAAAAGCCCGCGCTATTTCCTGCCCATCAGCGTGAGCCGGGCCTACGTGACGCAGTGGGGCAATTTCGCCACGGTGCGGCCCGGCATTAAGGTGATTGATTTGATTACCAACGCCGTGGTCGACAGCATCGCCACCGGCGACTTGCCCGAGCGCCTGACCCTGGCCGGCGGCAAGGTATTCGTGGCCAATTCGGGCAGCAACACCGTCAGCGTCATCGACCCGGCCACCAACCGCGTGACCAGCACCGTGACCGTGGGCGACGCCCCCAACAGCTTTGCTCTCGACAAAAATGCCCGCCTGTGGGTGCTTTGCGGCGGCTTTGTGGCCTACAACAGCAACTTCACCGTCGATTACGGCGGCACCACGCCCGGCAGCCTCTACGGCCTCGACCCCGGCAACCCGACGGCCGGCGCCACCTCGCGCACCTTCGCTTCGAACCGCTACGTGCCCACCGACGTGCACCTGAACCCGGCCGGCGACCAGCTGTACTTCCGCGCGGCCGACGGGGCCTCGTTTCTGGGCGGGGTGTGCCGCCTCGGCATTGCCGACGCCGCCCTGCCCGACGTGACGAAGCCGTTCCTCGCCGGGCAGTTTTACGGCCTGGGCATCGACCCCGGCACGGGCACCATCTACACCGGCACGGGTACTTTTTCGGCCGATAAAATGACGCGCTACCAGCCCGACGGCACCAAGGTGGACGAAACCGTGGTGGGCGCCGGCCCCAACGGCTTCGTGTTTTTCTAGGAGAGGTATTTGAGGGCTGGAACGGGGTAGAGACGCAACACTTGGCGTCTCGTCGTTGAACGACTCGCGTTGAACGACCGGAACCGAGCAGTTATAACAACATCAGCAACGACGAGACGCCAACTGTTGCGTCTCTACCCCGTGCTGGCGGCTTTGGAGAGCGACGCGACCTGTTCAGCAGGACACAAAAAAGGCCCGTACCGTGAGAGGTGTGGGCCTTTTTTGTGGATTTAATTCAACTGGCCGGGCTTAGTCGGCCAGGCCGTCGTGGTTGCGGTCTTTGGCTTCGCTGGCGGCTTTGTACAGGTCTTTGCCGGTGACGTGGTGCACGGTGTCGCGCGTCATGCCGGCGGTGGTCGAGTCGCCGTTGGCCACGCCGTCGGCTTTGGCGGCGGGGCCTTTTTTGGTGTAGCCGCGCTCTACGTTGGTGTCGCCTTCTTTCGTGCCCGAGCTGCAGGCGCTAAACGTGGCGGTGATGGCACAGGCCACGGCAAAGGGGCGGAGGAAGTTTTTCAGGAGCATGAATTGGCGTCGGTGAAGGGGGTGAGCGTAAGCAGGCCGCAAGGTAGAAAGATAACCCGCCGCCGTGCAACCCGAACCCTACGGCGCGGGTACGGTTGTAGCGATGGGCGCGCCGGTTAGGTTGCGCCTGCTGCTGGTCACTCTCAAATTTTATCCTGATGTCCGACGTCCTTCCTTCGCTTGCCGTGGTGCCCGCCCCGGCCCATACCTACGCCGAATTCCGGGCCCTGGTGGCCACCCGGGCCGCCGAGCACCGCACCAGCGGCCCCGACCAAAACCCGGCCCTGGTGCGCTTCACCCACCAAAACCAGGCCCACCTCGACCGCGCCCACGCCCTGCCGCTGCTGCCCGCGCTGGTCGAAAAACTCCGGCACCTGCCCCGCCCCGAGCACTGGCTGGTGCTGGCCGAAGCCTGGTGCGGCGACACGGCCCACACGCTGCCCATTCTCGCGCACCTGGCCGAAGAAAGTGCCGGCAATGTCCGGCTGCACGTGCTGCTGCGCTCCGACCACCCCGAGCTGATGGCGGCCCACCAGACCGACGGCAAGAACAGCATTCCCAAGCTCATCCGGCGCGACGAGGCCACCGGGGCCGACCTGGGCACCTGGGGCCCGCGCCCGGCCGCCGCCCAGGTGCTGGGCAAGCAGCTGCACGGCGATAAATCTTTGCATACGAACGAGATAGTGAAAGGCATGAATGCCTGGTACGCGGCCGACGGCGGCCAATCGGTGCAGCACGAGTTGCTGGCCTTGCTGGGCTAGGCGAGTGGTTTATTCAAAATTTCCCCTATTTTCACCTTCCCAATTCGCAAATCTATGCCGCTCCCCTTGCGCCGTCGCCTCCAAAAACACGTGTCTGCCTGGCCCTGGCGGCGGGTGGGCGTGCTGGCGGGCATCAGCCTGGTGTTGGCACTAATGCTGGTCGGTTACGTGTTCGGGGGGAGTGACCATTTTTTTGGTCGCCTTTGTTCCGCCTTTCTCGTACTGTTCTGGCTGCTGGCAATTACGTTCCTGGCCGTTGTCCCGTTCGTGACCTGGGCCACCGGGCACTGGTTCGGGCCCGGCTGGGCCGAAGTTTCCAGCCCGGTTTCGCGGCCCCGCCGGGCAGCGGCCGGCTCGGCCTCGGGTCGTTCTTATTCTTCACCGGCTGCCTCGCGGCGGCCCGAAACACGTTAAAGCCCTTGAAAACTAACCTACTGCACATCAAAAACATGGTGTGCCCCCGGTGCGTCGAAGCCGTGCACAGCCTGTTGGAGCGGGCCGGCTACCGGCCCAAAGCCGTGACGCTGGGCGTGGCCGAGCTGGACGCCGCCACCCCCGCCGACCCCGAAGACCTGGCCCCGCTGCTGCACGCCGCCGGTTTTGAGCTGCTGCTCGGCCGCGCCGAACAGCTCACCGAACAAATCAAGGCCGTGCTGGCCGACTACCTCGAACACCTGCGCACG
The DNA here is from genome assembly GCA_964242365.1 of uncultured Hymenobacter sp. GTDB lineage: Bacteria > Bacteroidota > Bacteroidia > Cytophagales > Hymenobacteraceae > Hymenobacter. Next base: position 3,367 of record CAXTCS010000047.1, on the reverse strand, counting down.
GCCCGCTCGCCGCTCACCACCTCGGCGTTTCTCACCGACCGGTTTGCGGCCACGTACTCGCACCTGAGCAAGGTTTTTTCGCGCACCGCGCACCTCACCATCGAGAAATACCTCATCCGCCTCAAAATCGAGCGCGTGAAGGAATTGCTCAGCTACGGCGAGCTTACCCTCAACCAGATTGCCGACCAGATGCGCTACAGCTCGGGCCAGCACCTGAGCAACCAGTTTCGGCAGGTGACGGGCTATTCGGTGAGCGAGTTTCGCCGCCTGATGCTGCCCGGCCGCGTGTCGCTCGATGCGCTGGGGTAGGGCCGGCCGGCAAGGAACCGTCATTGCGAGCAGCGCGAAGCAATCCGTCCTTTCGACGCGACCAACTTTTTAATGTGAAAAGCCCCGGCTCTGGATGGAGTTGGGGCTTTTGCGTTGAACAGGGCTCTGCCACATTTCGAAGCTGGGCGCATTGGGAGGACGGATTGCTTCGCGCGGCTCGCAATGACAAACGAGCTTCCAGGCCCGACCTTTGCGGGAAATGAACCTTGGCCCCCTTGCGCCGGGTTAGTCACCACCGTGCCTTCTGCTTCGCCCCGCATCCTGCTGCTCACGCCGCCGCTCACGCAGCTCAACACGCCGTACCCGGCCACGGCCTACATCAAGGGCTTTTTGGGCGGGCGCGGCTACGCCGTGACGCAGGCCGACCTGGGCTTGCAGCTGGTGCTGCGGCTGTTTTCGGAAGCCGGCCTGCGGCAGGTTTTTGCCGAAATCGAAGCCGGCGATTTCCGCCTCAGCGACAACGCGAAGCGGATGCTGCGCCTGCAAAAGCGCTATTTGGCCACCGTCGCGCCGGTCGTCCGCTTCCTTCAAAACAAGGACCTGACCCTGGCGCCGCGCATCTGCCACGGCCGTTTTTTGCCCGAAGCCAGCCGCTTCGATAACGTGGCCGACCTCGAAACCGCCTTCGGCAGCATGGGCCTCACCGACCAGGCGCGCCACCTGGCCACGCTCTACCTGGAGGATTTGGCCGACCTCATCAAGGAAACCGTGGGGCCGCAATTCGGCTTCTCGCGCTACGCCGAAAAGCTGGCGCTGTCGGCCACCAGCTTCGAGCCCTTGCACGAGGCGCTGCACGCCGCCCCCAACCTGCCCGACCGCCTGCTGCTCGACGAGCTCGACGCGCTGCTGGCGCGCGTGCGGCCCGACGTGGTGGGCTTCACCGTGCCGTTTCCCGGCAACCTTTACGGGGCCCTGCGCCTGGCCCAGCGCATCAAAGCAACCAGCCCCGGCACGGTGACGGTGATGGGCGGCGGCTACCCCAACACCGAGCTGCGCACCATTCAGGAGCCCCGGTTTTTTGACTACATCGACTACCTGACGCTCGACGACGGCGAGGGGCCGTGGCTGCGGCTGCTGGAGTATTGGGCCGCCGCCGCGCCCGGCCGGCCCGCCGAAACCGCTCCGGAGCCTCCCCGGCCGAGCCGGATAGCCGCCGGAATCGGTGCGGAGGCCATCCGGCTGAGCCGGATGCCTGCCGAAACGAGTTTGGAGGCCATCCGGCCGGGCCCGATGGGGGCCGAAACCGTTACGGAGGCCATGCGGCCGGGCCGGATGGGTTCCGTAACCGTTACGGAGGCTATCCCATTCAGCCAAATGCCTGCCGCACCGATTTTGGCGGCACCCGGCCCCCACGCGGGGCCGGGTGCCGCCCGGTTGCAGCGCACCTTTTTGCGTAACGCGGCCGGCGCAATTGAGTACGTCAACCACCCGCACCCCGACGTGCCGCACGCCGAAGTGGGCACGCCCGACTACTCCGACCTGCTCCTGACCGAGTACCTCTCGGTGCTGGAAGTGCTGAACCCCATGCACCGCCTCTGGAGCGACGGCCGCTGGAACAAGCTCACCGTGGCCCACGGCTGCTACTGGAAGCGCTGCTCGTTTTGCGACGTGACGCTCGACTACATCGCGCGCTACGAAACGGCCCCCAGCACGCTGCTGGTCGATAGAATCGAGCAAATCATCAACCAAACCGGCCAGACCGGCTTTCATTTCGTGGACGAGGCCGCGCCGCCCCTGGCCCTGCGCGACCTGGCCGTGGAGCTGCTCAAGCGCCGCGTGCCCATCACGTGGTGGGGCAACATCCGGTTCGAAAAAACCTTCTCGCCCGACCTCTGCCGGCTGCTGGCCGCCTCGGGCTGCATCGCCGTTTCGGGCGGCCTCGAAGTGGCCTCCGACCGCCTGCTGGCCCTTATGGAAAAGGGCGTGACCATCGCGCAGGTGGCCCGCGTGGCCGAGGGCTTCACCCAGGCCGGCATCATGGTGCACGCTTATCTGATGTACGGCTTCCCGACCCAAACCGCCCAGGAAACCGTTGATTCGCTGGAAGTGGTGCGGCAGCTATTCGCTGCCGGCGTGGTGCAGAGCGGCTACTGGCACCGGTTTTCGATGACGGCGCACTCGCCCGTGGGCAAAAACCCGGCGAAGTACCAGGTGGCGGCCACCGGCCCCGAGCCCGCCGGTTTCGCCTGGAACGACCTGTGGCACGACGACCCGCTCGGCACCGACCACGAAGCCTTTGGCCCCGGCCTGGCCAAGTCGCTCTACAACTACCTGCACGGCGTGGCCCTCGCCGAGCCGCTGGGCTTCTGGTTTGATTTTAAAACGCCCCGGCCCACCACGCCGCGCCAGCTGGTGCAGCAGGCCCTGCAAGCCCCCGAAAAACCCGACGTTGCCCGGCAAAATCAGCGCCTTTTTTGGCTCGGCAACGCCCCCGAAATCCGCCTCGAAACCGGCAAAAAAGCGGCCCGCGCCGTCCTCACCTGCTACGAGCAGGCCGAAGATTTTGAAGTAAAAACCCCCGAAGCCACCGGCCGCTGGCTGCACCAGCTGCTCACCCAGCTCAGCCACGATTTCGACACCAAACTTTTGCTGAAAGACGCCGCCGCGACTTACCCGGCGACTGATGGCCCGTTTGAAGCCTTTTTGCAAAGCCCGGCCTGGCGGCTGCTGCGCGAAAAAGGCCTGCTGCTGCTTTAAGGGTTGCGCGTAGGGAAAGCCCATAGAACGTCATGCTGAGCTTGTCGAAGCATCTCTACCGCTTCGTTTGGACCGTTCTACGAAGCGGTAGAGATGCTTCGACAAGCTCAGCATGACAGACGACAGCAGGACAAACAACCTATTCGAATTACCCAGTCAATTGGGCCCGAAATACCCTTTAAACCGCGAGGCCCGCCCCACCTAGCGCCCCCGCAGCCACTCCACCACATCGGCCGGCAGGCCCGGCCCGAAGCGCGGATTCGACTCGCCGGGCACGAGCAAGTCGGGGCCCGCCGCGCGGTAGGCGCGCACGGTTGCGCCCCGCCGCCCGCCCAAGGCG
>CAXTCS010000046.1:3325-22105 GCA_964242365.1 uncultured Hymenobacter sp. | reverse complement strand
CGGCGTTGGCCACGTCGCTGGTTTCGGCGCGGGTGGGGCGCGGGGCCGTAATCATGCTTTCCATCATCTGGGTGGCCACGATGACGGGCTTGCCGGCCGCGTTGCACTTGGCGATAATCATTTTCTGCGCCATCGGCACTTCCTCCATCTTCACTTCCACGCCGAGGTCGCCGCGGGCCACCATGATGGCGTCGGCCACGGCGATGATTTCGTCGATGTTGCGCAGGCCGTCGGGCGTTTCGATTTTGGCCACCACGCGGGTGGTCTTGCCGGCGTCGGCAATCAGCTTTTTGATGAACCGGATGTCGTCGGCCTTGCGGGCAAAGCTCAGCGCGACCCAATCCACGTCGTGTTCCATGCCAAATTGCAGGTCCTCAATGTCCTTCTCGGTCATCGACGGGGCCGACACTTCCGAATCGGGCAGGTTGATGCCTTTGCGGGGCTTCACGAGGCCGCCGTACACCACTTCCACGTCCACTTCGTGGTCGCGGTCGGTGGCCAGCACCTTCAGCTCAATCTTGCCGTCGTCAATCAGAATCTGGTCGCCGGCCTTCACGTCGCGGGCCAGGCCCATGTAAATCGTGCTCAGGCGCGTGGCCGTGCTGATTTCCTTCTCGCCGCACACCAGCTTAATCTTGTCGCCGGCCTTAATTTCGACGCCGCCGCCCTCCACTTCGCCCAGGCGGATTTTGGGCCCCTGCAAATCCTGCAACAAGCCCACCGAGGTCCTCATGTCCTTGTTCAGCCGCCGCACGGTGTTGATAACCGAAAGGTGGTCCTCGTAGGAGCCGTGCGAAAAGTTGAGCCGAAACACGTCGACGCCCTCGCGCATGAGAATGCCGAGGCGTTCGTAGGTGTTGGAGGCGGGGCCCACGGTGGCCACAATCTTGGTTTTGTTGAAGGTGGGGCGGTTTTCCATAGAATGAGTGGAACTGTCAGAACAAAAAAACTCCCCGCCTTACCCAGGAGGGGACGTTGCCGCGTCAGCGGCAACCGGGGCGGTTGCGGGCGCCCAGCCGTTCCGGGCCTGGCCAACCCGCCCAGCAGCGCAAAAGTCGTTTAATTTAACTGAATACCAATTACGCACCGTCCAACTAAAGTTTTCCGCCCCCACCAGCCCGCTTGGGCCGTTGGCGCACCGCACCCTCCCCGCAAAGAGGGGTTTTCCGGTCCAATCCCCAAAGCTTCACAGCAGCAGATTCTCCTTGTACTTAAGCGTATTGGGGTCGAACTGGCACACGTACTGCACGGCATCGAGCGCGATAAGCTGCCGCATCAGCTCGTCGTCGGCGAGGGCGCCGCTGCCGTTGCTCACGGCCAGCAGGTAGTCGTACTCTTTGATGTCGGGGGCCAAAAACGGCTTTTTTAAGTTGGAAGGCGCGATGGAACGGTTGCGCAACAGCCGGAACGTCAGCGTTTCGGTGGCGTGCAGGTAGTGCGTAAACACCAGCCGGCCCCGGCTCAGCAGGTTGAGCAGCAGCTCGGGCTGCTTCACCAGGCGCAGGCGCAGGGCGCGGTTCAGGGTCCAGGCCAGGGTGTAGTCGCGGGTGCTGCTCACCAGCCCAAACAGGGCGAAGTCGCACTCGTACTCAACGTCCAGGGTGAAAGTCTTCATAAAGGCGAAAGGCCGCGAAAAGGGGCATCCTGCCAGCCGGCACGGGCAAAGCTACGGCCTGAGCCGGGCCACTGCCAGCGCCGCCGCCATAATCTTGTACCCGCGATTTGGAAGCCCGGCCGTGGGTAAGTTGGGAAATCTCTCGTTACTTTGTGCCGTAGTTTTCCTTAAACCCCCACGGAAATGTCTGAAATCGCAGAAAAAGTAAAGGCCATCATTATCGATAAACTGGGCGTCGAAGCCTCCGAGGTTACCCCCGAAGCCAGCTTCACCAACGACCTGGGTGCCGACTCGCTGGACACCGTCGAGCTGATTATGGAGTTCGAAAAGGAATTCAACGTGAGCATCCCCGACGACCAGGCCGAGAACATCGGCACCGTGGGCCAAGCCGTAAGCTACCTCGAAGAGCACGCCAAGTAATTTCCCGCCGTTCCGGGCGAAGCGGGCAATTTGAGCAAAATTTCTTGCCCGGCTTCCTCGTTTCGCTTGGAATACGCACCTTGTTCTGCGCACACCGGCCGGCCCGCCGCCGGCCGGTTTTGCTGTTTTATCCCGCTTCATCTTTCGCGCCCTTAGCGCTTGCTTATGTCGTCCATCCGACGGGTTGTTGTTACCGGCCTTGGAGCCATCACACCGCTGGGCAATACCGCCCCGGCTTACTGGGAGGGCCTGCGCACGGGCACCAGCGGCGCCGCCACCATCACCCGCTTCGACCCCGCCAAGTTCAAAACCCGCTTTGCCTGCGAAGTGAAGGGCTACGAAGCCGACAATTTTTTTGACCGCAAGGAGCACCGCAAAATGGACCTGTTCACGCAGTTCGCGGTAATCGCCGCCGACGAAGCCATCGCCGACTCGGGCCTGCTGGAAAGCGGCGTCGACAAGGACCGGGTGGGCGTGATTTGGGGCTCGGGCATTGGCGGCCTGAAGTCGTTGCAGGAAGAATGCTTCGCCTTTGAGAAAGGCGACGGCACGCCGCGCTACTCGCCCTTCTTCATCCCGCGCATGATTGCCGACTCCTCGTCGGGCAATATCTCCATCAAAAACGGCTTTCGCGGGCCCAACTTCGTCACCACCTCGGCCTGCGCCTCGTCGAACGACGCCATCATCGCGGCCTTCAACAACATCCGCCTCGGCCTGGCCGATGCCGTGGTCACGGGCGGCTCCGAAGCCGCCATCACCGAGTCGGGCGTGGGCGGCTTCAACGCCCTCAAGGCCATGAGCGAGCGCAACGACGACCCGGCCTCGGCCTCGCGGCCCTACGACAAAGACCGCGACGGCTTCGTGCTGGGCGAAGGCGCCGGCGCATTGGTGCTCGAAGAGTACGAGCACGCCAAGGCCCGCGGCGCCAAAATGTACGCCGAGCTCATCGGCGGCGGCATGTCGTCGGACGCCTACCACATCACCGCGCCCGACCCCAGCGGCAGCGGCGTGGTGCTGGTGATGAAAAACGCCCTGCGCGACGCCGGCATCCAGGCCGAAGACGTCGACTACATCAACACCCACGGCACCAGCACGCCCCTGGGCGACGGCGCCGAAATCAAGGCCATCGAGCAGGTATTTGGCGCCCACGCCGAAAAGCTCAACATCTCCTCGACCAAAAGCATGACCGGCCACTTGCTGGGCGGCGCCGGCGGCATCGAGGCCGTGGCCTGCCTGCTGGCCATGCAAAACAGCCTCGTGCCGCCCACCATCAACCTGCACACGCCCGACCCGGAAATCAACCAGGCGCTGAACTTCACGCCCAACGTGGCCCAGGCCCGCGAGGTGCGCGTGGCCATGAGCAACACCTTCGGCTTTGGCGGGCACAACACGTCGGTGGTGTTTCGCAAGCTGTAGGGCCGTGTTGGATTGCGTGCATTAAAAGAACGTCATGCAGAGCGCAGCGAAGCATCTTGCCCGCCGTAAGTAATTATTTACTAGCGCGGTAAAGATGCTTCGCTGCGCTCTGCATGACGTTCTGGTTTGAGAATAATTCGACACTTGCTAAATCCCTTTGCTTTGTTAGGTTTCGTTTCCCGGTTTTTTGCTTCCGATAAGGCGTTTCGGCAGGCCGTGGCCACGGTCACGGGCCAGTCGCCCAAAAATGCGAAGCTGTACCGGCTGGCCTTCACGCATTCCTCGGCCGTGCGGCAGCAGCCCGCCCTGAGCCGCCACCAAACCAACGAGCGGCTGGAATTTCTCGGCGATGCCGTGCTGGGCACGGTGGTGGCCGAATACCTGTTCAAAAAGTACCCCTACGAGCAGGAAGGCTTTCTGACGGAGGTGCGCTCGCGCATCGTGAACCGCGAAAGCCTCAACGGCATCGCCCTCAAGCTGGGCCTCGACCAGCTGGTGCAGCTCGATGCCGCGCAGGGCCGCGCCGCCCGCTCGCGCTCGGTAAACGGCAACGCCCTGGAGGCGCTGGTGGGGGCCGTGTACCTCGATTTGGGCTACAAGGCGGCCCGCAAGTTCGTGCTCGCGCGCCTTGTCAAAGGCTTTGTCGACGTGCACACCATCACCACCACCACGGCCAATTTCAAGAGCAAGCTGGTCGAGTGGGCCCAGCGCGAAGGCAAAAACCTGCGCTACGACATCACCGGCGAAGCCCGGCCGGGCGGCATGATGGAATTCACGGCCACCGTGCTACTCGACGAGGAAGTGGTGGCCACCGGCATGGGCCTGAGCAAGAAACAAGCCGAGCAACTGGCTGCCGACCGCGCCCTGGCGGCCCTGGGGGTAGCTTGACGCTGACGCTGCGCTTAATGAGGAATGAAGAATGAGGAATGAAGAATTAGCCGAACAGAAACTGCGGGGCCATTTTGAACCAGTCAACATTCCCTTCGTTGTTATCTCAGGAAGAAACAATTCCTCATTCCTCATTCTTAATTCTTCATTAAGCGCAGCGTTATGCGTATCGCCGGAGCCGCCCTCAACCAGATTCCCATTGACTGGGACAACAACCTGCGCAACATCCAGACGGCCATTGAGCAGGCCAAAAGCGAGGGCGTGGAACTGCTGTGCCTGCCCGAGCTGTGCCTGACGGGCTACGGCTGCGAAGACCTGTTTCTGAGCGACTGGATGCCCGAGGCGGCGCTGGCCCACTTGCAGCAGGTGCGCGCCTGGACCCAAGGCATTTGCGTGGTGGTGGGCCTGCCGGTGCGGCTCGGTGGCCGGACGTATAACACGGCGGCGGTGCTGCGCGACGGGCACATTTTGGGCTTTGCGGCCAAGCAGTTTCTGGCCAACGACGGGGTGCACTACGAAACCCGGTTTTTCGCGCCCTGGGTGGCGGGCGAAACGACGACTGTGGCCTGGGAAGGGGAAACGTGGCCGTTGGGCGACCTCATTTTTGAGCACCAGGGCGTGCGCTTCGGCTTCGAGATTTGCGAAGATGCCTGGCGAGCCGACGACGTGCGCCCCGCCTGCCGGCTCGTGGGCAAAGTCGATTTGATTGTGAACCCCTCGGCCAGCCACTTCGCCATGAGCAAAACCGACGTGCGGTACAAGCTGGTAATGAACGCTTCGCGCACGTTCAGCTGCACGTACCTCTACGCCAATTTGCTGGGCAACGAGGCCGGCCGCATCATTTTCGACGGCGAAATTCTGGTGGCGCGCAACGGGCATTTGCTCAAGCGCAACCAGCTGCTGAGCTTTAAGGAAGTGGATTTGGAGTGGGTGGACGTGGATTTTGCCGCCGAGCCGGCGCGGGCCGAAGAAATCGTGCCGCTGCCGGAACCCGACGAGTACAAAGAGCTGAACCAGGCCATGAGCCTGGCCTTGTTCGACTACCTGCGCAAGGCGCGCAGCCGCGGCTTCGTGCTGAGTTTGAGCGGCGGGGCCGATTCGTGCTTCTGCGCCGTGGGCGTGGCCGAAATGGTGCGCCTGGGCGTGGAGGAGCTGGGCCTCGACGAGTTCAAGCGGCGCAGCGGATGCTTCCCGCCTGCGGCGGCGGGGAATGAGGAATCAGGAATGAGGAATGAAGAATTAGAGGACGGAAAAATTCCTCATTCCTCATTCCTCATTCCTCATTCTCAAAAAGAGCTGGTGCGGCAGCTGCTCACCTGCGCTTACCAGGGCACGGTAAACTCTTCAGACGATACCTACAACTCAGCCCAGGAGCTGGCCGACAGCATTGGCGCGCGGTTTTATAACTGGGGCATCGACGGGGAAGTGGCCGGCTACGTGGGCAAAATCGAGGGCGCGCTGGGCCGGAACCTGACCTGGCAAACCGACGATTTGGCCCTGCAAAACATTCAGGCGCGGGTGCGGGCGCCCGGCATCTGGCTGCTGGCCAACGTGCAAAACTGCCTGCTCATCACCACCTCCAACCGCTCGGAGGCCAGCGTGGGCTACTGCACCATGGACGGCGACACGGCCGGCAGCATCTCGCCCATCGCGGGCGTCGACAAGGACTTTGTGAAAAAATGGCTGCGCTGGGCCGAAACCGAGCTGGGCTACGCGGCCCTGCGCCACGTGAACGCCCTGCAACCCACCGCCGAGCTGCGCCCGCTGGCAGACCAGCAAACCGACGAGCGCGACCTCATGCCCTACGCCCTGCTTAACCGCATCGAGCGGCTGGCCTTTTACAACCGCCTCAGCCCGAGCCAGGTACTGGCCACGCTGGACGCCGAGGCGACCGGTTTCGACCACGAGCAGCTGAAAACCTACGTGCGCCGCTTCTACACGCTGTGGAGCCGCAACCAGTGGAAGCGCGAGCGCTACGCCCCCAGCTTCCACCTCGACGACTACAACGTGGACCCGCGCTCCTGGCTGCGCTTTCCCATCCTCAGCGGCGGGTTTGCCGAGGAGCTGGCGGCGTTGTAATAGCTGCTTGAGCCTGAGCTTGTGTGGGCGCGGAGGAACTCGTGGCGCGTGGCCTTACCGGGCACAGCCCCGCGCCACCGGAACCGTAGAGCTTCAAACTTGCTCGTGCTGCCAACATATTAGTAATTGCCAATCAATTGGCAGGTTGGTATTTGCATAATAATTAAGGCGCTGGCGCAAGTTTTTGCAGGGGTTGGTACCTAATGCCTGACTTCGTGCTCGTCGCCGCAAGGGCAGGGGCACTGAACCGGCACTACTCAAATTCACTCGCCTCGTAATCTGTGGTTTCTTCCCTGCTGCTGCCTCCTGCGTCCCGCGCCGTTGCCGACTGGCGCGATGGCGCTGTTGCCGACGCCGCGTTGGTGGAGCGCTTGCAGATGGGGAGCGAAGCTGCCTTTCGCACATTGGTCGAGCGATACCAGGACCGCATTTACGCAACGGTATTTTCGCTGCTGCGAAATGCGGAAGAAGCCGAAGACGTGGCGCAGGAAGTTTTTGTGGAGGTGTACCAAACCGTTGCCCGGTTCCGGGGCGATGCGGCCCTGAGCACCTGGCTTTACCGCCTGGCAACGTCGCGGGCCTTGAAAAACCTGCGGAAAGCCCGCGCCAAAAAGCGCTTCGCCTACTTCACCAGCTTGTTGGGGTTCGACAACGACGTGTTGCACGAACCGCCGGACCACGCGCACCCGTTGGCGCTGCTCGAAGGCCAGCAGCAGCTGCAACTGCTGCAAGCCCACATTGCGCGGTTGCCGGCACAGCAGCAGGTTGCCTTCACCCTGCGCCACGAGCAGGAATTGAGCTACGAACAAATTGCCGCGGTGCTGCAAATCACGGTTTCCGCCGTGGAATCCCTGCTTTTTCGGGCCCGGCAAACGCTCCGCAAGCACCTTCAACCCCACTTCCGCCATGCCTGATTCAGCTTCTGGCCCCACCCCCGACGACGAGTGGGACGCCCTGGTGGCCCGGCTGCGCACCCAGCCCGCTGCCCGTCCCCAGCCGTTTTTCTACGCCCGGCTCAACGCCCGGCTCGCTGCCACAGCCCAGCCCCTGGCTTTGCCGGCCTGGCTGCGCCGGCCGGCCTATGCCATGCTGCTCGGGGCCGTCGTGCTCACGCTCAGCGGCGATGGGCGGGCCCTGCGCCCAACTGCCACCGCGGCGGCCGATGGCCGCAACGCCCGCGCCCGCTGAAGCCGGCCGGGCAACGGTTATCAGGGCCGTCGCTCAACCGGTACCAGCGTTTTGCAACATCACAAGCCCGAAGGCCGAAGTACCTTTGAGTCATATTTTAACCTCGTCCCATGCCCTTGCTCGCCACTGTTTTCTGGAACGTCAACCCCATCATTGCCCATTTAGGGCCGGTCACGCTGCGCTGGTACGGGCTGTTTTTCATGCTGCCCTTCGTGCTGGGCACGTTCATCCTGACCCACATTTACCGCTCCGAAAAAGTGTCGCCGCAGTGGGTCGACGTGATTACGATTTATATGCTGATTGGCACCATCGTGGGCGCGCGGCTGGGCCACATGCTGTTTTACGACTTTGATGCGCTGCTGGCCGACCCCCTGGTGGTGTTCCGCATCTGGCAGGGCGGGCTGGCCAGCCACGGCGCGACTATTGGTATCTTGCTGGCCTGCTGGCTGTTTGCCCGTAACAACAAGTTCGATTACCTGTGGGTGCTCGACCGGATTGTAATTGTGGTGGCGCTGGGCGGCGCCTGCATCCGCACCGGCAATTTGATGAACTCCGAAATCGTGGGCAAGCCCACGAACGTGCCGTGGGCCTTTGTTTTCCCCCGCGACACCGAGCATTTGATTCAGGGCGTGGCCGTGCCGCGCCACCCCACCCAGATTTACGAGGCGCTGTTTTGCATCTTCCTGCTCGTGCTGCTCTATTCGATGTGGAACCGGACCAGGGAGCGCACGCCGCGCGGGCAGCTGTTTGGGCTGTTCGTGGTGCTGCTGTTCACGCAGCGGTTTTTGGGCGAATACCTGAAGGAGAACCAGGTAGCGTTCGAAAACGGCCACTTGTTCAACCAAGGCCAGCTGCTGAGTATCCCGCTAATATTTATCGGAATCTGGGTGCTGTGGCGGGCGGGCAAGAACCCCGAAAACCCCTACGGCTACGCGCCGCGCGACCTGGGCAAGGCAGGCGACCCGCAGCCCCCGGCAGCGGTTTCTTCGGCGGCGGGCCCGGTTCCTGTTATTAATCAGGACGGGCAGAAAAAATAGCTGGCCTGAGCAGGGGTGCTGCATCAGGGCCAATTTCGGGTCCGTGTCGGCGCGCCTGGGGTAGGCTCCCGGCGCCGGCTGTTCCGCTACGGCAGCTTAAACTCGTACAGCCCGCCCTGCTCGGTGCTGATGAGCAGCGTCTGGTCGTCTTTGAACACGGCGCCTTCGGTTTGGCCGGCGCCGGTGAGGCTGACGTGTTGGGGCGTGGCCTTGAGGATGTTGGGCCAGGAATCACCGTCGAGAATGAACAGCTCGCCGCGGCCCAGTAGCACGAGGCGGTGGCCGTCGGCGCGCAGGGCGGCATCGGTCACTTCGCCCGGAATCGACAGGGACGTGACCAGTTTGGCGGTGTAGGTGCCGGGCTGGTCGGGCACGGTGTAGACCTTGCTGGCGCGCTGCTGGCCCCGGTCTTTGGTGAAGAGCCAGACCTGGCCGTCGTGCCAGAGGCTGGCTTCGCAGTCGAAGTTGCGCTGCTTTTTCTTGGGCGGAAACGCGGTTTGGTCGGGGTAGGTGAAGGCGATGGTGCCCACGGCCTGGGGCGCGTCGGGCCGGAACTTGTAGAGCCGGAGGTCGCGGCGCAGGCTTTCGTTATTGCCGCAGTCGCCGATGTAGTAGTTGCCGCTGCCGTCGCGGCTCAGGCTTTCCCAGTCGGTGTTGGTGGCGGGCACTTCGAGGGTGCGCACCAGCTTGCCGGCGCCCGTGATTTCGTAGAGCGTGGGCGAGTTGCCGTCGTCGCCGAAGCTGAAATACGTCGGGCCGGCGCCGGCCGGGGCCAGACCCGAGCTTTCGGGCACCACGCCCTTTAGCGAGCCCACACGGCTCAGGCCAGGGATTTCGGCGGCGGCGTTTTTGTCTTTGCGGCGGTCGCCGCCTTTCACGGCCGCGCCGGCATTTTCGCTGGCTTTGTCGGATTGGGCCTGCGAGCAGGCGGAGGTGAGCAACAAGGCCAGGGCGGCCGGCAACAGGGGAATGAAGCGCATCGACTAAAAAATAGCTGGTGGAGCCTGCCTATACGCGGCCGGTCGCTCACGGTACGGGGTCGTAGCCGTGGCCGCCCCAGGGGTGGCAGCTGGCAATGCGCCGCAGCGCCAGCCACCCCCCGCGCCACGGCCCGTATTTGGTGATGGCCTCGGCCGCGTACGCCGAGCAGGTGGGCGCGTAGCGGCAGCTGGCCGGCGTGAGCGGCGAAATAAAATTCCGGTAAAACCAGACGAGGCCGAGAAAGAAGGCGCGAAACAGCCGGGACATGGGGCGAATTAAAAAAGATTAGAGTGGTTCTCCGGTTCGTGTACAGGGCGCGGCCGGGGAACCACACGGGACCCCTGCGGGGCAGGCCCCGGTTCGCTTGAAGCGCGAAGCCCAAAGAGAGGGGAGCCGAGAGGCCGGTACACTCACCTAAGAACCGCTCTAATAGGCTGATGAGGGTACAAATACAATTGCTGAACTAGCGCGGCAGCTACTTCGGCAGCGCGTTCAGCTCGTCTTTCCAGCGCTGCCAGTCGGGCATGAGCCGCGTTTGCAGCTCGTAGAAGGCCGGGGAATGGTCGCCGACCAGCAGGTGGCAGCACTCGTGCAGCAGCACGTAGTCGAGGCACTCGGGGCGGGCGCGCACCAGCTCGGGGCTGAGGCGGATGCGCGCGGTGCGCGGCGTGCAGCTGCCCCAGCGGGTGCGCATGCTGCGCACGGAAATGGTGGGCCGCACGAGGTTGAACTCGGCGAAGCGCGGCCACACCCGCGCCAGCGACCCGGCAAACAACGGCCCGGCCTGGTGGGCGTACCAGGCGTGCAGCAGGGCTTCGGCCTGGGCGGGCGCGAGGGCGGTGGGTGCGGCAAGGACCAGCTCGTCGGCGGCCACCGTCACGGCGGGGCGGGGGGCCTCGGCGAAGCGCAGCCGGTAGGGCTGGCCCTGGTAGTAGTGGAGGCCGTTGGGCCCGAAATACCGGGCTGGGGCCGGGGCCGGGCGGCTAGCGAAGTCGGCCTGGTGCTTCAGAATCCAATCGGCTTTTTTCAGCACCTGCTGGGCCACCCACTCGGCCGACGTGCCGGCGGGGGCGCTGATGTGCACGCTGCCATCGGGCCGCACGGCGAAACCGATGGTGCGGCGCGACCGGAAAACGAGGGTGTACTGGAGGGGCTGATTGCGATAAAGCAGCGTTTCGCGGCGTGGCGCGGCAGAGAAGGAGCGGGGCATAGGCAGGCAAGTTCGGCAGTAGCGCCGAAACAGCTAACCGCGAAGCCCGGCAAAATAATTTCGCCGCCGCGTCGATGCAATCGCCGCCGGGGCGCTACCTTCCCGCCATGCAATACTGTCTACCCCGGTATCTTTCAATTTTTCGGCTCGCTTTGGTTCTCGCTGGTGCGCTGCCGGTGGCTTCGGCCGTGGCCCAGGGCAACGGCCCCGGCGTGCGCGGGGCCCGCGCCGCCGCGCTCGGCAACGCCTCGGTGGCGCTGGCGGGCGAGGTCTGGAGCGTGGGCAACAACGTGGCCGGCCTGGGCGAAATTCAGCAGCCCAGCGTGGGGTTTTATGCTGAAAACCGCTACTTCAGCCCGGCGCTGAACGTGGCCGCGCTGGCCGTGGCCCTGCCGCTGCGCCGCGCCGCCACCGCGGCCGGTGCTGGCGCCGATGGGGCCGCGGTGGCGCCAGTTGCCGGGGCCCGCGCCTGGGCCCGCAACGGCGTGGTGGCGTTCGAGGCCCAGCGCTTCGGCGGGGCGCTGTACAACGAAACCCGCCTCGGGGCCGGCTACGCTTACCGCTTCGGGCAAATCAGCCTGGGCGGCCGGCTCGACCTGCTGCAAGTGAGCATCGAAGGGCTGGGCAGCCGGCGCGTGGTGCTGGGCACGCTGGGCGGCCAAATCGAAATAGTGCCCCAGCGGCTCAGCTTTGGGGCGTCGCTCTACAATCTCGGCCAAGCCAGGCTGGCCAGCTACCAGGCCGAGCGGGTGCCCACCGTGCTGCGCGCCGGCCTGGCTTACCGCCCCAGCGCCCAGGTATTGCTGCTGGTGGAAACCGAGAAAGACGTGGAGCGCGCCGCCAATTTCAAGGCCGGGCTCGAATACCGACCGGTGCCGGTGCTGGCCGTGCGGCTGGGCCTGGCCAGCCTGACGGAGCAGGCGAGCGCGGGCCTTGGCGTGGCGGCCGGCGCTTTTCAGCTCGATTACGCGGCGGCGTTTCAGCAGGCGCTGGGCTTCAGCCAGCACCTGAGCGTGAGCAGGACGCTGCGCTTAATGAAGAATGAGGAATGAAGAATGAGGAATTAGCAGGATGGGAAATGACGCTTTTTAATGAGGAATGATGGACGAAGAAGTGACGAATGACCAGAGTAGTATGGTTGGGGAAGGCAGTGAGAATGTAATTGCCTTCAAGTCTTTTAGTCTGGCCGTTCGCATCGTTAGGCTTTGCCGGTTTTTAGGCGAAAGCAAGCAGGAATATGTGCTTGCTAAACAGCTTTTGCGCAGGGGAACGTCCATCGGGGCAAATGTTGAAGAAGCAATCGGTGGCATCTCACGGGCCGGTTTTTCGGCGAAAATTAGCATTGCCTACAAAGAGGCGCGGGAGGCCAGCTATTGGCTCAAGCTGTTGCGAGCCACTGACTACCTGAGCGAAGACTCTTTTCAAAGCATTTTCAACGATTGCGACGAGGTGTGCCGCATCCTCCGCGCCATCATAAACACAACGAGGATTAAGTGAAAAACGGAGAAGTGGCAATGAAATGATTAGACTCCTACGATTAGTTGATTGGTTGAAAGCGTTTTTGTCGAGTGAATCGCGTCTGAAAGGCGGCGGGCGGCGCCTGACATTGCTCGCCGTCGCAATTCTTCATTCCTCATTCTTCATTCCTCATTCAACAAAGGCGCAAGACTTTGTTCGCCGGGCGCCCGACCTCGACCGGCTTACCCAAGAGCTGTTTGCGGAAATTCAGTCGGATGAAATCCCGTACGAAGACCTCTACGAAACCCTGCTGCAATACTACCAGACGCCCATCAACCTCAACACCGCCACCCGCGAAGAGCTGCGGGCGCTGCTGCTGCTCAACGAAAACCAGGTAACGGCCCTGCTGCGCCACCGCGAAGCCAACGGCGACCTGCTGAGCGTGTACGAGCTGCAAAGCATTGAGGGCTACGACCTGCGCACGATAGCCCGCATGCTGCCCTTCGTGAGCGTGCAGGGCGGCAACGCCAACGCCAGCCGGGGCAGCCTGTGGCAGCGCATTGCCCGCGAAGACAACAACGCCCTGTACCTGCGCCACGAGCGGGTGCTGCAACAGCGCCAGGGCTACGCGCCGCCCACGCTCTACCAGGGCCGGCCCACTACGCGCTACCTTGGCTCGGCCGATAAGCTGCTGATTCGCTACCGCGTGAGCCACACCAAGGATTTCAGCGTGGGCTTTGCGTTGGAAAAAGACGCCGGCGAGGCCCTGACCTGGGACCCGAAAAACGGGCAGTTTGGGGCCGACTACGCGTCGGCGCACTTGCTGCTGCAAGAGCGGGGCCGGCTGAAAACGCTGGCCCTGGGCGACTACCAGCTGCAATTCGGGCAGGGGCTGCTGCTGTCGTCGGGCCTGGGCGTGGGCAAGGGCGCCGAGACGATTACCACGCTGCGGCGCTCGTCGGTGGGCGTGCGGGCGTATTCGTCGCTGCTCGAAAACACGTTCTTTCGGGGCGGGGCGGCCACGTACCAGGTGGCGCCCACGGTGCAGGCCACGGGGTTTGTGTCGCACAAAAACGTGGACGCCAACCTCCAGCAAAGCCAGGACTCGCTGGCGCAGTTCGACGAGTTTGCTTCGGGCCTGCTTTACACGGGCTTCCACCGCACGCCCTCCGAACTGGCCAACCGCCACCAGCTGGCCGAAACCATCGGGGGCGGCAACCTCACCTACACCAGCCGCGATGGCAACCTCGCCATCGGGGCTACGGCCGTGGCGACGCACTACGGCACGCCGCTGCTCAAGCGCGCCGAGCCGTATAACCGCTTCGAGTTCAGCGGCCGCGACAACCGGGCCGTGAGCCTAAACTACAGCTACGTGTGGCGCAACCTGCTGCTTTTTGGCGAAACGGCCCGCAGCACCGGCGGCGGCCTGGGCACCGTGAATGGCCTGCTGGCCAGCCTGGGCCCGGCCGTGGACGCGGCCCTGCTGGTGCGGCACTACGACCCCAATTTCCACACCCTCTACGGCAACGCGTTCAGCGAAAATACCCGCAACATCAACGAAACCGGCGTTTATGTTGGCCTCAAAATACGCCCCGTGGCCCAGTGGGAAATCTCGGCCTACTACGACCAGTTTCGCTTTCCGTGGCTGCGCTACCGGGCCAGCGCCCCCACCGACGGCCACGATGCCCTCGTGCGCCTCGCCTATTCGCCCACCAAAACCAACCTGCTCTACGTGCAGCTGCGCCAGCGCCTCAAGCCGCGCGACCTGCCGGCGGGCGCCGACGTCCGGCCCGTTCCGCTGCCCGGCGAGCAGCTGCGCCAGAGCATTTTGGTGTACTACAACACCGCGCCCGCGCCGGCCCTGGAGCTGCGCACCCGCCTGCAAGCCTCGCGCCTGCGCGACGATGTCGGCCGGCCCTGGCGGCGCGGCTACGTGCTGGCCCAGGACGTGGGCTACCAGCTAACCCGCGCCCTCAAGCTCACGGCCCGCTACGCCCTTTTCGATGCCGACGACTACGACACCCGCCAGTACGTGTACGAGCAGGACGTGCTGCTGGCCGTCTCAATACCAGCGCTCTACGACCAGGGCACGCGGGTGTACGGCATTGCCGAAATCCGCCTCAACCGCGCCCTCACGCTGTGGCTGCGCTACGCCGAGACGCGCTACCGCCACCAAGAGGTAATCGGGTCGGGCCTGGAAGCCATTCAGGGCCCCTTGCGCAGCGAAGTGAAAGCGCAGCTGCGGGTGAAGTTTTAGGGGCTGAAGGAGGGAAATGCCGTGCTTCTCTGGGTCAGGGTATCGGTTTTGGTGGGCTGGGGCACCGGAAAAGAGCCGTTTTCGGGCCGCGTGTGCCGTGGCTGGGAAACGCCGGCCCATTTGCCCCACCAGGCACCGGCGGCCGTGCAACTCTCCATCGAAAGGAGCCTTCTATGGTGTTGCACCTTTTTTGCCTGTGATGGACAACCACAACCGACAGCAGTACTTTATCCGAAGCATCGGCTTGCTGCTCAGCGGGCTACTTGTCGGGCACATTGCTGCCGCGCAGCTTCCGACCGGCTCGCTGACGGGCACCGTCCGGGATTCTGTCAGCCAGCAGCCGGTGGCCTACGCTACGGTCGTTTTATTGTCCGGTGCGCCCGGCAGAAGCGCCCTGGCGGGAAGCACCGCCGATGAGCACGGCCTGTTCACCCTGCTGCGGCTGGCTCCCGGCGCCTTTCGGCTTCAGGTGAGTTTTGTAGGTTATGCCACTCGCACGCAAGCCGTAACCATCACGTCGGGCCTCACTACTTTGCCTTCTGTTCTGTTGGTGCCTGCTGCCCAGCGGCTCGGCGAGGCCGTTGTGGTGGGCACCAAATCCCTGGTGGACGTGCGCACCGACCGCTTGGTGTACAACGCCGACCAGGACGTGGGCAATGCGGGCGGGACGGCCGCCGACGTGTTGCGGAAAACGCCGCTGCTGGCCGTGGACGGCCAGGGCAACGTCACTATGCGCGGCTCCGCCAATTTCAAAGTGCTGGTCAACAACCATCCCTCGCCCGCCCTGGCTCAAAACCTGGCCCAGGCCCTGAAAGGCATTCCCGCTGACCAGATTCAACGGGTAGAAGTTATTACTACCCCATCTGCCAAAGACGACGGCGAAGGCACGGCCGGCATCATCAACATCGTGCTGAAAAAAGGGGCGCGTCGCAACCTGAACGGCCGCCTCGGGGCCAGTGGCGGCAACCGGGCCACTGAGGTCACGTCGGCCCTTGGCTTTAAGCGGGGGAAGCTCGGTGTCAATTTATTGGCCAGCGCTGGACGTTGGAACGAGCCCGACCGCCTGACGCGCCGCCGCCTGGGCTTTTCCAGTCTGGGCACGGATACGCTGACGCAAAGCGGCCGGCGGCAAAATACCGGCACCTGGTATAATGGCACCCTGGGCCTCGACTACGACCCGGCCGCGCACCACAGCTTCTCGCTTCTGGGCACGCTTGGCGGCTACCGGGCGCAGGGGCAACGGGATTTGTTCAACAGACTGGTGTCGCCGGACGCGGCATTGAACCAGTTATTTACCCGGACGAGCACGGAATACGGCGGCAGCCTCAGTACCGAAGCGACCGGCACCTACACCCGCACCTTCGCCCAAGAGCGCCGGGAGTGGAGCGTGCTGGGCCAGTACGCCCGCAACGCCGGCACGTTTGGCTACGATGTGGACCAGTACGCCAACTCGGCCGTGGCCCTGGGTCCCGGCCAGGCCGGCTACCGCGAGCGCAGCCGGGGCCGCACGCCGGGCCGCGAGGTGACGGCGCAGACGGATTTTACCCAACCTTTTGGGACCAAAAACAAGCTGGAGCTGGGCCTGAAAGCCATTTTTCGCCGCACCGGCGCCGTAGCCGCCGTAGAAGGCCTGGCCAAGGGGCAGGCCCCCGATTTTGGGCCCCTGGCGGGCCGGGGTACGGATTTTAGCTACGCCCAGGACGTGCAGGCGGCCTACGCGAGCTATTCGTTTGGGGTGGGCAAAAAGCTGGCCGCGACCTTGGGCAGCCGCGTGGAGCGCACGGTGCTCCGCGCCGACTTCCGGGCCAGCGGCACGGCCCTGGCGCCCCGCCGCTACCGCTCGCTGCTGCCCAACGGCAGCTTCACCTACGCTTTTGGCGACACCAGCGGGCTGCGCCTGGCCTACAGCCGGCGCATCACCCGGCCCTATATTGACTACCTGAACCCCTTCGTGGACCGTTCCAATCCGCAGAACATTACCTACGGGAATCCGGGCCTGGCGCCCGAGCTGACGGACGCTTACGAAATCAGCTACAACACCGTCGTTCACGCCGCCCCGGTGGTGCTGACGGGCGCCGTTCGCCACACGGGCAATGCCATTGAGGCCCTGCGGCTGCCCACGCCCGTAGCGGGCGTCACGGCCCAGACGTTCGCCAACGTGGCGGCCACGACCTTCTACCAGCTCACCGTGTACGGCTCGGCCAAACCCACGCCGCAGTGGGAGGTGAGCGGGGGGCCGAACGCGCAGTATGTGCTGCGCCGCACCCCGGAGCTGGACCGCGTTCGCCGGGGCTTCATGGCCGGGATGAGCGTGGACTCGTCGTACAAGTTTCCGCGCCGAATCACGGCTCAGGCTTCGGTTTCGGGCGCCACGCCGGCGGCCACGCTTCAGGGCCGGGGCGGCGCCACGCTGGATTACGCGGTCGGCGTGAAGAAGGCGGTGCTGGGCGAGCAGGCCGACGTGACGGTGAATCTGACCAATCCGTTCACGAATTCCTTCCCCAGCCGAAGCAGCACCGCCACGGCGTTTGTCGACGAGCAGACCGCATACCGCACCTACCCGCGGGCTTTTCGGGTCAGCTTCAACTATCGTTTCGGCCAGGAGGCACCGGAACGTCAACGCAAAAAAGCCAACAACGACGACCTGAAATAGGCCCT
This sequence comes from uncultured Hymenobacter sp., assembly GCA_964242365.1. Lineage (GTDB taxonomy): Bacteria > Bacteroidota > Bacteroidia > Cytophagales > Hymenobacteraceae > Hymenobacter. Next base: position 4,898 of record CAXTCS010000046.1, on the reverse strand, counting down.
GGCCAGGCAGGCCAACGCCTGGCCGCCGCCGGTCGGAAGGGCTTGGTGTAACAGTTGAAGCATCTCGCTCGGGGTAGCAACTCAATCGATTGGATTACTGCTGCACGCGAGATGCTTCGGTTCCGCTCAGCATGACGGTCTTTCTAGTGCGGTTACTTCTGCACAACCACTTAATCCGGCAAGCCCTCAGCTTTCCGTTTTCAGCAGCACCACCTGCGCTTTATCGGCGATGCTGATTTTGCGACGGAAATCCAGGTAGCCGGCATAGGCGGTGCGCGGCATGCGACCGCGCTTCAACTCGAGGCGGCGGGTGTAGAGGATGGTGCCGTCGGGCAGGGCGGTGTATTGGCTGGCGTAGGTGCCATACGCCGTGCTGAGCCGCACCGCCGCCGGCAGCGTTTCGGTGTGGAAGCCGAGGGGCAGGTGCAGGCGCACGGTGTCGGCGTGCAGGCTGGCACGGGGCAGCCACAGGGACGTTTGCCGCTCGCCCATCTGGGCCGGCAGTGCGGGCAAGCGGCTCAGCAGGTTGGGGTTGACGAAGACGCGCTTGCCGCTGGGCTGGGCAAAGCCGGGCAGGGCCAGCCCCAGGGTTTCGACGACGCCCGGCACCGGGCCGGCGGGGGCAGCGGCCAGGTTGAACCGGGTGAGGGTGAACGTGGGCAGGCGGAGGCGGTTGGTGACGTACTTTTTCTGCTCCACGGGTTCCAGCTCGTGCAGCAGCTGGGCGTAGACGTCCTGCTCCTGGCCGGTGCGCAGGGTGCGGGCCGTGGCGGTGGCGCCGCCCACGGCGTCGAGAAACAGGTCGAGGCGGCGTTCCTGGCGGTTTTCGGCCGCGCCGTAGCGGGGCGTTGCCACCAGCTGCCCGCCCTGGGGCGTGAGCAGCAGCGCGTGGCGGTTGCCCGTGAAGCTGCCCATGTAGCCGAAGGCTTCGGTCTGGCTCGTGCATTCCAGCCAGAGGGTGTCGGCGTGGCCGTCTTTGGCCGGGGGCACGCACACGATGGCGTGGTTGAACTGCGAGCTGGGAAAGTCGGCGCGCAGGTCGGCGTGGTCGGCGCCGGCGCCCACCAGGGCCACGTAGGCGGGCACGCCGGCGGCGGCCAGCAGGGCTTTGGTGTAGTTGCTCAGGGCTTTGCAGTCGCCGTAGCCGCTGCCGGCCACGGCGTTGGCCGGAAACGTTTGCCAGCCGCCCAGGCCCAGCTGCACCGAAATGTAGCGGGTGCTGCCTTGCAGCATCTCGTAGACGCGCCGGGCGCGGGCGCGGGCATCGGGGGCATCTTTTACCAGGGCCGCCACCTTGGCCAGCGTGGCCGGCGGCAGCTGGTCACGACCCGAATTCAGCTCATAATTCCACTGCCCGAAGCTTTGCCAGGTGGTGGCGGCGCCTTTGTGGCCCTGCACTTCGAAGGCGCCGGGCGCCAGCACCACGGCCGGCGTGGTGTCGGCCAGCGGCGGGGCGGCTTCTTCCTCGTCCACGGCCGGCAGGTTGGCCAGCTGCCACTGGTACGTTTCCTGGCTGCCGGCGCTGGCGTGGGCCACGGCGGTGCCGGCGGGCAGCTGGCGCTCCTGGTAGCGC
>CAXTCS010000046.1:0-3315 GCA_964242365.1 uncultured Hymenobacter sp. | reverse complement strand
CTGTGGTGGAGGCGATCGCGGGGCAGGGCGGCGGGCGTGGTTACGTGCAGGGTGGCGGCTTGCACGGCCAGGCCTTCTTCGTCCTGGGGCTGCCACTCGGGATAAAACAAGGTGTTGTCCGACACGATTTCGTAGTCGAATTCCACCGTGTACGGCGTTTGGGGCTGGCGCAGGTCGGCGTAGCGCACCCGCACGTCGGTCATGAAGCTGCCGCCCGCGTCGCCCATGCCTTGGTCGTGGATTTCGGCGGCCCGCAGCTGGTGCAGCAAGTGCCCGTCGCCGTCGTACACGGCCCCGCGCAGGTAGCTCAGGGTGTTGAGGGCGTCGTAGCCCACCGAATGCCGGCCAAAGTCGTCGCCGGCCGCGTCGAGCACGGTCACGGCCCGGTGCACGGTGTGCACCAGCCGCCCGGCCGATTTCACGGTCACGACCTCGTCATCGGCCCGCAACACGGCGTGGGCGCCCTCGCTCAGCGCCGCCGGAATGTCTGCCACCGCGTATTTCGGCTGGGGCGCTGCCGGATGGAGCAGTAAAAAGCCGCTCAGCGGCAGGGCGGCAAGAAGGAACAGCGGGGCTTTCATTATTTCAATTAACAGTTAATAATGAGCAATGAGCAATGAACAGCATTGCCCACTGTTCATTGCTCATTAATTCAATCAGGCTTTCTTTTTAATCACCAGCTTTTCGCTGTGTTTTTCGAGCATGAGGCGGTAGAATTCGCGCAGGTTGGCGTATTCCTCGGCTCCGTACATGGGCTTGCGCAGGCTCAGGCGGCTGATGAGTTGCACGACGCCGGGCGTCGTGGTACTCACGTTGTAGAGAAACCGGCCGCCGCCGTCGGGCAGCTCCACCACGGCGGGCTTGGGCATTTCGGCCAGCTCGTAGCCGGCGGGCAAGGTCAGGGTGACCATCGTGGTTTCGTCCCGCGCGGCCCCGAAATCGACGGGAAACTGACGGTTTTCGTGCCGGAACGGGTTCTGGTCGCTGGTAAATTCCCGGAACGGGCTCAGGTAGAGCGTACCGGCGGTGGCGTTGTCGTCGGCGGGCTCGGTGAATTCGTAGTCGAAAGCCAGGGGCTTGCTCACGTTGTCGCGCTCGGCCACCGCAAACTTGGGCACCGTCCAGCCGCTGTGGGGGCGGGTCAGCTCGGTGAGGTACTTCTTTTCGCCGAGGCTGGCCAGCTCCCGGCGCGCCTCCACGCCGGCGTAGCCGCTGTGCTCTTCGTGCACCTTGCCCGCGAGGCCGCCCTGGGCATCCATCGTCAGGGCCACCTGCTGGTAGTGCACGCGGTGCTGGGTGGGGGCGAGGTCGACCCAGCGGCCCTCTTCCGGTTTGGCCATGATGAGGCGGCCGGTTTGGTTGAGGCAGCGCTCGGGCAGCACGCCGCAGGGCAGCAGCGGCTCGGTGGCGTCGACCAGCAAGTCCTGCCCGCCGGCCAGCGGCACGAGGGCCACCACGTAGTTAAACTTGTCGAGCAGCGGCAGCATCTGGTTGACGTGGCCGTGGTTGCGGGTGCTGAGCAGCAGCGGCTGGGCCGGGAGGCCGGCGTCGCGCAGGGCGGCGATGAGCAGCAGGTTTACATCGGCCGACGTGCCCCGGTGGGCATCGTAGGCCTTGCGCAGCGAGCCAGTGGTCGAGTAGCGGTTGGTGCCGTCGTAGCGCACGGCGGCCATCACCACCCGGCGCACGGCCGCCGCGCGGGCGGCCGCGTCGGGGTATTTCGCGGCCAGGCCGGCCAGCTGCTCTTTCAGGAAATTGCCCCGGTCCATTTGCAGGCCGAAGTTGTCGGAGTTGAGCAGCTCGGTGTCAATCTTGCTCCAGGTAGCGGCCACGTTCTGGTACGCCTGGCCGGGAAACCGCTCGCCCGCCAGCTGAAAATTGAGGCGGTCCACGTAGTCTTCCGACGTGGTCATGTACGGCTCGTCGCGGAAGGCCGGCACGTCTTTCATCGCCCAGCGGTAGCTGGTGAGCCGGGCCGTAACGGTGCTGGCGCTGGCCGACTCGCGGGTGGTGTTGAACCCGCTGCCCGAAAAGCCGCCGGCCTCGTGTACCGTGTATTGCGCCACGTTGGTGGCCTCCGTTTGCACTTCCAGGTTGTGGTAGCCCTGAAGCAGCTTTTTATACTCAAAGTATTCGGGGATATCGGCCCGGAACTCGCTCCAGCGCGTGGGTATTTCGCGCTGGAAAGTCCAGTCCTGAAAGTTGAAAAGAAAGTCGGACGTCACCGAGTAGGCGTACTCAATCACCGAGCCTTCGCGCACGTCGGGCAGCGTAAATTTGCGTACGCGCACGTTGGGCGTCAGCTCTTCGGTGAAAGCGCTGCCGGTTTCCAGCTTGGTTTTTTGCATCACGCCGTTCACCAGGTTGTAGGTGAAGCCGCGCAGGCCGCCGATTTTCTCTTCGGCGGCGTTGTGGTGGTAGAGCGGCACGCGCACCGTGGCCGCGTCGTAGCCCGACTTCCGGAGGATTTTGATGCGCGTCACGCGTTCCGAAATCAGCTGAAAATCGTTGCGATTGTACTGAAACCGGGTGGTGCCGTAGTCGCACAGCACCACGGCCGCGGCGGCGCTGTCGCCCACGAAAGGCGCGGCGGTCAGGTCTTTCGGGTCGGGCTTGCCAAACTTGATGGGTTCGGGCTGGGCCTGCGCGGCCAACGCGCCAAGCAGCAGGCCGGCCAGCGCCGCGCAGTATTGTAAGGGTAGCTTCATGCAAAGAGGGGGTATTTGGGGTTTGAAGGTTGTAGGAGTTGATTTTGAACGTCATGCAGAGCGCAGCGAAGCATCTTGCCCGCTTCGTTGCAAGTAGTGAATTAGTTACGCGGGCAAGATGCTTCGCTGCGCTCTGCATGACGTTCTAGCTGCGCGCTGCATGACGTTCAAAATCTTTGGTAGTAAGACAACCCTTCAGCTGCCGGCTTTTTTCTGGATAATCAGCTTCTCGCCCTGGCGGGCCAGCAGCAGGCGGTACAACTCGCGCAGGCCGGCATACTGCTCGGCCGGGTACACGGCATTGCGCAGCGACAAGCGGCTGAGGACCTGAACCGTAGCCCCGGTGGCCGTCACGCTGTACACGAAGCGGGCGCCGCCACCGGGCAGCTCCACCACGGCGGGCTTGGGCAGCTCGGCCAGCTCGTAGCCGGCGGGCAGGGTCAGGGTCACCATCATGGTTTCGTCCTGCGGCACGCCCAAATCCACGGGAAAGAGCCGGGTATCGTGACGGAACGGGTTTATACCATTGCTGAATTCCCGCAACGGGCTCAGGTACAGCGTGCCGCCTGGTGCCGCGTCGCTGGTCGGCCGGCTGAAGGCGTAGCTC
>CAXTCS010000045.1:0-22150 GCA_964242365.1 uncultured Hymenobacter sp. | reverse complement strand
GACGAGGTCAGCTACCGCGAGATGGACTACGCCCTGGGCCGGGTGATGGGCGCCTACGGCGACCGCCTGGCCGAGCTGCGCGACGTGATTCTGGGGGCCAAAGAAGCCCGTTTCCGCGAGGAAAAAGCCTCCGATTTATTCTACCCCAGCCCGCTCAACGACTCCCAGCTGGCCGCCGTGCGGCACGTGCTGGCGGCGCAGGACGTGGCCATCATCCACGGCCCGCCCGGCACCGGCAAAACCACCACGCTGGTGCAGGCCATCCTGGAAACCATCCGGCGCGAGCGGCGCGTGCTGGTGTGCGCGCCCAGCAACACGGCCGTCGACCTGCTCACCGAAAAGCTGGCCGAGCGCGGCGTCAACGTCATCCGCATGGGCAACCCGTCGCGGGTTTCCGACCTGTTATTGGAGCACACGCTCGATGCCCAGGTGATGGCCCACAAGAGCTACAACGAGCTGCGGAGCATGCGCCAGACCGCCGAGCAATACCGCGAAACGGCCAGCAAATACGTGCGCAACTTCGGCTACGAAGAGATGCAGCAGCGCAAGCTGCTCAAGGAAGAAGCCCGCGCCCTGCACCAGGCCGCCGACGATTTGGAGCGCTACATCACCGAAGATTTGCTCGAATCGGTGCAGGTCATCACCTGCACGCTGGTGGGCGCCAGCAACCGCAACATCCGCCACCTCACCTACGAAACGGTGTTCATCGACGAGGCCGCCCAGGCCCTGGAACCCGGCTGCTGGATTCCCATCGGCAAGGCCAACCGCGTGGTGCTCGCCGGCGACCACCACCAGCTGCCGCCCACCGTGAAGAGCGACAAAGCCGGCGCCCTGCGCGAAACCTTGTTCGAGAAAGCCATCAAGCGCCAGCCCGCCACGGCCCGCATGCTCACCGTGCAGTACCGGATGCACGAGCAAATCATGCAGTTCAGCTCCGACCAGTTCTACGACGGCAAGCTCACGGCCTATGAAACCGTGGCCCACGCCGGCCTCGACGCCTACGACCTGCGCTTCGCCCCCGACCTGCCCGTCGAGTTCCTCGACACCGCCGGCTTCGGCTTCCAGGAAATCACCATCCCCGAAAGCCGCTCGACGGCCAACCCCGAAGAAGCCGATTTGCTGCTCAAGCGCCTCGCCCAACTGCTGGAGCCCTACGACCCCGCCGACCACGAAGACGACCCGCTCAGCATCGGCGTCATCGCCCCCTACCGCGCCCAAATCAACTACTTGAAGGACGCCATCGAGGAAAACGACGAGCTCAGCGGCCTCCTGCTGCACCGCCAGCTGAGCGTGGGCACCGTCGATTCGTTCCAGGGCCAGGAGCGCGACATCATCGCCATCACCCTCACCCGCAGCAACACCCACGGCGAAATCGGCTTCCTGAGTGACATCCGCCGCATGAACGTGGGCATGACCCGCGCCCGCAAAAAGCTTCTGCTCGTCGGCGACTCGTCGACCCTGAGCGCGCACCCGTTTTTCAAGGCCCTGATTGAGTACGTGGAGAGCATTGGGGGATATCGGACGGCCTGGGAGTTGCAGGATTAACCTCACGGGACCCCTCCGGGGCATGACCCCCTCTCCTGCGGAGAGGGGGAACCGGTTTTGCGCTAACGATTTATTTACTCAGAGCCAAAAAAGCCTGCTTTTTAGCAGGCTTTTTTGGTTTGTTCAAAGTAAAAAATGCCACCTATGCAAAGCCGGTGTCCCCTCTCCGCAGGAGAGGGGGTCAGGGGGTGAGGTTACGGTAAATCAATCACCGACATCGTGTGCGGCGCGTCCGACTTCGAGTTCACGAAGTGCTTTTCCGGCTTGTCGAAGTTTGAGATGTAGAGCCGTTTGCCCTTCAGCAGCACTTCGGCCGGCTGGTCGAGCAGGCCGCCGGTGCCGTCGGTGTCGCCGTTTTGGGCCAGGGTGGTCACGGTGTTGCCGTGGCGCAGGTCCACGATTTCGATGGCGTTCTGGCGCGAGTTGCAGACGTACATTTTGTCGGTTGCCCGGTCGATGACGAGGCCGTCGACGCACGGAATCTGCTTGCCTTTCAGGGTTAGCGTCACTTGCTTATTAATGGTACCGTCGGGTTTCAGCGAGACGCTGTAGAGCTTGCCATCGCCGAACGAACCCGTGTAGAAAGTGCCTTTGCTGTCATAATCCAGGCCGTCGGCGCCGTTGTCCACGCCGGTTTCATTCACCGTGGTGGTGAACCGGGCCAGCACGTGCGGGTCGGAGCTTTTTGGCTTGAGGTGGACGACGCCCTTGTTGAGTTCGGCCAACGAAAACTTGAGAATGGCGCTGCCTTTGTCGTTGTTGGGCAGGTCCCACTGGCTGTCGGTCACGTAAATCGTGTTGCCTTTCCAGACCACGGCGTTGGCCAGGGCGAAGTGGTCGACCACGGTGGTGATGGCGCCGGGCCGGCCGTTTTTCACCGACACCTTCATCAATCGCGACTTGAAATTCTTGTCATTTTCGTACTGATTTTCAGCGTAATATAGGTTACCGTCGGGACCAAAGGCCAGGTCCATCGGGGCGGCTTTTTTGGTGCTGGCCTCGACGGGCAGGTTGGTGACGTAGGGCGTGATGGTGGTGCCGTCAATCTCCATCAGGGAGGCGGGCTGGCTGTTATCGGCCAGGTTGGGCACCGATAAAATCAGGTGGCCGTTGGGCGCCAGGGCCAGGCCGTCGGGGGTATTGTGGGCGTCGTCGAGGGTGAAAAGCAGCTGGGGATTGCCGATTTTGGGGACGCTGTCCATCTTGGCTGCCGCGGCTGTCGCGGCCGTCTTGGCCGAATCGACTTTCACCACCGCTTCCTTGTTCACGGCTTCGGCTTCGGTTTTGGGAGGGTTGGACTGGCAGGCCGCCAGCAGCGAGCCGCCGAGCAGCAGCGAAAAACGGGTGCGCATGGGAAGGGAGTAAGGGATGAATGACCAAGCAAAGGCCCCGCCGGGCCACCGTGCTAACGTGCCCGCGCTAACCGGGTTACGGCCGACGCCCAAGCAATTAGCCGAAAACCCGACCCCAGTTTCTACCCTTTCGCCCAGGTTTGCGTACTTATCTTGCCTGAAATTTTTCTCACCACCCCACTCCCACGGCCGGCCCCGCCGGCCGACTCTTCCCATGGCTGCAATCAGCGACAAAAAAGTTGTCACCATTACCTACGACCTCAGCGTGACCGACGAAAACCAGGAAAAAGTGCTGGTTGAATCCGCCGAAGCCGATTCGCCCATGGTCTTTCTGTTCGGCCACAGCGGCTTGCCCGAAGAATTTGAAGCCCAGCTCGACGGCAAAAACGCCGGGGATGCCTTCCAGTTCAGCCTCACCCCCGAGCAGGCCTACGGCGATTACGACGACCAGGCGCTGGTCGAAATCCCCAAGGAAGTTTTCCTCATCGACGGCAAGCTGGACGAAGAGATGCTGCAACCCGGCAACTTCCTGCCGATGGCCGACAACGAAGGCAACCACATGCAAGCCAAGGTGATAAGCATCGGCGACACGGCCGTGCAGATGGACTTCAACCACCCGCTGGCGGGCATGGTGATGCACTTTGCCGGCCAGGTGCAGGACGTGCGCGACGCCACCGCCGACGAGCTGGCCCACGGCCACGCCCACGGCGAAGGCGGCCACCAGCACTAGGCGCGGCAGCAGCGGGCAGCAGCGGGCAGCAGCAGTACGTCGAACGTCATGCCGAGCGCAGCCGAGGCATCTCGCGCGCCATAGTAATCCAATCGATTGAATCACTATGGCACGCGAGATGCCTCGGCTGCGCTCGGCATGACGTTCTTTTTCAACTCTTATCCCAAAACGCCCTTCACGAACGCCTGAAGTTCAGGAAAAAACGCCCGAAAGTCTGCTTCATACGCCGCGTAATTGGCTTGCAGCTCGGCCACGGCGGTTTCCATGCCGGAGCCGGGGGCGGCGCGGCGGCTGAGGCCGCTCAGGGCGCGGGCAATGCCTTCGAAGCCGGCGTAGTGCAGCAGCCAGTTGTTTTGGGTGAGGTGCGGGAAGAATTGCTGCACGCGCGGCGGCATGTCGGCTTGCCGGGCGGTGAGCAGGGCGTATACCCGCTGGGTGAAATCGGGGAGGGTTTCGGGGGAGAATTCCGGGAAATTGCGGGCCAGAAAATGGTCCAGAAACATGTCGGAAATCACGCCGGCGTACTTGCCGTGGCCGGCGGCGCGCAGGCGCTGGGTGGCGCGCCGCACCACGTGGTGCTGGTCGGTGAAGGTGTCGATGGCCCGGTGCAGGCGGATGCCGGCCTGCACGGCGGGCGGGTAGCGCTCGAGCTGCTTGCCGGGCACCGAATCGGCGATAAACTGGCCCAGCAGTACATCGGCGTAGGCCGGGGAGGCGGGCGAGCCGGCGAGGAACAGGTGGGCCAGAAAATTCATTTTCGCGGGAAAGGTACGGGCGCGGCCGGGCTTTTATTCAACCCCAGCCGGGCCGGGGCCGTAAGGAAATACGCTGCGCACCCGAACCGGCCGCCGCCACCTCTTCACCGTTCCAACTCCCTTTCCCATGTCCGATAAGTCGCCCGTAACCCACGACCTGACCCAGCTATTCGATAAAATCAAGGACGTGCGCATGGCCATGCTCACCACCACCGATGAGCACCAAACGCTGCACAGCCGCCCGATGTACACCATCAAGCCCGACGCCGACGGCTCGCTCTACTTCCTCACCGACGCGCAATCGGCCAAAGTGTACGAAGTGAAGAAAGACAGCGCGGTGAACCTGTCGTACGCCAGCCCCGACAGCAACGTGTACGCCTCGGTGTCGGGCCGGGCCAACGCCTACCGCGACGAGGCCAAAATTGCCGAGCTTTGGAGCGAGCCCATGCGGGCCTGGTTTCCGAAAGGCAAGGAAGACCCGAGCATCACGATTCTGAAAATTACGGTCGACAAAGCCGAGTACTGGGATTCGCCCAGCAGCCTGCTTTCGCGGGCCTACGCCTACGCCCGGGCGGTGGTGACCGGCGAGCCGAGCAAGGACGACGACGTGAACCAGCACGCGCAGGTGCAACCGAAATAGGGCCCGAAAAAGCCTCTTTTTTGAAAGGCCGGAAGCAATTCCGGCCTTTTTTTGTTGCTTGAAACCCACGCGGGTGCCAGCCGGCAACCCGTTTTTCTTCCCGCATGCCGCACACCACCGTTACCGTTTTCACCCTCCGGCCCGGCCGCCAGCGCTGGGGCCTGGCCCAGATGGGCACCTCGCCCGCGCAGCTAAACCGGGTGCCGGGGCTGCTTTTTTTTAAGCTGCTGGGCAGCGGGGCTCGCAACGGGTTCGGCCTGTGGCCCAACCTGAACCGCTACGGCTTGCTGGCCGTGTGGGCCGATGCCGATGCCGCTGAGGCCTTTTTCTCGCGGCATCCGCTGTGGGCCACGTACCAGGAACGCAGCGCGGAAACGTGGGCCGTGGCGCTGGCCCCGCTGAAATCGCAGGGCTTATGGGACCGGAAAACCCCCTTTAATTACGTGTCCGAGCCTTTGCCGGCCGCCGAAGGGCCGGTGGCCGTGCTCACCCGCGCGAGCATTCGCTGGCGCAAAACGCCGCGCTTCTGGCAATTTGTGGAGCCGACCAGCGCGGCGCTCGCGCGGGCAGTGGGCGTGCGGGCGGCCATTGGCCTGGGCGAGCTGCCGGTGGTGCGGCAGGCCACGTTCAGCGTGTGGGAATCGGCCCAGGCCATGCAGGAATACGCGTACCGTGACGCCCGGCACCGGGAAGTTATTCAGCTCACGCGCCGCGAAAACTGGTACGCCGAGGAGCTGTTTGCGCGGTTTCGGGTGCTGGGCAGCCGCGGCACACTCGATGGCGGCGACCCGTTAGCGGGGCTTTTCGGGGCGGGCTAGTCGCGCAGGTTGTAGCGTTTCAGCCAACCGGTGGCGGTGGCGGTCAGCTCCGGGTGCGGGTCGGGTTTGATGTCGATGCTCGGCTCTTTGGGCTGGCGGGCATCATTATTGGGGCTTAAAAACCATGTAAAATCCGCGCTGTCATTTGCTGCGTTGGCGGGGCATAATACCTGGTCGTGGCCCGCGCCGCCGTAAATACTCACCCGAAAACCAGGGTTCAGGGGCGGGATGATTTCGAAGACGTCGTCGCCGGCCAGGCCGTACAGGTTCAGCTGGCGCGTGTCGGCGCGGTCATAAATTCGCTCGCTGAGCAGGCTGTCGGGCCGGGTGGGCCGGCGGGCCAGCAGCTGCACCCGCAGGCGGCCGGGGCCGGCGCCCCGGACGATGAACCGCTCGGGCTTGTCCGTGCCAACCAGCCAGGCTTCCTGGGCCAGGATTTCATAATACCGCTGGGCGACGGCCGGCAGCTGCTCGCGCCGGGCCCGCAGAATGGGGCCAAAATAGGCCGCAATCGCCGCGCGCGTTTCAGGCGGGCCGGCGGCGAGGGCGTGGGCAATGGCGGCGTCGCCCAGCCGCCGATGCAGCGAATCGGCTTCCTGGCGGAAATCATCGGCGCCAAGCGGGGCGAGCAGGGTGCGGTCGAGGGCGCGGGCGTTGCTGGTGAGGCCGGCCACGGCGCCGGGCCGGAGGGTGGCGTGAAAGCTGCAATACTTGGGCACAAACCACGAAACCAGGCGGGTCATCACGCCGTCATCAAACAGAAAAAACGCCTGGTCGCGGTCGCGGGGAACGGGCCGGTAGGCCACGCCGCCCGCGTTGGGGAAGCTGGCCCAGCGCCACTGGTCTTCGCGGCGGCTCCAGTCGCCCAGCCACATATCGAGGAGGCGGGCGCGCAGGTAGGCGCGGGCCACCACCTGCGCGTCGGGCCGCTGCCGGATGGCCGTGAGCACACGGCGCGTGTTGACAAGCGCCGGCGAATGCCCAAAGCAGGCCTGGTTCTGCTGGTCGCCCTCGGGCCGCTCTTCGAGCAGGTAAACCGCATTGGCGAAGCCGGCCCGAAATTTCCCCAGGCCAGGACTATCGGGCAAATACACCAGGCGCGGATTGGCATGGTAAACGCCCGCGGCCTGGGCCAAGGGAGCCGCCAGGTAGGCCCCAAAGGGCTGCCCGGCACTGGTTTGGTCCTTCATCAGCCCGCCCAAAAGCCCGCGCAGGAAGCCGGCGGGCAGGGCGGTGCTGGCGTCTTTATCAACCGAGCGCAGCACAAACTCGCGGCCGCTGGCCGCCCGCAGGCGCAGGGTGTGGCTTTGGTAGCTGCCGCCGGCTTGCAAAATCACCAGGCCGCCGGGCACGGCCGTGGCCAGGCGCAGCACCGGCACCGTGACCGGCGTGGCCCACAGCGCCCGGTAGTGCGTGCCCCAGAAAAAACGCCACACGGCGCCCCGGGCGTATTCGGGGCCGGCGGCCACGCGCACCGTGGCCGAGTCGGCGGCCCATTGCGGCGCGGCCGGGCCGGTGGCGGTGGGGCCCGCGCAGCTGGCCAGCGCCAACGCCGCAGCGCACCCCGCGCCCCGAACCAAACAAGTAATCAAGGAAGTAGACCCAGGCATAATGGCAGATTCTCCGGGGCCGATGCGCCGCCGTGCGGGCCGGGAGTTGGGATGTTGGCGCTCGTATACCGCAAAGACCGGGGCCGCGGTTGTGCCGGTGGGTGCCCCCGGCCGACCTTTGCGGCGGGGCTGCGTTAAAGGCCCATTTCCGCCCCCCGTATTTTCCCGGATGCCACACTTTTTTGTTCGACTGCCTGGGTTGCGGCTGGCGCTTTTGGGGCTCGGACTGGCCGCCACCGGCTGCGCCCGTCGCCACTATTTCCAGCCCGATGCCCGCATTGGTCCCGGCAGCGCCGATGCCCTGCCCGCGGCGGCCGACTCGGTGCGGGCCACCGCCGGCCGCCACTACAACCACCATTCGGGCATTTTCCGGCTGGTGTGGGGCCGGCACTACCGGCAAGTGTGGGCCGCGCCGGCCACGGTGCCGGTGCTGCGCCTGGCCACGGCCGCGCCCGGCGGCCTGCGGGCCGACAAGCCCGGCGGCGGCTACCAAAGCATCAGCATGACGCTGGAAGGGGCCGACGGCCGCGAATACGCCCTGCGCGCCCTCGACAAAGAACCCAGCAAAACCCTGCCCGCGGTGCTGCGCCACACGTTTTTGCTGAACGTGGTGCGCGACGCCACCTCGGCCACCATTCCGTACGGGGCGCTCACGGTGCCGCCGCTGGCCCAGGCGGCCGGCGTGCCCCACGCCCGCCCGCGCCTGGTGTACGTGCGGCCCGATGAAACCGGCCTGGGCGCGATGTCGGAGCGGTTTCGGGGCAAGGTGGCATTGCTCGAAGAAAAATATAGCGCCCTGGTTTCGCGCACGCCCGACCTGGCCGGTGCCGCCGATTTTGTGGGCGGCGAGGCCATGCTGAAGAACGTGTACGCCGACCCGGCCTACGCCATCGACCAGCCAGCTTTTTTGCGGGCGCGCCTGCTCGATGTGTGGCTCGGCGACTGGGACCGGCACGAGCGCCAGTGGCAGTGGGCGGCGTTCAACGAGCCCGGCGGCCGGGTGCGCTACCAAAGCATTCCCAAAGACCGCGACCAGGTATATTTTCGGTTCGACGACGGGCTGGTGCCCTGGCTGGCGGCCCGGCCGTTCATCGCCCCGCAGTTCCAAACCTTCAAGCCCACTTACGGCTACCTGCCCGGCCTGGTATTTCAGGCCCAGTTTATCGACCAGCGCGCCCTGTCGCAAATGACCCGCGCCGATTTCCAGCGCCTGGCCCTCGACTTGCAGCGCCGCCTGCCCGACACGCTCATCGACCGGGCCCTGCGCCGGCTGCCGCCCGCCGTGTTCGCCCTCGAAGGCCCGCGCCTGGCCGCCGCCCTCAAAGCCCGCCGCAACGCCCTGCCCCAGGCCGCCGAGGGCTTTTACCGGGCCGTGGCGCGCGAGCCCACGCTGGGCGGCACGGCCCAGGCCGAGCGATTTGTGGTGCACCGCTACCCCGATTCTACCACCGTGCGCATCTTTTCGGCCCGGCCCGGCCCGCGCCCGCCCGGCGATTCGCTGCGGTTTCGGCGCACGTACTTCGCCACCGAAACCCACCAGCTCAGCCTCGATGGCCTGGGCGGCGACGACGTATTTGAGGTCGCCACCACCGGCCCCGGCCGCCCCGTGCCGCTGCTGCTCTACGGCGGCGCGGGCCACGACCAGCTGCGCCTGCAAGGCCGCCCCCGCCGCCTGCGCCTCTACGACGAAGCCCCGGACCTGACCGCCCCCCGCGCCCCCCCCCCCCCCCCTCCCCAAAAAAAGCAGCCCGCCCCCGCAACCCCCAACCACGCTTAGCAAACGGCTGCCCACCCTGACCACAAAAGAACTGTCGTGCCGGCCCTCTGTTCGCTGCGCTCGGCATGACGCCCCGGTTCCAAAAGCTTCTAAGGCCTCAGCGCCTACTAATCAGTCTTTTCGGCAATTTGCCGTTGAAATCCTCGCCCTATACCCTCGCTTGTCGTTGATGCCCTTACGCTTACGCTTTTTTCTTCCGTTGATAATCGCCCTGGCCGCGCTGCCTGGTCCCGGCTGCGTCCGCAAGCCGTATTTTCAGCCCGATGCCCGGCCCGACGCCGCCCAGCCCCTGCCCGCCACCGACAGCGTGCGCGCCGCCACGGCCGGCCGCCAATACGCCCGCCACGGCCGCCTCTACGGCGCGCTGGTGGGCCAGCACCACCGCCGCACCTGGGCCGCGCCCGTCGCCGCGCCCGTACTGCACCTGCCGCAAGCCGCGCCCGGCGGCCTGATTCCCGGCAAAACCGGGGGCGGCTTCAACAGCACCAGCCTGGGCCTGAGCGCGGCCGATGGCCGGGCCTTCGTGCTGCGCACCGTCGATAAAGACCCCATCCGGGCCATGCCGGAGTGGCTGCGGGGCAGTTTTTTGGTCAATATCCTGCGCGATAACGTGTCGTCGACCAACCCCTACGCCGCGCTGGCGGTGCCGCCGCTGGCCGCTGCTGCCGGGGTGCCACGGGCCTCGCCCCGCCTGTATTACGTGCGGCCCGACGACCCCGCTTTCCAAACCGACTCGCTGCGGCATTTTCGGGGCCAGCTGGCTTATCTGGAAGAAAAAGCGGCCCCACCAGCCGAAGGCGAAAGCGGGAGCCGCGCAACGGTGGTAAGCAGCACCAAGGCGTTCGCGGCGGTGTTTGAGAGCCCCGCCAACCGCCTCGACCAAACGGCGTTGCTCCGGGCCCGCCTGCTCGACGGCTGGCTCGGCGATTGGGACCGCCACCCCGGCCAGTGGAGCTGGGCCGTAACCCAGGGCGCCGCAGCCGGGCCGGCCACCATTGCTCCCCTGCCCAAAGACCGCGACATGGTGTTTTACCGGCTCAGCGACGGCGTGCTGGGCTGGGCATTCACGCATTTCATGGAACCCCACTGGGTTACTTTTGGCCCCCGCTACAAGAAGCCTTTTCGGCTCCTGTCGTCCGGCCATTACCTCGACAAGCGGGGCCTGAACGGCCTCACGCGGGCGCAGTTCGCGGCAGCAGCGCGGGCCATGCAGCAGCGGCTGCCCGATACCCTCATCGGCCGGGCCGTGCGCCGGCTGCCCCCCGCCGCCTTTGCCCTCGAAGGCCCGCGCACCATCGCGGCGCTCGAAGCCCGCCGGGCCGCGCTGCCCGCCCTGGCCGACGGCTTTTACCGCACGCTGGCCCGGCGCCCCGTGGTGGGCGGCACGGCCCAGGCCGAACGGTTTGAAGTGCACCGCTACGCCGACTCGACGGTAGTATCCGTGTTCGCGGCCCAGGCATCCGGGTTCGCGACGTCGCCCTCCTACAAAAGGGCCTTTTTCGGGTCCGAAACCCGCCGCATTCAACTCGAAGGTTTGGGCGGGAACGACGTTTTCAGCATCGAAGAACATGGCCCAAACCCTGCCAGCCTGCCCAAAATCCGCGTCTACGGCGGCCCCGGCACCGACGAGCTACGGGCCAAGCAGCACGGCCGGGGCATTCATTTTTGGCAAGGCAGCGCGCCGGCCAAAGCCGCCTTCGACAAGCCGCCCAAAGAATAACGGGCCCAATGTTGCGACGCCTATGTATGTCTTAATTGCAATCAGCGTACATTTCCTGAATGGGGTAGAGACGCAACATTTTGCGTCTCGTCGTTAGCGCCGCTGACCTGCGGTTGCTGATGTTGTTTAGTTGTTTATGTGAACGGCGCAGTTCCGGTCGTGCAACGCCAGTCGTTCAACGACGAGACGCAAAATGTTGCGTCTCTACCCCGTCCATAAACGCTATAATCCCATATCAAGCCTTCTCCAGCATCTTCAGCACCAGCCGCTCGGTGGGCGAAAGCAGGTCACCGGGCGCGGGCTCGGCGTCGTGTTGGCGCAAGAATTCCACCAACTCGCCGGCCTTGAATAGCTCGACCACCTGCGGGTGAATGTAGTATTTCGAGCACACCGTGGGCGTGTTGCCCAAGCCGGCCGCTACTTCTTTCACGGCGGTTTTCACGGCTTTGTCGGGCGCCAGGTCGGGCGCGTCGCGCAGCACGGCTTCGAGGCATTCCACCATTTTCACCGTGCCGCCCCAGGTCCGGAAGTCCTTGGCCGAGAGCGCCAGGCCGGTGTGGCGCTGGAGGTACTCGTTCACGTCGCCCGATTCGAGGGCCCGCGGCTGCCCGTCCTTCGAATAATACTGGAACAGGTGCTGGCCGGGAATTTCCTTGCATTTGCGCACCAGCCGCGCCAGGCGGGCATCGTGAAGGGTCACGTCGTGCGGCACGCCTTTCTTGCCCACGAAGGAAAAATTAACATCGGCCCCGTCGATGGACACGTGCTTGTCGCGCAGCGTGGTCAGGCCGTAGCTTTTGTTCTTTTTGGCGTATTCCTTGTTGCCCACCCGAATAAAGGATTGGTCCATGAGGGTGAGCACCAGCGCCACCACTTTTTCGTGGTCCAGGGCCGGGCGGCGCAGGTCTTTGCCGAGCTGTTGGCGCAACGGTTCCAGCTTCGCGCCAAACGTGCGCAACCGCGAAAACTTGGTCAGGCTGCGCATTTCGTCCCAGGCCGGATGGTACCGGTACTGCTTGCGGCCCAGGCCGTCGTGCCCCGTCACTTGCAGGTGCGTGTTGGCCGAGGGCGACACCCACACCGCCGTCCAGGCCGGCGGAATCACGAAGCCGGCGATGCGTTCCAACGTCTTGGCGCCGGTAATTTTGCGGCACTGGGCGTTGTGGTAAGTGAAATTGCCGGCGCGCGTGGGCTTGCGGCCGATGCCGGGGCCCTGGTCGGTGGCGTAGCGCAGGCCCGCCATTTGGGCCTGCCGGGCCGGGTCTTTGTACACGATGTGCGCCTCGTCCTGCGGCAGCAGCGTTTTTTTGCGGGTTTTGGGGCGGGGCGCGGCAGCGGTGGGCATACGAGGAGGAAATTCAGGTTGGTCTGCTTACGCAAATCGGGCCGCAGGGGGCGCACCGGCAACCTTTTTCTACCAGAAATTGTATATTTGCGCAGGAGCGGAACGTTTCGGACGCTTAAGGGGGGGACTGGTTTGGCTCACCAAGCCTTGTTGCATTTCCCGCCGCTCGATTTAAAAGACCAACTGCTTATGCGGTTGGTCTTTTTTTATACATTGTGATAAGGGCCAGCCGCTTCCGACCTGGTCGAAATTCTAAAACGGCACAGATTCGTCCCGTTAGAAGGGTAGCATAAAATTCCACGCATGGCATGGGCTGACGACCAGGCCGCACCTGACCCGATTGAACAGCGTGGGGCGTCAGCAGCCACTCAGATAGTTCTAAAAAATCGGCTTCTCCAATGGGCACCTGCCCTTGCGCAATTTCAGAGGCCGCGTTGGCATTGCCGTGCTGCTTAAAGGTATGCTGCACGCCTGACCGGTCCAGCACCACCTCGAAGCCTCGCACGTCGAGGCCCGTGGCGGCTCGTACCTCTCCGGCTAGCGCCGTGGATATGCTTCCGAGTCGGCAGAATCCCTCCGTAATTGTGTGAACTGGTAATTGGATGTGGGCGAGCAAATCGGAGATACGGTAAAATTCTTGGTACATGGGGCGTAAAGCAACGGATAAAAACGGGGGACGCCCGGCTTAACCCCTTTCCCCGGCTGCCGTTAGCGCCTTCCCTTAGTTGTTTTTGGATGCCTGGGCCGGCTGCCAGCCGTAGGTTTGCCGCATGAAGCTGCTCGATGCCCTTTCCGCCGTCACCGAATGGACCGACCACCTCGCCACCCGCTTCACGGCGCGGGCGGGCGGGCTGCGGCCGTTGCAGCTCGACGCCTACCGCAGCTACGGCACGGCCGCTCGGTTCTACATCAAAGGCCGCCTGCTGGCCGACCGCGGCCTGCGCCCCCAAACGGCGGCCGACTCGCGCTGGCGCAATTTCCGCAGCATGGTGCGGCGCTTCAACAGCCGCGAAGTCGCCGGGGCCGACCTCGTGGCCGAGCTGCCCGACGGCAGCCAACACCTCGTCACGACCGACGACGAAGGCTATTTCACGCTCATCATCGAGCCCCAGGCCCTGCCCCCGCCCGAGGCCTACCTCTGGTACCCGGTGCCGGTGCGGGTGTCGCGCCTGCCCCCGCCGTTTCGGCCGGTGCGGCCCACGCAGCCGGCGGCCGCCGCTTCGGCCAAAGTGCTGGTGCCGCCGCCCAGCGCCGAATTTGGCGTTATTTCCGACCTCGACGACACCGTGTTCGAAACCAGCGCCACCAACGTGCTGAAAATGCTGGCCCGCACCCTGCTCAGCAACGCCCATTCGAAGCTGCCTTTTGTGGGCGTGGCCGATTTTTACCAGCGCCTGCAACGCGGCCGCACCGGCCGGCCCGACAACCCGTTTTTCTACGTCAGCAGCAGCCCGTGGAATCTGTACGACGTGCTCGACGAGTTTCTCGGCATCCACGCCATGCCGCCCGGCCCGCTCCTGCTGCGCGATATGAGCATTGCCCGCCCCAAAACCACGCCCCCGCCCGGCGTCACCGGCTCGGCCGCCATTCACTTTGCCCACAAGCTGCACGAAATCGACGACCTGCTCACCACCTACCCGCACCTGCCCTTCGTGCTGCTCGGCGACAGCGGCCAGGAAGACGCCCGCATCTACCGCGAAGTGGTGCGGCGCCACCCCGGCCGCATCCGCGCCATCTACATCCGCGACGTGCAAGTGCCCGCCCGCGCCCTGCTCGTCGGCCCCATCGCCGCCGAGCTGCAAAGCGAAGGCGTCGCCATGCTCCTGGTGCCCGACTACGCCACCGCAGCCGCCCACGCCGCCAGCATCGGGCTTATTACGCCTGCGGCATGACGCCTGCGGCTTAATGAAGAATGAGGAATGAGGAATGAAGAATGAGGAATTGTGTCATTGCGAGGCCGCAGGCCGACGCAATCCGTCCTGTAAAAGCGACTCGTCTTAGATTGTGACACGCCTTTTTCTGGGACCGGAAAAAGCCTCCTTTCTGAGCAGGGTCGGGACTTATCACATTAGCAGAGTAGTCGCTGAGAACAGGACGGATTGCGTCGGCCTGCGGCCTCGCAATGACCAATTCCTCATTCCTCATTCTTCATTCCTCATTCTTCATTAAGCCGCAGGCGTCATGCCGCCCGCGTCACTGGCTATTCGTGTGGTCGGCAACCACCACCCATTTCCCGTCAATCTGCCGCAGCACCAACAGGAAATAGCCTTGTAAATCGCCGGCCGTGGGCCGGGCCAGGTGCCAGCGGCCCACCACCTGCGCCGCGCCGGCGGCGAGCAGCGTCACGCGCAAGCCGCTGAAATCGAGCTGGCCCATAGCGGCGGCGTCCGGGTAGTTTTTCTGGTAATTCGCCAGCGTGGGCTGCCAGCCGTAGGTTGGGCCTTTCCGACCAATAAAAACCAACGAATCGGACTGCCAATAGCCTTGCATAAAGCCGGGGATATCGCCCCGGTTCCAGGCCGCCGTTTGGGTGGTCAGCACCTGCACGACGGCCCGGCGCGAGGCCTCAAAATCGGCCTGAGAAGCAAGCCGCGCCGTATGGCAGCTTCCGAAAGTCAGGCCACTTAGCAGGCCCAGGGCCACGGTTATTTTTCGCATTGAATAGTCAGTCTGGCGAGTTGTAGTCGGGCGAGTTGTCCGTTATCAGTTGGTCGTCATCAGGTTGTTCTGCAATTTTCTCCTGACAACTGGCAACGAACAACCGACAACTAAACCCCTCTATTTCAGCATGGCGGCCACGTAGGGCGTGCCGCCCAGGCGGCGCATGTTGCGCATCACCCGCAGCTGCTTGGCGCGCGCCACCGGCCCCGGATTGGAAGCCCGAAACCGCAGCGGATTGGGCAGCACCCCGGCCAGCAGCGCGGCTTCGGCTGGGCTTACCCGGCTGGCCGATTTGCCGAAATAGCGCTGGCTGGCGGCCTCCACCCCAAAGGTGCAGTCGCCCATTTCGGCCACGCTCAGGTACATTTCCATGATGCGCCGCTTGTTCCACAAAAACTCAATCAGGACCGTAAAATAGGCCTCGGCGGCCTTGCGCACGTAGCTGCGGCCCTGCCACAAAAACACGTTTTTGGCCACTTGCTGCGAGATGGTGCTGCCGCCCACGATGTGCGTGCCGTCGCCGTTCCAGTTGCGCTTCGCAGCGCTGGTCAACGCCTCCAAATCGAAGCCGTGGTGCAGCAGAAACCGCTGGTCTTCGGCCGCCACCAGCGCCAGCGGCACGGCCGGCGCTACTTCATCGAGCGTCCGAAACTGGTAGCGAATGTGCCGGGGCTCCGTCTGAATGCCATAATAACCGAGGCCCACGGGCGCGTGCGCGCGCCGGTCGAGCATCAGCCAGGTGACCGGCGGGGCCACCCAGCGGTATAGCAGCACCCACGCCACCGAGGCCAGAAACAGCGCCGCCGCCACTTGCAGCAGCAGGCGGCCGGCTTTTTTGAGTAGAACGGAAACGTCGGGAATCAGCTTGGCGGAGGACATCGGGCGCAAAAGTAGGGCGGCAGGCAGGGTTTCGCCTTTCCCGCCTACCTTGGCGCTGGCTTCTGCTTGCGTTTTTCCCCGCGGCGGCCCCAAACCTAATGACGTGCTTCGCTTGTTGAGAGGCTGGTTGCCTCCTTTTTCCGTTCCGCTTCTCATGGCCCGCTTGCTCCCGCTGTTTCCGCTCAATCTGGTGGTTTTTCCGGGCGAAAAACTGAACCTGCACATTTTTGAGCCCCGCTACCGCCAGCTCGTGCGCGAGTGCATCGAGCAGAACACCTCCTTCGGCATCCCGCCCTACCTCGACAATTCGCTGAGCGAGCTGGGCACCGAAATGCGCCTGCTGAGCGTCGAGCAAACCTATTCGAGCGGCGAGCTCGACATCCGGACCAAAGCCGTGGGTATTTTCCGCATCAACCGGTTTTACCGCCAGGCGCCCGGCAAGCTCTACGCCGGCGGCCTGGTCGAAGCCGTGGCACAAGACGACGTGGCCGACCCCGTGCTGCGCGCCGTCATCACCCGGCAGGTCCGGCAGCTCTACGAAGCCCTCGGCCTGCGCAAGCTGCTGCTGGAGCTCTCCCCCGACTACTGCATCTTCGACGTGGCCCACCACCTGGGCTTCAGCACCGAGCAGGAATACCAGCTCCTGGCCACCACCAGCGAACAGGAACGCCAGGAACTCGTGCGCGACCACCTCGACAACATCCTGCCCGTCGTCCTCGAAACCGAGCGCCTCAAGGAACGGGTGCGCCTCAACGGCCACTTCAAAAACCTAACGCCCCCAAACTTCTAAAATCACTGATTTTTCGGATTTAAGCGGATTTCACGGATTTTGTGGTCGGCGCTGGCGTGCTTTATGAAACACATAAGGGACACGAAAATGGACACGAATAAAGGACACGAAAAAGGCCTCTCATTTGAGAGGCCTTTTTCGTGTCCCAGGCAGGTTGCGATGTAAGATAATCGACTACAAAATCCGTGAAATCCGCTAAAATCCTAAAAATCAGTGATTTATTGGGTGAGGCCGGCGGGCACGCCTTGCGGGTATTCGGCCGCGATTTCCTTTTGCAGCTCGACGATGCGGTTGCCGGGGTCGGGGTGCGTGCTCAGGAATTCGGGCGTGCTGCCCCGGCCGCTTTGCTGCTCCAGCATCCTCATCACCTGAATCATGGCGCGGGGGTCGTAGCCGGCGTGAGGCGTAAAGTCAACGGCCAGCTTATCGGCTTCCAGCTCGTCGTTCCGGCCGAAATGGAGCGTAATAACCTTGGTGATGGCGGCGGCCACGGCCGCTTTGGCTATCGAGCTGCCGGGGCTGTTCGGGTCGTAAGAAGCAATGGTAGCGGCGCCGGCCAGTCCCTGCGTCAGGTTCGACTTGGCCACCTGCGCCGCCGAGTGCCGGGCCACCACGTGGCCGATTTCGTGGGCCAGCACCCCGGCCAGCTGCGCCTCCGAGGTCAGGTTTTTCAGCAAGCCCTGGGTGATGAAAACCTGGCCGCCGGGCAGGGCAAAGGCATTAATCGTTTGGTCGTCGGCCAGCAGGTGAAACTGGAATTTGTAAGGCGTTTGGCCGGCTTTGGTGCTGGCAATAAGTTTCTGACCCACCTGCTGCACGGCGGCGGTGGCGCGGGCGTCGGGGCTTTCGCCGCCGTATTCGGCGGCCATTTGGGGCGCGGCTTGCAGGCCCAGAGCTATTTCCTGGTCGGCACTCATGTTAACGTGCTGCGTTTCGCCGGTCACCTCGTTCTTGGAGGTGTTGAAGTAATAGCCAAACAAGGATACCGCCGCCACGATAATGGCAATGATGAAGCGGAAATTAAGACGCATGGAAAAGCAAGTAAAAAGTGGGGAATGAGTGAGGCGCGGGCATTGCCAGTCGCCGGCAGGGGTTGCCCGCTGCGCTTTAAACGCACGCCTTCCATTCGGGTTATGCCATTTTCCGCCACTGCTCAGCGCGAGCCCGCGTATGCCGCCACGGCCGTGTCCAGGTTCAGCCACCGCGACCGGTAGCCGGCCCCCGCCGGCCCGTGCAGGTACAGCACGCTGCCGCCTTTGATGGCCTGCACGATGGCCGTGGTTTCGGCCACGGGCAGCGCCGGGCAGCCCTGGCTGCGCCCCAGGCGGCCGTGCGCCCGCACAAAATCTTCGCACACGTAATCGGCCCCGTGCACCACCACGGCCCGGCTTTCGGCGTTGGTGTTGAAGCCGGGGTCGAGGCCCACCAGCTTCAGCGAGAGGCCGTGCTTGCCGGTGTAGGTAGTGGGCGCGGTGCGGTAAAAGCCCAGGCTGCTCATTTCCGAGCCGTCTTTGTTCGAAAAAGCCATCGGCACGTCGGCCCCGCTGGCTTTGCCGTGGGCCACCAGCGTATGGAACAGCACCTTGGCTTCCTCTACATTGATGACCCACAGCCGCTTTTGCTGGCTGGGCTGGCTGAAATCAATCAGCGTGAGCACGGGCGGACTGGCCGCGTGGCCGCTCGCCGCCCGCAGGTTGTAGTAGCCCACCAGCCCCTCCCGAAACACGGCCAGCGGCAAGCCCGCCACGCCAGCCCCCAACCTGAGATACAGCTGCACCGCCCGCTGCTCAAAGGCCGTCTGGAAATACGCCCGCCGGGCCGCAGGCGGCAAAACCGCCACTGCCGCCGGCACCGCCTGCCCCACGGCCTGCCCGGCCAGGGCCAAAAACCCCATCGCCAGGCCAACAGAAAAAGCAGCTCTCAACACTTGCAAAACGAAGACGATGGAGGTTTTACGAACAATGCGGCGACGGGCAGGATACACCGCCAGGCCAAATTTAGTGCTTAGTTTCGCCCGACGCCTGGTAACCAGGCGCTTTTTCCTTTTTCCAATGCCAACTTTTTTCTTATCAGCCCGGCGCGTGGGCCGGCCGGGCGCCCTCGTAATCAGCGCATTGCTGGCTGGTTGCGGCCACGCCCTGCCCCAATTGCCGGGTTTTGATGCCGCAGCCTGGCGCGCCGACCCCTACGCCTGCCGCGGCCTGCGCCGGGCCGCCCTGCCCGCCCTGGCCCAAAGCAAGGAGCGGCTGTACGAAGCGCGGGCCGACGACGTGACCGCCCTGCTCGGCCCGCCCGACGAGGAAGAGCTGCGCGCCAACACCGAGAAGGTTTACTATTACTACCTCGAACCCGGCACCCAGTGCAATGCCCGCCACCTGCGCTCGGGGGCCGCGTGCCTCAGCCTGCGCTTCGGCCCCCTGGGCACCGTCACGGAAGTGCTGACCGACCCGCTTGCTTCCAAAACCCACTAATAAAGGACCGCAAAAAGGCCCGCCAATTGCTTGGCGGGCCTTTTTTTAGTGTTTGAAATTTCAGTTGAACTACCCCAGGCCGTTGCCAGCGTTGGCGGGCGCAGTGGTCGGCTGCCCGTTTTGCTGTTGCAGCTGGCTCAGCTGCGACGGGGTGAGAATCCGGCTGCATTCCTGCTCGTACTGGGCCTCCAGCTCGGCGGCCTTGGCGGCGCGGGTGGGCTCGTCGTTTTTATACTCGCGGTTGATGCTGTTCAGGCCGGCTAATTTGGTGCGATTGAGCGGCAGCAGCTTCAAAAACTGTCCCTCGTTGAGGTGCAGCTGATTGGTCATGTTGCGGGTCACGGCCACCGCGTCGTACGGCGACGACATCTTCAGCGCCGGCCGCTCCGTCAGGCGGTCCGACATTTGAGCACGCGCGGTAAGCGTGGCAAAAGCAAGGGGGAAAGTAAGAAATAAGGCGAAAGACTTGGACATAAAAAACAAAATGTTGGCTTGATACAGCTTCTTGATTTCGCCTTAACGCGTGCAAGTTATTGTTTAGTTTCTGGTTTCTCTCAGATTCCTCTTATTTTTCTTGTTCGTGCAAAATTTCCGGCCGGTTTCAAATTAAAAAGACTGGCCCTTAAACAGGGCCAGTCCTGGTTTATGAGTACTCCACCCTGCGGGCTTGTGGCACCTAATCGTCGTCGCCTATTTCGGACTGCGTTTCGTCGGGGGTGCGGTAGTATTGCATGGCGATAAGCGAGGTAATAACGCTCGTCATCGTGCCCAACAAGATGATGCCCAGGCCGCTGATAAGCACGCCCAGGTCGGCCCCAAACAGGTCGCGGGCTTTAACCTGGGCCACTGCCGCCTGGTCGAGCCCGCCCAACAGCCAGAACGTCGCACCCAGCAAAGCCGACGCCACCAGCCCCGTAATAATGCCCGTGCTAAAGCCTTGCAAATAGCCCAATTTATTGCCCTTGACCATTCTTAGGTTCCGGATTGCCAGCACTACCCCGAGCATGATGATGACCACGTTGAGCGACCCGGCCTCGATTTTGCCGATGAAGCCTGCCAAGGCCGCCACCACCGTATATAAAACCATCGGTGTGGCGGTATATAGACCATAGCGAATGCCATTGCCCTCCGCCGTACGGCGCGTCGCGGCCTTGCGGGCCGCAGCTGAAGAGGACGGGTTCAGAGAATCGGAGGTACTGGCCATTGCTGAACAATTTTAAAATGAGAGTGAAATGAGAAAGGCCGGCCCGGCCGCCCGTTTTTATACATGCTCCGGGGCCGAGAAGTTGTGGCCCAGGCGCGGGTGGCGGCGAATACCGGTATTTTGGCCGCCGGCGGCGGGCACTAATTCCCCCGCTAGTTAGTTATTTTCGCCAAGCCCGCCAACTACTTGTTCGGCGCCTGTTTCGGCCCGGGTCCTGTTGCGTAATTTTGCACCCGGCTGCGCGCCTGTGCGGGGCTTTTGTGTGCTACTATTTTCTGACTGAATGATTTCGACCACCAATGTGAGCCTGCGCTACGGCAAGCGCATCCTGTTTGAAGACGTTACCGCTAAATTCCTGCCCGGCAACTGCTACGGCCTCATCGGGGCCAACGGCGCGGGCAAATCCACGTTCCTGAAAATACTTTCCGGCGAGCTGGAGCCCAACACCGGCTCGGTCGAAATGCCCGTCGGCCAGCGCCTGGCCGTGCTCAAGCAAAACCAGTTTGCCTACGACGACCAGCCCGTGCTGCAAACCGTGATTCAGGGCCACCAGCGCCTGCACGCGGTGATGACCGAAAAAGACGCCCTCTACGCCAAGCCCGACTTTTCGGACGCCGACGGCGAGCGCGCCGCCGTGCTCGAAGGCGAGTTTGCCGACCTCGAAGGCTGGAACGCCGAGTACGAAGCCGCCGAACTGCTCTCCGGCCTCGGCATCGTCGAAGACAAGCACTACGCGCTGATGGCCGACCTCGGCGCCAGCGAAAAAGTGCGCGTGCTGCTCGCCCAGGCCCTTTTTGGCAACCCCGACGTGCTGCTGCTCGACGAGCCGACCAACAACCTCGACGCCGAGAGCGTGCTCTGGCTCGAAAACTTCCTCGACTCGTTTCAAAACACCGTGATTGTGGTGAGCCACGACCGCCACTTCCTCGACGCCGTGTGCAACTACATGGCCGATTTGGACTTTGGCAAAATCACGATGTACCCCGGCAACTACTCGTTCTGGTACGAAAGCAGCCAGCTCGTGCTGCGCCAGCGCCAGGACGCCAACAAGAAGACCGAAGACCGCCGCAAGGAGCTGGAAGAGTTCGTGCGCCGCTTTTCGGCCAACGCCAGCAAGAGCAAGCAGGCCACCTCGCGCCAGAAGCTGCTGCAAAAACTCACGCTCGAAGACATCAAGCCCAGCTCGCGCCGCTACCCGTACATCGCCTTCAAATCGGAGCGCGAACCGGGCAACCAGCTGCTGAGCGTCGAAAACCTGAGCGCCCAGGTCGATGGCCAGACGGTGTTCAAAAACGTCAGCTTCACGCTCGACAAAAAGGACAAAGTGGCCATCGTGGGCCGCGACGACCGCGCCGCTTCCCTGCTGTTCGACATGCTGTTTGACGAAGCCACGCCGGCCACCGGCGGGTTTAAATGGGGCACCACCATCACGCCCAGCTACTTTCCCAAGGAGAATAACAACTTCTTTACGTCGGGCGAATTAAACCTTGTGGACTGGCTGCGTCAATACTCCGTGGAAAAAGACGAGAGCTTTATTCGGGGTTTTTTGGGCCGGATGCTGTTTTCGGGCGAAGAATCGCAGAAGAAAAGCAACGTGCTGAGCGGCGGCGAAAAAGTGCGCTGCATGCTTTCCAAAATGATGCTGCAAAGCGGCAACGTGCTGGTGCTCGACGACCCGACCAACCACCTGGACCTCGAAAGCATCACGGCCCTAAATAACGCCTTGCGCGACTACCC
Organism: uncultured Hymenobacter sp.; assembly: GCA_964242365.1. GTDB lineage: Bacteria > Bacteroidota > Bacteroidia > Cytophagales > Hymenobacteraceae > Hymenobacter. The sequence goes on along the minus strand of CAXTCS010000045.1, from coordinate 116 downwards.
CGGCTCGCTCCTCTTCGCCTCGCACGACTTGCAGTTCATCGAAACCGTGGCCAACCGCATCATCGAGCTCACCCCCGACGGCATCCTCGACCGGCGCATGAACTACGAAGAGTACC
>CAXTCS010000044.1:0-22431 GCA_964242365.1 uncultured Hymenobacter sp. | reverse complement strand
CGCGCTGGGCCTCGCCGCCGCTCAGCGTGTTGGCCGACTGCCCGAGGCGGATGTAACCGAGGCCCACGTCTTCGAGCGGCTTGAGGCGCTCGGCCACTTTGGGTTGGCTTTTGAAGAACTGCACGGCGTCGGTCACGGTCAGCTCCAGCACTTCGTCGATGCCTTTGTCCTGGAATTTAATGTCCAGGATGTCCTGCTTGAACTTGCGGCCGCCGCAGCCTTCGCAGGTGAGGTAGATGTCGGCCATGAACTGCATCTCGATTTTCACCTGGCCTTCGCCCTGGCACACCTCGCAGCGCCCGCCGTCCACGTTGAAGGAGAAGTGCGACGGCTTCAGGCCGCGCGCCTTGGCCAGCGGCTGCTCCGAAAACAGCGTCCGGATGGCGTCGTAGGCCTTTACGTAGGTGACCGGGTTTGAGCGCGACGACTTGCCGATGGGGTTCTGGTCGACGAACTCGACGTGCGACACCTGCCCGTTTACGCCGGTGAGGCGGTCGAATTTGCCGGTGCTTTCGCCCGCGCCGCCGCCCAGCATCTTCATCAGGGCAGGAGCCAAAATACGCTTGATGAGCGTGGACTTGCCCGAGCCGGATACGCCGGTCACGACGGTCATCACGCCGAGGGGCAGCTTCACGGTCACGTTTTTGAGGTTGTTTTCGCGGGCGCCGCTCAGCTCCAGGGCGTTGCGCCAGGGGCGGCGCACCTTGGGCACGGGCACCTCCATTTTGCCGCTCAGGTACTTGCCGGTGTAGGTTTCGGTGTCTTGCAGCAGCTCGGCCATCGTGCCCTGAAACATGAGGTGGCCGCCGCCGCTGCCGGCTTCGGGGCCGATGTCGATAATCTGGTCGGCGGCTTCCATCATCTTTTCCTCGTGCTCCACCACCACCACGGTGTTGCCCAGTTGCTGCAAGGAGCGCAGCACGCCGATGAGCTGCTCCGCATCCTTGGGGTGCAGGCCAATGCTGGGCTCATCGAGCACGTACATCGAGCCCACCAGCGCCGAGCCCAGCGACGTGGCCAGCGAAATGCGCTGGCTTTCGCCGCCGCTCAGCGTGTTGCTCAAGCGGTTCAGGGTGAGGTAGCCCAGGCCCACGCGGTTGAGGTAGCCGAGGCGGTTGGTGATTTCCGTGACGAGGCGCTCGGCCACTTTGGCGTCGTGCTCGTTCAGGCTCAGGTGCTGGAAAAACGCCAGCGCATCGGAGATGGGCAGCAGCACGATGTCGGCGATGTTGCGGCCGTCGATGCGGACGAACTGCGCGTCTTTGCGCAGGCGGGTGCCGCGGCAGTCGGGGCAGGTGGTGCGGCCCCGGTAGCGGCTTTGCAGCACGCGGTACTGGATTTTGTGGGTCTGCTCGCTCACCCACTTGAAGTACTTATCCAGGCCGTCGAAGTGCTTATTTCCGGTCCAGAGCAGGCGCTGCTCGGCCTGGCTCAGCTCGTTGTAGGGGCGGTGAATGGGGAAGTCGAAGCGGATGCCGTTTTTCAGCAGCGGCTTCAGCCACTCGCCCTGCTTTTCGGTGCGCCACGGCGCTATCGCGCCTTCGTACACCGTCAGGCTTTTGTCGGGGATTACCAGGTCTTCGTCAATTCCCAGCACCGAGCCGAAGCCCTCGCAGGTCTGGCAGGCGCCGTAGGGGTTGTTGAAGGAGAAGAAGTTGACGCTCGGCTCTTCGAAGGCGATGCCGTCGAGCTCGAATTTGTCGGAGAAAATTCTGGTTTCTGGTTTCTGGTTTCTGGTTTCTGGTTGCTCGTTTTTAACAAGAGACAAGGAACCAGGAACCAGCAACTCCACCAAGCAGGTGCCGTGGCCCTCGAAAAAGGCCGTTTGCACTGAGTCCGAGAGGCGAAACAGCAAGTCCTCGTCGTCGGGCCGCAGCACGGCGCGGTCGACCATGATGAACACCTCCCCTTTTACTTCGGGCTGCCCCTCGCCTATCAGGTCCTCAATCTGCGAGGTTACGCCGGCCACCACCACGCGGCTGTAGCCTTTTTGCAGCAGCAAATCCAGCTCTTTGTTCATGGTCCGGGTGGGGTCGGCGCGGTGCAGCGGGGCCAGAATCATGGCCTTGGTGCCCTCGGGCTGGGCGGCCAGGAAATCGACCACGTCGGCCACGTTATCCTTGCGCACCTGCTCGCCGCTGACGGGCGAAAACGTGCGCCCCACCCGCGCAAACAGCAGCTTGAGGTAGTCGTAAATCTCGGTGCTGGTGCCCACCGTCGAGCGGTTGTTCTTGATGCTGACCTTCTGCTCGATGGCAATGGCCGGCGAGATGCCGCGGATGTAGTCCACGTCGGGCTTGTCCATGCGGCCCAAAAACTGCCGGGCGTAGCTGCTCAGGCTTTCCACGTACATGCGCTGGCCTTCAGCGTACAAAGTATCAAACGCGAGGCTCGATTTGCCCGAGCCGCTCAGGCCCGTGACGACGATGAACTGGTTGCGCGGCAGGGCCACGCTGAGGTTTTTGAGGTTGTGAACCCGGGCGTTTTTGATGAGGATGAATTCGCGCGGGTCGAGGTTATCAATCGGGTCGGTCGCCGGGGCCGAAACTTGCAACGAGTCTTTTTTGGACATAAACAAACCAACAGCGGAAAGGGGCCGGAAGGTTTCGGCCGCGGGCAGATGCTTGAGTTGCGAAGGTACGGCTGAGGGTAAGGCAATCAGAAGGTTTCTATTGCTTTTGCTTCAATAGCAGCAACCAGTGCGGCGCAGCCCTTAACATTACGCCACATTTCGCGCCACCAGTCACTTATGCACGTTACTAGCCCGCTCGCAGCCATTTACCATGTTATTCAGCAAGTGCGCAGTAATGCTGCCGATAATGCGAGCATATTTCAGAAGAACGAGGCAGCGACCCGCGCAGCTTTGATTGACCCGATTCTGCGGGCGCTGGGCTGGGACACAGCCAACGTGCGGATGGTGGAGCCGGAACGCACAGTTGAGAACAAGCAGTCGCTCGACTATGTACTGAAAGATGCCGCCGGCAACATCCGCTCGGTTATAGAGGCTAAAAAGCTTGGCGAAAGCTTGGATAAGATTGGCCACGTCGGTGCCGTAATAGGCTATGCATTTTCTCTAAAGCCCAAAAGCTTCTTCATTACTGATGGCTTGCATTGGCATTACTATTCGCCTGCTCATTCAAACTATCAACCTATTGAAACACTGAACTTACGTGAAGCAAACCCGATTGAAGCCGCGTTGCAACTCGTTCAATGGCTCGACGCGGCGCAAAGCGGCCACGGCATTCAACCATCGAATCCCCGTTATGCTAAGGATTTGGCTTATGAAAGCTTGGAGGTAGGCACCGCAGGCGTGCCGGCCAAATCTGTTGCAAAGTCGCTTCCGAAACCGAAGAAGTTGGTGCTCGAAGCTCCTGAATTTACAGATATAAGCCAACTCTACCTCCTGGATTTGGTTCCAGGGCAGAAACCTAAGCAGCGGAGGCTTCCTAATGGCGCCATAAAATCAATCAATACCTGGAAAGCCATTTTGCTGGAAGTATGCCACCTCGCGCTGGCAACCAATGCCCATATACCTCTTCCGCTGCCAGATAAGGCAGGCAAAAAACGGTTTCTTTTTTCCACTACAAAACCAGAAATCGGCTCCAGCACGCAGACCCTTTACAAAAACGCGCCCCTATTCATTGGCACCCATTATAGCGCGGCCGACTGCATTGCTAACGCTCTTTTTGCCATGCAGCAACTGCCACCAAATCAAAAATCAACGACTCTCGCGGTGAGTTTTTAGCGTACCATTTCATATGCGGCAAACGTCTGTTCTTTTCCCCTGACGCCGTCGTTGTGTTGCTTACAATACTTTGCAGGTCCACATCCGGGCACTTAAAAGGCCGCGCCCAACTGGAGTTGGAGACTTATAAAGAACGTGTTGGTTTGCTAGGCAATGGCTTAGGCATTAGCGAGCCGAACGGTATTACACCCCCGAAGCGGTATTTGCGCCGGCTGCTCTTTAAGCCATCAACGATTGCGTAGCGCAACATGCCCAGTAGGAGCACGGGCTTTTTGCCGCTCTCTCACGTGAACAACTGATTTTTTGGTTCTTGTCGATGAGAAACATTTGTTGTACTTTTCAGCCCCTGTTTATACTTGATACCATAATTACCTTATTTCCATAGCCTGATTCCATGATTCGACTATTACTTGCTTTGTTGCTTTTGGCTGGCTTTTTCCTGTCGCCCGCCGGGGCGGTCGCCGGCGGTCCGGTCCCGCTCAGCGGCCAGTGGAAGGGCCCGCTGAAAATGCTCGGCGGCGAAATTACCCTCGTCATTACCATCGTGCCGCTCACCAATGGCACCTACTACGCCGCCCTCGACGCGCCGCAGCAGCGCATCAGCCGGATGCCGGTGGAGGTGGAGCTGACCGGCACCGACCTCAAGCTGCGCATCGAGCAGGCCGGCAGCAGCTTCGTAGGCAAAGTGCTCGACGGCGGCGCCACCCTCAGCGGCACCTGGACGCAGCCGGGCGTCACGGCCCCGATGGTGCTCAAGCGCGCCGTGGCCTCGGCGCAGGCCGTTACCAAGTTCAAAGCCGCCCCGCCGTACCGCGAAACCATCGTGAGCTTCCTCAACCCCAGCACCCGCAACCACCTGGGCGGCACGCTCACGGTGCCGGCCGGCGAAGGGCCGTTTGCCGCCGTGGTGCTGCTCTCCGACTTCGGGCCCCAAAACCGCGACGTGGACGTGACCGGCTACCGCATGTTTGGCCAGCTGGCCGACTACCTCACCCGCCACGGCATCGCCGTGCTGCGCTTCGACGACCGGGGCGTGGGCAAATCGGGCGGCACTTACGCCAGCGCCACCACCGCCGACCTGGTGACGGACGCCCAGGCGGCGATGGCCTTTTTGCGCACCCGCCCGCTGGTTTCGGCGCGCCGGGTGGGGCTGCTCGGGCACGGCGAAGGGGCCAACGTGGCCCTGCTGGCGGCGGCCGCGCCGGGCCACGCGCCGGCCTTCGTGGTGTCGTTGGCGGGCTACGGCCAGACGGGCGACGAAGTGCTGTTGCACCAGCAAGGCGAAATCATGCGCTTGATTGGGGCCGACCCCGCGCAGGTGAAGGCCGCTAAGGACGTGTACCAGCGCACGGTCGACGTTATCCGTCAAACGCCCGACAACACCCTGGCCCGCGCCAAGGTGGCCACCTTGCTCAGCAGCGCCAACACGGGCATCGACGTGAACATGGCCCACGCCCGCGCCGTGCAGCTCACCTCGCCGTGGTCGCGCTATTTCTTTGATTTTGACCCCCAGTCGAAGCTCGACAAGGTGCAGTGCGCCGTGCTGCTGCTCAACGGCACGGATGATTTGCAGGTATCGGCCCGGCACAACATGACGCCTTTGTACCGGGCGTTGCGCCACGCCAAGCGAGCGGCAACGTCGTACCGGCTTAGCGGCGTCAACCACATGTTTCAGCCCGCCCCGGCCCAGTGGCCCATGGTGAACGGCGTGCAGCAAGCCACGTTCTCGCCCGAAGCACTCCAGAAAATTCACGACTGGGTGGCCCTGGAAACCAAGCTGCCCGGCACGCCCCTGCCCGTGACGGTGAAGCGGCCCGTTCTGCCACGCCGAACGGCCAAGGCCACCAGCGTGCCCCGCTTGCGCGGCTAGCCGGCGACCAACCCCGGCAGCAGCCAACAGCAGTTTCGTATTCAGCGTACCGTTTTTGGGGAATTAAAAATGAAGAATTAAAAATCTGACGGTTAGAATTTTAATTTTTAATTCTTCATTTTTAATTCCCTTCATCAAAGCCGACACGGCTCTACGCGACCGTTCCCGGCCCGCCGCTTTTTCTTCCCATCTACCATTTTCCGGCCCTGCGCCGGCGTTCTACCTCATGGCCGTTACGCCACCCCCGCCGCCTCGTTGGTCTTGGGAAAATTCTGGGCCGATGCGCTGGGTGCGGCGCTATTTTGGCTACTCGCGGGGCGAAGCCCGGGGCCTGGTCGGGCTGTTGGTGCTGATGCTGGCGGCCATCGTGGCGCCGCTGCTGCTGCGCCCGGAGCTGCCCGTGTACCTGCCCGCCGCCGACCAAAAGGGCCTCGACCAATTGGTGGCGCAACTGAAAGACCACCGCACCACCGGGCCAGACTACGCCACGCGCTACCCCCAGCGCGACTACCAAAAATTTGCGCACGGAGGCGGCCGCTTCCCGCGGGTGACCCAAATTCGGCTCTCCCCCTTCGACCCCAACGCCCTCATGGCCGAAGACTGGGAAGCTCGTGGCGTGCCGCATTTCGTGGCCGGCCGCATCGTGAAATACCGCGAGGCCGCCGGCGGCTTCAAAGCCAAAGCCCAGGTGAAGAAGATGTACGGGCTGGCCGACTCCGTGTACCAGCGGCTGGCGCCCTTCATGCAGCTGCCCGACGAGGCACCCCGGCGCGGCGCATACGCCGCCAACCGCCCCGGCTACGAGGGCCGATTTCCGCCCTTCACTAGCAGCAGCGCCGCGCCCGACAAATTTCCGCGCAAGCCGCGCCACTTGCTGCCGTTCGATTTGAACACGGCCGACACCACGCAACTGATGCAGATTCGGGGCATCGGCGCGGGGCGCGCCAAGTGGGTGGTGAAGTACCGCAACCAGCTCGGCGGCTACCTGCGCGAAGACCAACTCGACGAAGTGTTTGTGCTGAGAGACGCCCCGGATTTGCGCGACAGCCTGAAAAAGTACACCTTCGTGGCGCCCGGCTTCGCGCCCAAATCGGTGAATGTCAACACCGCCTCTTTCGATGAGCTGTATTTGCAGCCCTACATCGGCAAGCCGCGGGCGCGCGTCATCGTGGCGTACCGGCAGCAGCACGGGCCGTTCAAAACGGTGGAGGCGCTGAAGCAGATTCCGGTGATGAAGCCGGCGGATTGGGAAAAGATGCGCCCGTACGTGCGGTGCGACTAAATCTTTTTTTGAAATTTGACGGGATAAGAAGTAACTTTTGAAGTAGAAAGCATCTTGTTAACTGGTCGGACCAGCCGCAATTCGCGCCGGCTTCGGCTCCAACCACTGGCTCCTGGCAGCGGTTGGTTGCGTCATCTCAAACCTGCTTTGCCATGATGGATAACTCCACGCCCGATTCGGCCGCCTTGCCCGACGGCCCGGTTCCCAGCGACGGCCGCCGCTCGTTTATCAAGCAGGCCACGGGCTTTTTGGGCCTGGCCCTGGCGCCGCCGTTCATCGGCCAGGCCGAACGCCTCACCGCGCTGTCGAAAAAAGTGGAGGGCGTGAGCGAAATGCGGCTCAAAGTAAACGGCACCGTGCGCACCATCCGGGCCGAGCCGCGGGTGACGCTGCTCGACGCGCTGCGCGAAAAGCTCGACCTCACCGGCTCGAAAAAAGGCTGCGACCACGGCCAATGCGGCGCCTGCACCGTGCTGGTCGACGGCCGCCGCGTGAACAGCTGCCTCACCCTGGCCGTGATGGCGCAAGGCAAGGAAATCACGACCGTAGAAGGGCTGGCCAAAGGCGAAGAGCTGCACCCGCTGCAACAGGCGTTCATCGAGCACGACGGCTTTCAGTGCGGCTACTGCACGCCGGGCCAGCTCATGTCGGGCGTGGCCTGCCTCAAAGAAGGCCACGCCAAAACCGACGGCGACGTGCGCGAGTGGATGAGCGGCAACCTCTGCCGCTGCGGCGCTTACCCCAACATCGTGGCCGCCATCCGGCAAGTGGAGCAGAGTGGTTTTAAGGGGTGAATTGAGAACGTCATGCAGAGCGCAGCGAAGCATCTCGCGTGCCGCAGTAATCCAATCAGTTGGTTCACTTCTCCGAGCGAGATGCTTCGCTACGCTCTGCATGACGGGATTTTCTACTCATTTATCGAGTCAATTATCGGGCTATGAACAACTTCACCTACCTCCAGGCTACGCAGGCGAAAGACGCTACGGCGGCCGTGCGCGACGACAAAGAAGCGGCCTTCATCGCCGGCGGCACTACTTTGCTCGACCTGATGAAGCTGAACGTGGAAAACCACGGGCAGCTGGTTGATATCAACCTGCTCGCTTTCAAAGGCGTGGAGCAAACGGCTGATGGCTTGCGCATTGGCGCGCTGGAGCGCATGAGCGACGTGGGCGAAAACCCGCTGGTGATGCAGCAGTACCCCGCTGTTTCGCAGTCGCTGCTGCTGGCGGCGTCGCCGCAGCTGCGCAACATGGCCAGCATTGGCGGCAACATTTTGCAGCGCACCCGCTGCGGCTATTTCCGCGACACGGCCTTTCCGTGCAACAAGCGCCAGCCCGGTTCGGGCTGCCCGGCGCAGGACGGCGAGAACCGCAACCTGGCCATTTTGGGCGGCAGCAAGGCCTGCATTGCCACTTATCCCGGCGACTTTGCCGTGGCCCTGGTGGCCCTCGACGCGGTGCTGCTGCTCGAAAACAGCAAGGGCAAGCAGCGCCGCGTGCCGCTGGTCGATTTCCACCTCGTGCCCGGCACCACGCCCCAGCGCGAAACCGTTATCGAGCCCGGCGAGCTGATTGTTGCCGTGACCGTGCCGGCGGCCGCCCACGCCCGCAAGTCGCTGTACCTGAAGGTGCGCGACCGGGCATCGTATGCGTTCGCGCTGGCGTCGGCCGCCGTGGGGCTCGATGTGCAGGGCGGCCAGATTCGCTCGGCGCGGGTGGCGCTGGGCGGCGTGGGCACCAAGCCCTGGCGCGCGCCGGCCGCCGAGAAAATCCTGACGGGCGCCCCGGCCACGGAGGCTACTTTTCGGGCCGCCGCCGCGGCGGCCGTGCGCGAAGCCCAGCCCCGCGAGCACAACCGCTTCAAAGTGGAGCTGGCCCAGAACACGCTGGTGCGGGCCCTGACCGAATTATCGGCCGCGTAGGCTGCGGTAGAGACGCAACATCTTGCGGCTCGTCGTTGAACGACCGGAAAAGGGCCTTTACCGCGCCGACTAAACAACATCAGCAACGACGAGACGCAAAATGTTGCGTCCCTACCCCGTTCAATCACCGCCGAATTTGTTAGTTATGGAAACCGAACCTTCCTTTTTCGAAACTTCTCCCACGCCGGGCGTCGTCGGCAAGCCGATGGACCGCGTCGATGGGCGCGACAAGGTGATGGGCCGGGCCAGGTATTCGGCCGAATACCCGCTGGCTGGGCTCACCTATGGCGTGCTCAAAACCAGCGACATCGCCAAGGGCCGCATTCAGAGCATCGACACCAGCGCGGCGTTGAAAGAGCCGGGCATACTGGCCGTCTACACCCATTTAAATCTACCCAAGCTGGCCCGCACGCCCAACGACGCCGACGGCAAAAAGGCCATCGGCGCGCCAATGGGCTTTTTGCCGCTGACGTCGGACGTGATTTATTACGCCGGCCAGCCCGTGGCCCTGGTGGTGGCCGACACCCTGGAGCGCGCTACCCAGGCCGCCGCGCTGGTGCGCGTGAGCTACGCCGCCGAGCAGCCCATCGCGGCGTATACCGACCCCAAGGCCCAGCTTTTCAACCCCGAAAAAATTCAGGACGGCAAGGCCGACGGCTACACCCGGCGCGGCGATGCCCGCGCCGCGCTGGCCAGCGCGCCCATCCAGCTGACGGCCGTGTACACCCACGCCATCAACCACCACAACCCGATGGAGCCCGGCGCCACCACGGCCGTTTGGGAAGCGCCCGACCGCCTCACGGTGTACGAATCGACGCAGGGCGTGACGCGCACGCAGAAATCGCTGGCCACCATGCTGGGCCTGCCGCAGGACCAGGTGCGGGTGGTGACCAAATACCTGGGCGGCGGCTTCGGGTGCAAGGGCTCGTGCTGGCCGCACACCGTGCTCACGGCGCAGGCCGCCAAGGGCGTGGGCCGGCCCGTGAAGCTGGTGCTGAGCCGTCGGCAGCAGTTCACGAGCATGGGCCACCGCGAAGACCAGACCCAAACCCTGACCCTGGGCGCGACCAAGGAAGGCAAGCTCACGGCCCTCATTCACGAGAAAACCTCCACCACATCGCCCTGGGACAACTACGCCGAGGCCAACAGCAAAATCATCAACCTGCTCTACGACTGCCCCACGTTTGAGGCGCACTACCAGCTGGCGCGGGGCAATGTGATGACGTCGACCTTCACCCGCGCGCCCGGCGAGGCGCCCGGCTCGTTTGCCATCGAGTGCTCGATGGATGATTTGGCGTACCAGCTGGGCATCGACCCCGTTCAGATTCGCCTGCTGAACTACGCCGAGAAAGACCCGAGCACCGGCCAGCAATGGTCGAGCAAGAGCCTGCGGCAATGCTACGCCCGTGGTGCCGAGCTGTTTGGCTGGAGCAAGCGCAACCCCAAAGCCGGCGTCACCCGCGAGGGCCGCACCCTCGTGGGCTGGGGCATGGCCACGGCCAGCTACCCGGTGCACAGCTCGCAGGGCACAGCCCGCGTGCGCCTCTACGCCGACGGCCACGCCGTGGTGCAAAGCGGCGCCACCGACCTCGGCACCGGCACCTACACCGTGATGACGCAGGTGGCGGCCGACTCGCTGGGCCTGCCGCCCGAAAAAATCCGCTTCGAGTTGGGTGATACCCGGCTGCCGACCGCGCCCAACTCGGGCGGCTCGGTGGCGGCCGGCACGGTGTCGTCGTCCGTTTACATGGCCGCGCAGGACGTGTGGCAGAAGCTGACCAAGCAAGCCATTCAGGACCCCAAATCGCCTCTTTTCAAGGCAAAGGCCGAAGACGTGACCGTTGACAAAGGCCGCCTTCAGCTGACCAAAGATGCTTCCAAAGGCGAAGATTTTATGGCCTTGATGAAGCGGGGTGGGCTTGATGACATCGAAGGCAGCGGCAACGGCAAGTACGGGGCCGGCTACGAAACCGGCCGCGGCGCCAGCCCCTCCGATTCGGGCCACGCCGACGAGGCCGCTCAGCATTCCATGCACTCTTTTGGGGCGCACTTTTGCGAAGTGCACGTCGACCCGGACCTGGGCACCGTGCGCGTGACGCGCTGGGTGAGCGTGCACGCCGCCGGCCGCATCCTCAACGCCAAAACGGCCCGCAGCCAGATTATCGGCGGCTCCATCTTCGGCATCGGCGCGGCGCTGATGGAAGCGACCATGCGCGACCAGCATTATGCCCGCTACACCAACGCCGACCTCGGCGACTACCACATTCCCGTGAACGCCGATATTCCCGACATGACGGTCGAATTCATCGACGAGCACGACCCCTACATCAACGCCATGGGCGTGAAGGGCATTGGTGAAATTTCGATGGTGGGCGTATCGGCCGCCGTGGCCAACGCCGTGTTTCACGCTACGGGCAAGCGCGTGCGCGATTTGCCCATCACTCCCGACAAGATTCTGGGCACCAAGTCAGTATAAATGACGGAGCAACCTTGGCCGCCTCGCCCCGACACCACCGAATCGGCTTTTGCTGGCCCGGTGGCGGTGCTGCTGTTAGCCGCCGGCGCGTCCACCCGCATGGGCCAGCCCAAGCAATTGCTGCCCTTCGGCGGCCGAACGCTGCTGCGCCACGCCGCCGAAACGGCCGTGGCCACCGGCTGCGCGCCCATCGTGCTGGTTACCGGCGCGCTGCACGCCGAATTGGTGGCCGAAATCGATGGGTTGCCGATTAGTGCGGCCCACAATCCGGCGTGGGAAACCGGCATGGCGTCGTCCATTCGCGCGGGCCTGGACGCCATAGCGGCGGCGCGGCCCGCCGCCGTGCTCATCACGCTCACCGACCAGCCGCTGGTAACGCCGGCTTTGCTGAAGCAGCTGGTAGCGCAGCAGCGGCAAACCCGCGCCCCCGTGGTCGCCGCCGCTTACGGTGACACGCTGGGCGTGCCCGCCGTTTTCGACCGCGCCCTGCTGCCGGCTTTGCAGCAGCTGCAAGGCGCGCAGGGTGCCAACCGCCTCATTGCCAGCCTCGGGCCGGCCGTCGGCCGCGTGCCGTTTCCGGCCAGCTTGCTGGATATTGATACGCCCGAGCAATACGCCGCGCTGCTGGCCGCCAGTTGTCCTTCCGACGCAAGAGGAAGCTGAGCGGCGTCGCTGCCTGGTTTTATTCAGATTCCTCCGGCGTCGGAAGGACGTTCCGGGCCCTCCCAAAAAAGCCCCTATTTCGTGCCCGTCTCCAGCTTGCGCAGCTGCTCGGCTTTCCAGGCCGTGATGGCCACCACGGCCAGCGTCATCACGCCGCCGAATACTACGCTGGTCACGGTGCCCATCAGCTTGGCGGCGGCGCCGCTTTCGAAGCCTCCGATTTCGTTGCTGGAACCGATGAAAATATTATTCACCGCCGAAACCCGCCCTTTCATGTATTCCGGAGTGTAGGTGTGGATGAGCGTGGAGCGCACAATCACCGAAACCGAGTCGAACACGCCGGTCAGGAACAGCAAAAACAACGACAGCGCAAAGCTTTTCGACAGCGCAAACCCGATGGTGGCCAGTCCGAACCCCGCCACGGCCCACAGCAGCTTGCGCCCCGCCCGGCGCCGCAGCGGCGAGTAGGTGAGCCACACGGCCATGAGCACCGAGCCCACCGCCGGCGCGGCCCGCAAATACCCCAACCCGTCGGGCCCGGTGTGCAAAATGTCTTTGGCAAAGATGGGCAGCAGCGCCACTGCCCCGCCAAACAGCACCGCAAACAAATCGAGCGACAGCGCGGCCAACACAATCTGGTTGCCGAAAATAAATTTCACGCCGCTCAGGATGCTTTCGCCCAGGCTCAGCCGCTCGCCCTCGCGCGGCGGCAGCGCCCGCCCGGCAATGCTCAAAAACAGCAGCAGCGCCAGCAGCATCAGCGCCGCGTCGGTGCCGTACGCAACCTCTTTGCCCGCTTTGGCAAACAGCAGCCCGCCAATGGCCGGCCCGAGCACCGCCGCCGCCTGCCAGCTGCTCGAATTCCACGTCACGGCGTTGGACAGCAGACTGCGGTCAGGCAATAGCTGCGGCATAAACGAAAACACGGCCGGCCCCAAAAACCCGCGCGCGATGCCGCTCACGAACAGCACCACGTACAGCATCAGCACGTACAGCGGCAGCGCCAGCACCCGCTGGTGCGCAAACAGCGCCATGCCCGCCGGCCGGGCCAGCAAAAACAAGCTCAGCGAGCACAGAAACAGCACCGCCACGCCCGGCACGATGATGCGCTTGCGCGGCACCGAATCGGCCACGTGCCCGGCATAAAGCGACACGGTGATGCTGGGAATGGCTTCCGCCAGCCCAATCAGCCCCAGGGCCAACGGGTTATTGGTCAGCTCATAAATCTGCCAGCCCACCACCACGCCCTGAATCTGGCTGGCCAGTGTGAAGAGCACCCGCGCCGATATAAGGCGGCGAAAATCGGGCACGCGCAGGGCCGCGTAAGGGTCGTGAGCAACGGAAGCGTTGACGGGAGCAAGCATAAGGCACGAAAAAGGCCACTGCGGCCTGGCCCAAAGGTAAGCGGGGCAGCCCCGGCTACATTAAGTGGTTGTGCATAAGCAACCGCATTAGAAAGACGGTCATGCTGAGCGGAGCCGAAGCATCTCGCGTGCTCAAGTAATCCAATCGATTGAATTAGTTACGCGAGCGAGATGCTTCTACGCGAGCGAGATGCTTCGGCTCCGCTCAGCATGACGTTCTGTTACTTCCTGTTGCCCATTCGAATAGGCGCTCGGTTCGCATAGCCGCAACCTCTGCCCATCGATAGCTCGCCGGGCAATGAAAAAATTCGCCCGGCAGCTCCTGATGAGTTGAAATTTTGGGGTTTATTTTTTAAATTGCTCATTCCAAAAGCACACCAGATGAAGGTTTGAGGAAGGTTGCGCGGTTTTGTTGAAAAGATTTTGTCATTTTTGTTTTCTTTCTGTTGCGCATGTGCGTTTCATTTCTCTACATTTGGTCCGATTCTAGCGGGTTTTAAAGCCCGGACGCTCAGCGCTCCCCAATATTTTTTTCCGGTAACTGCATACTATGGCCTAAAGCTCTACGTTCCCCTTATCCGTAGCCCTTTATGGACCTCTTGCATCCGAGCGACTCCGCGCTCATCTCGCTCTACCTGGCCGGCCAGGAATCCGCCTTCGCCATCCTCTTGGAGCGGCACCGCAGCCGTGCCTACACCACCATCCTCCTCATCGTGCGCGACGAGGACGTGGCCGAAGACCTGCTCCAGGATACGTTCATCAAAGCCATCCACACCCTCAAAAGTGGCCGCTACAACGAAGAGGGCAAGTTTGCCCCCTGGATTTGCCGCATCGCTCACAACTTAGCCATCGACTCGTTTCGCCGCGGCAAGCGCGTGCCCCACATCAGCCTCACCGACAACGACCGGCTGGCCAACACGCTCGCCATTGACGACGACGGGCCGGACGATATTTTATCCCGCGAAGAAACCCACACCCGCCTTCGGGCGTTAATTCAGGAACTGCCCGCCGCCCAAAAGGAAGTGCTGCTCATGCGCCATTACGGCGACATGAGCTTCCAGGAAATTGCCGACGCAACCGGCGTGAGCATCAACACGGCCCTGGGCCGGATGCGCTACGCGCTGATAAACCTGCGGAAGAAAATGACCGCAAATTCTCTGCATTATGATTCAAACCTTACCCCATTCGACACTGCTCCAGTATGTGTACAACGAATTGCCGGTTGAAAGGCAGCGCGAAGTAGAGGAGGCATTGCAGCACGACCCCGACCTGGCCGCCACCTGCGCCGACCTCCTTTTGGCCCAGCGGGCTCTCGACGGCGTACGCCGCGAGCCCCGGCCCAAGACTTCCGAGGCCATTTTGCGCTATTCGCGCACTTTCTTACCCAGGTCCTAAGTCCTTACGTTACCCTGCTGCTGTCATTCCGGTCGCGGCGAAGAACCTAAGCCCGGCTGCTCTGCCGTCTTCAGGCCTTCGCCGCGCGCGGGATGGCAGCTGTTTTTTTGCCGCCTCCCTCCTTCGCTATGTCTCGCGCCGACCGGTTCCGTTACTTTCTCGCTTACTTCACGACCAATTTTCCGGAGCCCAAAACCGAGCTTGTGTACGGCAACCCGTACGAGCTGATAGTGGCCGTCGTGCTCAGCGCGCAGTGCACCGACAAGCGCGTGAACCTGGTGATGCCGCCGTTGCTGGCCCAGTTTCCCACCGCCGCGCACCTGGGCGCGGTCACGGCCGACGAGATTTTCCCGTTCATCCGCAGCGTTTCCTACCCCAACAACAAGGCCAAGCACCTCGCCGGCCTGGGCCGCATGCTCACCGAAGATTTTGGCGGCGAAGTGCCCAGCCAGATTGACGAGCTTCAGCGCCTGCCCGGCGTGGGCCGGAAAACCGCCAATGTGGTGGCCTCCGTCATCTACAACCAGCCGGCGATGGCCGTCGACACGCACGTCTTTCGGGTGTCGCACCGCCTGGGCCTCGTGCCCAAAACGGCCACTACGCCGCTGGCCGTTGAGAAGGGCTTGGTGCGCCATATTCCCCAGGAGCTGATTGCCAAAGCCCACCACTGGCTGATTTTGCACGGCCGCTACATCTGCGTGGCGCGTTCGCCCAAGTGCAGCATCTGCCCGCTGGCTCCCAGCTGCGCTTACTTCGAAAAGCATTTCGGCAAAGAACTGGCCTATGTTCCCATCCCGGCGGCGTAGCCGATTCTGACTACGGGTGGCACGGCTGGGAGTGACTGAACGGGTAGAGACGCAACATTTTGCGTCTCGTCGTTAGCGCCGCTGACCTTCGGTTGCGGATGTTGTTTAGCCTGCGCGGTAGGGGCCTATTTCCGGTCGTGCAACGGCATCGTTCAACGACGAGACGCAAAATGTTGCGTCTCTACCTCCCGTAGGCAAATTCCTCTGATTATGAAACAGTTCTAAACTCGGCATTATATTTTCCCGGCAGCTGCTTCCAGGATTTGCTGCACCTGAGACGCCAGGCGCTGCCGGTCAAACGCCGCAATGGCCAATTGCCGGCCCCTATCGCCAGCCACCGCCAGTATTTCTGGCTGCGCCAACAGCCGCCGCAGTTGCGTCGCCAAAGCTTCGGCGTCGCCGGCCGGCACGTACCAGCCGCAGGCGTGCTGCTCCACCAGTTCCTTGGTCCAGCCCCGGTTGGTCACAATCACCGGCGTGCCCACCGCCAGCGAGTCGTAGAGCTTGGCCGGCGAATTGGAATCCAGCACCGGCAACCCCAGGAAAGACACCACCGACACCTCGGCCAGCGCGAACCAGCCAAAAACGGCGTGCCGCGCCTGCCCGCCCACCAGCCGGATTCGCCCCGGCCAACGAGCCGCCGCCGCCGCAATCAACGGCTCATAAAAGCCGTGGCCCAGAAACAGCCACACCGCATTTTCATCGGCAGCCGCCATGGCTTCGGCGGCGGCTACCAAGGTCGCAATATCGTTGGCGCGCCCGAAAGTGCCCGCGTAGAGAATCACGCGCTTTCCCGTCAGGCCAAGCTTGTCGCGCAGCTGGGCCACTGCTTCCGGCGTTGCCCGCGCGGCCAAATCCAGGTCGGTGCCGTTGAGCACGGTCGTCACTTTTTCGGGCGCAATACCCAGGTCCGTCACGTAGCGCGTCATGTCGGGCGACAGCGGCAGGATGTGCCGGGCCCTTTTATACAGCCGCTTTTCCAGCTGGTAAAGCTGCTGCCGGGCCAGCGCCGTGGGCACGGCACCCATCGCAATCGGAAAGGAGGGCCACAAATCCTGTACTTCAAACACCCACGGCACCTTGCGCCACCGCGCCACCTGGGCCGCCGCCCAAGCCGCCGTCAGCGGCGTGCTGATGCCCCAGATAACGTCGGGCTTGTCGATGCGCAAGCCCTCGCGCACGGCCCAGCCGGCGTAGTGCGCAAACGCCAATGCCCGGCGGGCCGGGCCCATTTTGTTGTCATAGGGCACCGCTGCTTCGCGAATTTCTACGCCGGCCGGCACCCAGGGAAATTCCTGGGTCAACTGCTGCCCTCGCCAGGCGGGCGTGGTCAGCAGCGTCACCCGGTGCGTTTTGGCGATGTGGGCCAGCAGCGTGTAGTGCCGACTGGTGGCCGGGCAATCGGGGTTGGTGTGGTACTGACTGAAAACGGCGATGTGCATGGGCAGTGCGTGACTGAGTAGCTGAGTAACTGAGTGAGCAGAATACTGTCGGCCATCATTCTACTCACTCAGTCGCTCAGTCACCGCTTGGGGCGGTAATGCGACTCGTTCAGAATGCGTTGCGCGTCTTTTTCGGCCATCAGGCGGCTCAGGCTTACCTCGGGGTGCTCGGCCACGTACTTGCGCACGATTTGCAGGCCCACCCACTGCCCCACCCGGCCGGGGCAGGTTTTGTCGATTTCGGGCACGCTGGGCCGCTCGCCCACGTACTTCTGGAGCAGAAACGGCGTGGTCGAATACAACAGGTTTTTTTCGAGGAAATGCCCCCAGACGCGGCCTTCGTTGGCTTCCAGGCCCACTATTTCGCGTTTGGTGTAGCCCAGCAGCAGCGAGTCGGGCGTGCAGGGCAGCACCTGGCTGGCAAAGTAGAGCGCCTTGCCCGAATGCACCATCGCGTCCAGCATCGAATTGGCGGTCAGCTCGTGGCGGTTGTACTTACTCGACACGTTCTGCGCCAGCAAGGGCAGCAGGCCGCCCGGCGTATAGCGCCGCAGGATGTACTGCGGCAAATCGGGCCGCTTGCTCGTCTTCGGCCCGGCAAACCAGTCCAGGCTGAGCACCAACAAGCTGTCGTTCACGTAAATATCCTTGTTCAAAAACCCGCTCACATAAGTCACCGTCGGAGGCACCCGAAAGTCCGGAAAGTAATAGTGCACCCGCCGGAACAGCTCGCCCAAATCATGGCGCAGCGCGGCGCTGTCGGGAAAAGCAGCGGCCGTTTCGCGGCCCACTTGCTGCAAAGCCGCGTTGGTCGCCAATTGGGGCAGCCCGCCTTCCAGCTCCTTTTCGCTGGCGGGCTGGCGCTGCAAGTAGTAGCGCGAAAATGCCGGGTGCGCGTCCATAAACTGCCGGGCATCGGCCGGCGTCTTTATCCTGAAAAAGGCTGGCTCCAGGTGTTGCACGCGCACGGGCACCGTTGGCGCGTCGGCCGCCGCGTCGGCGCGGCAGCCCGTAGCCGGGCCGCTTTTACAAGCATTTATTGCAAGGCTTAGGCCTAAAAACAGGGGCAGCCAGCGCCGCCAGGTAAAATTATTCGTATCCACGCGCGTTACTTTGGGGTAAAATTAGCCAAAACTACCGGCGGTCGGTAGCCACTGCCGGCAATTGAATTATCTGTTTCGTATGAAAAAAATATTCTTCTCGCTGCTTGCTCTCGCGGCCACGATTGGTAGCGCCTCGGCCCAAGTCGAAATCGGCCTGAAAATCTCGCCATCCATCACCAGTCTCCGGGCCGAATCGCCTACTGACCACAATTTTTCCAGCGATGGCAGCAAGTTCGGCTTCGGCGGCGGCCTGGTGGTTGACTATTTCTTCGGCGAAAATTACGCCTTCAGCACCGGCTTGCTGCTGACGGGCAAAGGCGGCAATATTGTTTATACCGACCGAGACTCGAACAATTTACCATTTGGTGACATCAAGCTAAAGTTCAGCACGCAGTACCTGGAATTGCCGCTCACCGTTAAGCTTTTCACCAACGAAATCGCCCCAGCTACCCGCCTCTATTTCCAGGTCGGCGGCTCCTTAAACGTGCCCATCGGCACGCGCATCAATAGCAGCAAGTTTCGCACCGACCCGGCCACGGGCACCGAAAACAAGGCCGGCGACTACGTCTATTTCTTCGATGCCGACGCATTGGCAGCTGTCGGAGCTGAATACCAGCTGGGCAAAAGCACCAAAGTTTTCGCCGGCATCAGCTACAATCGCGGGTTGGTCGACATCGACCATTACTTTGAAAGAAAGCGCGGCTTCAAAGATGTCACCATCAAAAACAGCAACGTCGCGCTGGACTTAGGCATCAAATTTTAATCGCTGATTGAACGGATTCCAACGGATTGAACGGATTTTTTGTGGTTCTCCGCTTTGGGAATTTGACACTCGCTTTTAGTTGCATAACCTTCTGGAATAAAGCAAAAGGACCGGCCGCACACGCAGCCGGTCCTTTTGCTTTATTCCAGACTCAAAAAAGCGCTAAACCACAAAAAATCCGTTCAATCCGTTGAAATCCGTTCAATCTGTGGTCTAGTCCACGATTTCTACTTCGCGGTCTTGCAAGCGGCTCATGGCCGCGGCCGAGGACCGCAACTGGATTTCCTCGCCCCGCTCGTCTTCGATGCGGTAGTCGGTGAGCCCCAGGCTGCTGTCTTTCACCACTTTCACCCACTTGTAGTACTTGAGGTACCACTTCATCTGGCGCGAAACCAGCCCTTTGGTGTAGTAAGCGTGCAGGAACGGGTGCACCGACAGCGTGATGCCCGACTGGTTTTGGTTCACCAGCAGGTCGTCGATGCTGTTATCAATGTCGTCGGTTACTTGAATGGAGGCCGAAATCTTGCCCGTGCCGCCGCAGGTAGGGCACACCTCACCGGTTATGATGAGCTCGGCGGGGCGCACGCGCTGCCGGGTAATCTGCATCAGCCCAAACTTGGTGAGCGGCAGCACCGTGAACTTGGCTTTGTCGTGCTTCATGGCGTCGCGCACGGCGTCCTCCACTTTTTTGCGGCTTTCGGCCGCGCGCATGTCGATGAAGTCGATGACGATGATGCCGCCCATGTCGCGCAAGCGCAGCTGCCGGGCTACCTCCTTGGCCGCCAGCATGTTTATCATCAGGGCCGTGGCTTCCTGGTCGTTTTCCTGGTTGCTCTTGCTGCCCGAATTCACGTCGATGACGTGCAGGGCTTCGGTGTGCTCGATGACGAGGTAGCCGCCGCCGGGCACGGTCACGGTCTTGCCAAACAGGGTTTTGAGCTGCTTCTCGATGCCAGTTTGCTCAAAAATTTTAATTTTCGAGTTGTGCAGCTTCAACAAGCCCAACTTATCGGGCGCGATTTTCTGGAGGTAGTCGCGCATTTCCTCATACATCGGCGGCGCGTCGACCATAATGCTGTCGAAGGACTCGTTCAGCATGTCGCGCAGCATCGACGAGGTGCGGCCCAGCTCGCCGAGCACCTTGTCGTTGGGCTTGGCGGTGCGCAGCGTGGTGTAGAGCTGTTCCCACTTGGCCACCATGTCCTGCATGTCCTTGTCGAGCTCGGCTACTTCGCGGCCCTCCGCCACGGTGCGGATGATGACGCCAAAGTTCTCCGGCTTAATGCTGGCAATGAGCCGCTTGAGCCGGTCGCGCTCGCCTTTGCTGACAATTTTCTTGCTGACGCTGATGGTGTTCGAAAACGGCATCAGCACGAGGTAGCGGCCGGCCATCGAAATGTCGGTGCTCACGCGGGGGCCTTTGGTCGAAATCGGCTCCTTGATGATTTGGACAACAATTTGCTGGCCTTTCTTGAACACGCTTTCGGCCTTGCCCACCTTATCGAGTGGGGGCTCAAACGTGAATTTTTCCAGGCCGGCGGCCGGAGCGCGGCCGCTTTGTACTCCGCGTGCCCACTTCGTGAGGGAGGGGTATTGTTCGCCGAGGTCGCCGTAGTGCAGAAACGCGTCTTTTTCGTAGCCAATGTCTACGAACGCCGCGTTCAGGCCGGGCATCACCTTTTTCACGGTGCCCAGGAAGATGTCGCCTACTGAGTAGTTGGTGTCGTTGCGGTCGAAGTGGTATTCAATCAACCGTTTGTCTTGCAACAACGCAATCCGCTCGCCTTCCTGAGTAGAATTAATCACTAATTCATTACTCAAAGCGTTGGTTTAGTTAAGGTAACCTACAAGTAAAGCCGCCAAAGCACTACCCCGAAACCGGCAAAGGGAAGCCAGAACCATAGGTTCTGGCTTCCCTCGCGAGCCACGGGAAAAGCACTCAGCCAGCCCCACTCAGGAGGCTACGTGAGAGATAGGCGGCTGACTCCCTTCCCGTTAGGAAAACTGCCGGCCGCCGCTACGCCCCGTGAGGCTTATTTCTTCTTGTGACGGTTCTTGCGCAGGCGCTTCTTGCGCTTGTGAGTGGCAATTTTATGACGCTTTCTTTTTTTACCGCAGGGCATGATGCTTGGGGGTTAAGTTGGTGATGTTTCTGGTTGCTTGTTTCTCGTTGCTTGTTTCTGGTTACTAGTTCCTGTGGTGCATGCATGACAACAAGCAACCAGAAACAAGCAACCAGAAACTCACTTTAATTTGGCAATTTCCTCGTCTACCGAAGCGGCCAGGGCCGGGTCGGCGCTGAGGCTTTTGGCGGTGAGGAAAGCGGCCTTGGCTTCTTCTTTGGCGCCGGTACGGGCCAGGGTGACGCCGAGGTAAAACTGGCCGTTCACGTTTTTCGGGTTGACTTTCACCAAGTCCTGGAAACGTTTTACGGCCTTGTCGAACTGGTTGCTTTGGACCGCCAAAATGCCCATATTATACAGGGCTTTTTCGTTGCGGGGGTCGGCTTCCAGCACTTCGCGCAGCAGCGTAACGCCCTGCACGGGGTTGTCGGAGGCCATGTAGGCCATGCCGAGGTTGGTTTTGGCGTCGAGGTTGCCGGGCTCGTCTTTTAGCACTTTGGCGTACAGCTCCCGGGCTTTGCCACCGAGCAGTTTCACCCGCTCGTCGGTTGCTGCGAAGCTAAACGCTTGAAAGTAAGCATCGGCTGCCTGCTGCCAGTTTTGGGCGCTGGGCTTGCTCAGCGCCACTTGCTCTAAGTAGTAGCCGGCGCTGTCGAACCGCTCGACGCTGTTGTAGCGCCGCGCCAGCGCAGTGGCCACCGTAGCCCGCGCCGCCGCGTCGGGAGCAGCCTTGTACTCGGCCAGCAACCGGGCCAGTTCCTGCCGTTGGGCAGTGGTAGCCGCGGTGTGAGGCGCGGCATTGGGGCCGTTGTTTGCCGTGGCTGTGGCGGGCACCGGGCCCGACGAAGCCTCCGTTTTGGAGCCGTTGGTGGCCGGGCCGCCGCCATCGCGGTTGGCCGTGGCCGCGGCGTCCTTGCTCAGTTCCGAGCGGCTTTCCTTGGGTTTCATGATGCCCTTGGGCAACACGAACAAGCCCCCTACCAGCGCGAGCGCGGCGGCGAGGACAACCAATTGATGCGGAGCGAAACGAGTAGTAGCCATGGGCTGAAAAAAGTCGGCCGCCGGGCTTTCCCTCACGGAAAAGACACCGGCGGCGCGGCCGGCATTTTTAGTGATTAATGCCTGGTAGTCAGCAACTAATCGCCAGCAATAACTCTTGCGGGCCGTTAATTATCAATCACCAAGCACTGCCCATTAAATCAACTAGGCTTTGGCCGCAACGGCTTTCACCTTCTTGCTGTTCTTGATTTTTGCTACGAAAGTCTTCGACGGCTTGAAGCTCGGAATGTAGTGCTCCTCGATGATGAGCGACGTATTTTTCGAGATGTTGCGGGCGACTTTACGGGCGCGCTTCTTGTTTACGAACGAGCCGAAGCCGCGCACGTAAATGTTGTTGCCCTCAGTCATCGAATCTTTCACGACTTTGAAGAAGGCTTCAACAGTCATCAATACATCAGCTTTCTCGATGCCGGTCTTCG
>CAXTCS010000043.1:0-22433 GCA_964242365.1 uncultured Hymenobacter sp. | reverse complement strand
GCTCCACCTGGGCCCGCGTGACAAGGCGCGACGACGCGGCCGGCACAAAAATGTCGGCCCCCATGGCCCACACCTGCTCATTCACTTCCTCGAAGGACAGCAGGTTGTCGGCCGTCAGGGCGTTGCCCTGGCGGGCCAGCAGCAGCGCCCGAATTTCTTCCAGCCCGAAGCCTTCGGTGCTCAGCAGGCCCCCGGCCCGGTCGATGATGCCCACAATGCGCACGCCCTGCCCGGCCAGGTAGTAGGCCGCCGCCGCGCCCACGTTGCCCCAGCCCTGAATGATGGCGCACTGCCCGCTCACGTCGGTGCCGGGCCAGAGGCGGTAATAATGGCGCACGGCCTCGGCCACCCCGTAGCCGGTGATGAGGTCGGCCACCGTGTACTTGCGGGCCAGGTTGGGCGAGAAGGTGGCGTCCTCCACCACCTTCACCACGCCCTGCCGGAGCTGCCCCAGTTTCTGGATTTTTTGGGGTTCGGTGGCATGGTAATGGCCATTCACAACACCCTCCTGCGGGTGCCAGAGGCCATATTCTTCGGTGATGGGGATAACCTCGTGAATCTCGTCTACGTTTAGGTCCCCACCGGTGCCATAGTAGTTTTTCAATAATGGAAATACGGCCCGGTACCAGCGCTCCAGCACTCCGCGCTTGCGCGGGTCCTGCGGGTCGAAGTTAATGCCCGACTTCGCCCCGCCAATTGCCGGCCCTGATACCGTGAACTTTACCTCCATCGTTTTCGCCAGGCTTTCCACTTCGCGCTTGTCCAGGCCCTTGCGCATGCGGGTGCCGCCACCGGCCGCACCGCCACGTAACGAGTTGATTACCACCCATCCTTCGGCTTCGGTTTCCGAGTCCTGCCACTCGAAGACGATTTCGGGGCGCTTGTTTTCAAATTTGGTTAGCAAGTCAAGCATCGGTCAGTAACGAAAATGAATTCTGTCAAAAAGAGTGGAACCGCAAAGGTAGGCACGAACCTTGGAGGCCCCTAAAAGCGGAATTGTATTTCTGGAATAAATAAAAAGTAACAAATATTCAAGTATTTTGAAGATAATCAAATTATTTACCTCTATTTTGCACCGTGCTTAGGAACTACCCAAGTAGTCCCAACGTATTGCACTTATTCTACTCTTCCATACGCTTCCATTTTTCTGCTCTTCCATTTTCTCCTCACTTTTTATTGACTTCATGAAACCATTGCATTCGCGTGTAGAAGCGCAACAGTTGGACCGTGCCGCGGCTATGCTCAAGGTTCTCTCTCATCCCAAACGGCTGGCTATTGTTGATTTGCTGGGTAAAACCAAAGGCAAAGACAGCCAGATGTCCGTCACCGACATTTACCAAGCCCTCGACTTGCCCCAAGCCATTGCTTCCCAGCACCTTATCACCCTCAAAGACCGGGGCGTGCTGAAATCGAGCAAAGTCGGAACCAAGATTTATTATTCGCTGGCCGTGCCTCAGCTCCTCAAAGTGATTGATACCCTGGAAGATTATTCAGGCAAGCTATAACAAGCTATAAGTTGCTAAAACTATCTGAATGAGAAAGGCTGCTTCGAGAGAAGCAGCCTTTTTTATGCCCCTGGCAGTGCGCCAAACGCGGCGTGCAGTGCCAGCACCTGGGGCAGCAGCGGCTGCGCGTCGTCGTTGGCCAGCACGTAGTCGGCCCGCTGCATTTTCTCTTCTTCGCTCAGCTGCTTGGCCATAATGGCCTGTACGTCAGCAGCGGAGCGGTGCGGGTCGCGCCGCAGCACGCGGGCCTGGCGCACCACTAGCGGCGCAAATACGGTGATGATGCGGTCGAGCTGTTTGTAGGAGCCCGCCTCGAAAAGCAGCGCGGCTTCCTTGAGTACATACGCGCTGCCGGCTTGCTGCCGGGCAGCAGCCCACTGCTCAAAATCGGTGCCGACGTGCGGGTGCACCAGGGCATTTAGCTGCGCCAGCAAGTCCGGGCTTCGAAATACGGTACCGGCCAATACCGGGCGGTTTAGCCGGCCCGCGCTGTCGTAGGTATCGGGGCCAAAAGCGGAAATAAGCTGCTGACGCAGGTCGGCGTCGTTTTCCATCAGCCACCGGGCCCGCGAGTCGGCATCGTACACGGGCACCCCCAGCGCCTGAAACAAGCGGCTGACAATGCTTTTGCCCGAGCCAATTCCGCCGGTAATGCCAATCCGTAGCATAAGCGTAACTGCTAATAGTTAGGCAATTGGGCCGCGCGGCGGTGTCGGCCATGGTTGGGCAGAAGGGCCGCGGGCTGCCGGCGCACCCGCACCGTTGGCACCAGTGCACGCACCCGCGCCGGGGTTTTAATGGCTACTTGCTTGTCCTGGGCGGCGCTGTCGGCAGCCGGCGGCAGGGCGACCGGGTAGGGCGACGGCAGCGCCTCGACCAAGCTGGCCGGGCCGCGAAACGTGACCTGCGCCGGCGTGAAACGCACCGCGTAGCGCTGCGCCGAATCGGGCACGAGCACCAGCCGGCGGCTCACGTAGCGGTCGAATGTAAGCCGCAGCGTATCGCCGGCCCACTCGTTGATATCCACGCCTTCCAGCGAGTTGCGCAGGCCGCGGCGCCACGCTTCGGCGGGCAGGTAGCGGGTGCCGGGCAGCGGCACGGGGTGCAGGTCGGCGGGGTGGGTGCCCCAGCCCAGGTTGGCCCGCAGCAGGCGCCAGCCCTGGCCCGTTACGGTCACGGGCAGTGCCGCCGGCAAGGGGCGCAAGGGCACGTAATGAAGCGAATCGTAGTGCCACGCCAGCGGGAAGTTCAGGCGGGTGGTGTAGGTTTTGTTCAGGGCGTTCATCTGCCAAAACAGGCCGGCCGCGAGCAGGCACGCCGTCACGGCCCGGTAGAAGCTGGGTTCCTGGCCCGCGAAGGGGCGCACGAACCAGCGCACCAGCCGCCCCGCCCGGTTCAGCGGCCCGTCCATGGCTAGGCGTTGGCGATGCCCTCGGTGGAAGCAGCCGTTTTGCTGCCCACTTCGCGGGCAATGGCCGAGCGGTCGAAGCGCAACTTGGTGCCGCGGTCAACTTCCACCACCACAGTATCTTCGGTCAGCTCGACCACCAGCCCGTGCAGGCCGCCGATGGTGACGATGCGCGACCCTTTGGCCAGCGACTGCCGGAAGGCTTTGGCGTCGGCCGTGCGCTTCTGCTGGGGCCGAATCATGAAAAAATAAACCACCAAACCTATGGCCGCCGGGAAAATCAGCTGCATGAAGTCCATTCCGCCGGAAGCCTGCAATAAAAGGGTCGAAAACATGGCGTTTGACTTAAGGACTTAAAGAGGGTTGGCGCTTTTGGCCGTAGCCGTCAGCACATTGCCTTTGATGAGGATGGTGGTGATGACCGGCTGCGTGTTGGCCCGCACGGCCACCTGCTTGCTGATGATGCCGTTTTTGCCGCGGCTGTCGAACTGCACTTCCATTTTGCCCTGGGCGCCGGGGGCCACCGGCTCCTTGGTCCAGCTGGGGGTGGTGCAGCCGCAGGAAGCGGTGGCGTCTTCAATCAGCAGCGGCGATTTGCCGGTGTTGGTGAAGGTGAACGTGTGGTGCACCTTGCTATCCGGCTGAATATCGCCAAAGTCGAATTCAGCTTCCGCAAATTTCATCACCGGCGCGTTGGGGTTGGCGGCTTCTTTGTCGCTCACCACGTTGGGGTTGTCCACCGTGGGGTTGGCGGCATCGGAGGCGGCGTTAGCAGCCGCGTTCATGCCTTCGGTGCCGACTTCGGTGGTTTTGTCGCGGTTGCAGGCTCCGAGAAGTAGCGCGGCGGCAACGAGAATCTGGTATTTCATTGGTTATGTAACGTCTTAACCTCTTGTCATTCTGAGCACTGCGAAGCATCTTATCACCGTTGAACGACTCGTTGCGGCGTTATAGGATGCTTCATTCTTCAGCATGACAGCTGGTTAAAACGCCAATTAATTAGTTACAGTTTAGCAATAATATTCTGGGCAAACTGGCTGGTGCTGGCCTGGCCGCCGAGGTCGCCGGTGCATTCTTCCGGGTGCAGGAGGGTGGCTGCCAGGGCTTTCTCGATTTGGTCGGCTTTGGCGTGCTCGCCGAGGTAGTGCAGCATCATCAGCGCCGAGCGGAGCAGGGCGGTGGGGTTGGCTTTGCCCTGGCCGGCAATGTCGGGCGCCGAGCCGTGCACGGCCTCAAAAATGGCCATGTCGTCGCCGATGTTGGCCCCGGCCACCACGCCCAGGCCGCCCACCAGGCCAGCGCACAGGTCCGACAGCAGGTCGCCAAACAGGTTGGTCGTCACAATCACGTCGAACTGCTCGGGCTTGTTTACCAGCTGCATGCACATGTTGTCGATGATTTTGTCTTCGAACACGATGCTCGGAAATTCGGTCGCCGCTTCTTTGCAGGCGTTAATCATCAACGTGCCCGCCATTTTGATGATGTTGGCCTTGTGGGCCAGCGTCACCTTTTTGCGGCCGTGCTTGGCGGCGTAGGCAAAGGCGGCGCGGCAGATTTTGCGCGAGCCTTCCACCGTCACGCGGGCGATGGAATCGGCGATGCCCAGGCGCTCGTCAAACACTTCCAGGCCCGAATACAGGCCTTCGGTGTTTTCGCGAAACAGCACCAAATCGATGCCTTCGTAGCGGGTTTTGATGCCCGGCGTGGTTTTGCTGGGCCGCACGTTCTGGTAGAGGTCGTACTTCTGGCGCAGCGTCACGTTGATGCTGCGGAAGCCTTTGCCGACAGGAGTGGTAATCGGCCCTTTTAGCGCCACCTTATTCTTTTCCAGCGACTTGAGCAGCGCGGCCGGAATCAGCTCGCTCGATTGGTCGAACGTGGTTTGGCCAGCGTTCTGCTCTTCCCACTGCACGGGCACTTGGGCGGCGGTGAAAATATCGGTTACCGCTTTGGTGATTTCGGGGCCAATGCCGTCGCCGGGAATAAGGGTTACTAAATGCATTCTGTTAAAGTGATGAGGTGATGAAGTAAGGAGGTGATAAAGTGGTTGGCAGCAAGGATAATAACGTCGTGAAGTAAACCGTTTACCCCGACCATTATGCGCCTTGGCCTCATTACTCCATCACCTCATCACTTCATCACGAATTAAGCGCCCTTGCGGGAATTGATTTGATTGATGAGCTGGTCGACGTCGCCCAGCAGTTGCTCGGCTTTGGATTTGGCGTCGGAAATCACGCGCTGGCCTTCGCTTTTGGCAGACGACGGGCCGGCGGCGGCTTCGCGGCTGGTCACGAGGCTGTCGGTGAGGTCGGCCAGCACTGAGCGGTATTTCTCTAGCTGGTAGCTGAGCCAGGAGCGGGTTTCGGTGCCGGTTTCGGGGGCATAGAGCAAGCCAAGGGCCGCGCCGGTGAGGGCGCCGCCCGCGAAGCACAAGATGCCGGTGGTGGTTTTGCTGGCCATGTTCGAGATGAGGGAAAAGAAAGGTGAGGACAAATGACGGCGTGAGTACGCAGAAACGCGGCCGTGGGTGCAAAGGTGGCTAATTAGAACGTCATGCCAATTGCCCGTCATGCAACCCACCCAATTGCCTACTGGTTGTCCAGCAGGCCGCGGCCCGATTTGCGAATGTCGCCACTGGCCGCTAAATCCTGGGCCAGCTTGTCGAGAATGCCGTTCACAAACTGCTTGCTTTTGGGCGTGCTGTAGAGCTTGCTGATTTCGATGTACTCGTTGATGGTGACTTTCACCGGAATGCCCCGGAAAAGCTGCATCTCGGTGAGGGCCATTTTCAGGATGATTTTGTCGAGCAGGGCCACGCGGTCCACGTCCCAGTTCTGCACCGAGCCAGCGATGAGCTTTTCCATCTTGTCGTCCTCGATGAGCGTCTGCTTATACAAGGTTTCGGCAAACTCGCGGTCGTCGGCCCAGTTGGCCGAGAGGTTCATCAGCTCCTGCTTTTCGTCGGCGGCGAAGGGCAGCATTTTCAGCGTCTTCAGCACCAGGTTGCGCACGATGGGTCGATTTTCCTCCCAGTTCAAATCGTCGGCTTCGAGGTGGCGCGGCAGCGCTTCGCCCTTGAAAACATAATCTTTATATAACTGCCGCAGGATTTCCAGGTCCGCGTCGTAGTCCATTTCGGCCACGTCGGTGGGCTGGCCGGCCAGGTAGGCCAGCAGCGGTTCGTCGGCCTTCATTTCCTGCCAGGCGGCCCGCAGGGCTTCGATGTCCTCGGCGCTGTCCCAGGCCAGCTTGCGGCGAATGGTCAGGTCCTGGAGCTGCTCGTTGGCCATGAGCTTGGCGATGGCCGCGTTCTGGTGCAGGCGGTTGGCGTCCAGGGCGTCCTCGCGCGGGCCGAGGCGGCGGCGCTCTTCCCGGCTCTGCTCCTCCTCAATCACGCCGAGCAGGGCGGCGGGCAGGTTCAGCAGGTGCAGGTACTGGTCGTGGATGCTTTCGGCGCCCACCAGCAATTGCCCGCCAAAAAAAGCCCCGTCCTTCTTCACCTGGGCCTGAAAGTAGCCGATGGCGTCGGCCAAAGCGGCATCCACGGCTTTGTCGTCGGTCTTTTCGGGGGCCTCGCCGGTGCGGTACCATTGGCGCAGCTGGGCCTCGCCCAGCTTGCGCTGGCCTTCGAGCTGGCGCCGGTCGGGCGCTTCCTTGGCGGCCAGGTCGGGCTCGAAAGCAGCCGCGATGCGGTCCTGCGCCAGCAGCAAATCGGCCCCCACCGCCTGGTGGTAGGAGTAGAGCGACTGCATGACTTTGATACGGAGGAGGCGGCGGTTGAGCATTGGATTAAGTTATGAATTATGAGTTATGAATTATGAGTTATGAATTATGAGTTGATTGAGGCGCACCCTCAATCAACTCATAATTCATAACTCATAATTCATAATTCCTTTAGTACGTCGACTTCACCCGGCCCACGTTGGCGATGCGCTCCTTGGCCTGCTTGATGGCGGCGGCCTGCGGGTGCGTGCCTTCTTCTTCGGCTTTCGCCAAGACCTGGAGGGTGAAATCGTAGATTTTTTCGGTTTGGGTGAGGGCGCCCTGGCGGCTGCCGCCCGTCACTTCAGAATAGACATTGATGAGGCCGCCGGCGTTGATGAGGAAATCGGGGGCGTAGACGATGCCGCGGCGCACGAGCTCGGGGCCGTGCTGGTTTTCGTTTTTGAGCTGGTTGTTGGCGCAACCGGCCACCACGCGGGCTTTCAGCCGCGGAATGGTGTCGTCGTTGAGCGTGGCCCCCAGCGCGCAGGGCGAGTAAATGTCCATTTCCTGGTCGTAAATGGCATCGAGGCCCACGGCGGTGGCACCGAAGCGGTTGGCCGCGTCCAGGGCGCGGTCTTCGTAGTAATCGGAAACGATGAGCTTGGCGCCCTCTTTCTGCAAGTGTTCGAGCAGGTAGGTGCCCACGTGGCCGGTGCCCTGCACGCCGATGCGCTTGCCGGCGAGGCTCTCCGAACCGAAGGCTTTTTTGGCCGCAGCTTTCATGCCCATGTACACGCCGTAGGCCGTCACGGGCGAGGGGTCGCCCGAGCCGCCCATGCTCTCGGGCAGGCCGGCGACGTGGGTGGTTTCCATGCGGATGTACTCCATGTCCTTGGTGGTCATGTTCACGTCCTCGGCCGTGATGTACTTGCCGTTCAGGTTCTTCACGAAGCGGCCGAACTTGCGCAGCAGCGCCTCGGTCTTCAGCGTCTTGGCATCGCCGATGATGACGGCCTTGCCGCCGCCCAGGTTAAGACCCGAAATAGCGGCCTTGTAGGTCATGCCGCGCGAGAGGCGCAGCACGTCGTTCAGGGCTTCCATGTCGCTGGCGTAGTGCCACATGCGGGTGCCGCCCAGCGCCGGCCCGAGCACGGTGTTGTGAATGCCGATAATGGCCTTGAGGCCCGTTTCGTGGTCGTGGCAGAATACGACCTGCTCGTGCTGGTGCTCGGCAATCTGGCCGAAAATGGCTTCGGAAGCCATAAGTTGGGTTTCAATCATTGGGGGATGGATTGAGGTTGGTGGGAATTTGGAATGGACGGTTGGGAAGTGTGCGGCGTAACTTTGTTGAGTCTTGGTGTTGGTACGAAAATTCGGAACGTCATGCTGAGCTTGCCGAAGCATCTCTACCTCAGTACTAATTCAATCAAGAGGATTAGTTATGCAGCAGAGATGCTTCGGCAAGCTCAGCATGACGTTCCGATTGACCATTGACTCATCGTTTCAGGCCGCAAAAGTACCGCTATTTTCCCGAACCGGCCCCTTTCCCACCCTGCCCGTGCGCGCCCTCTCCGCTGTTAATCCTTTCATTTTCCGCTACAAATGGCATTTCCTCGCCGGGGTGCTGTTCGTGGCGCTGAGCACGTTGCTGGCTATTTTTCCGGCCCAGCTGGTGCGCTATGCGTTTGATTTGGTGAACGAAGGCATCGACCTCTACCACCTCTACGCCGGTACCCAGGCCCAGCGCGGCGTGTACCAGCTCTTCGGGCGCAATGTGCTGTTCTACGGCGTGCTCATCATCGTATTGGCCCTGCTGCGCGGCATCTTCCTGTTCTTCATGCGCCAGACGCTCATCGTGATGTCGCGGCACATCGAAAACGACCAGAAGAACCAGATTTACCAGCACTACCAGTCGCTGCCGCTCAGCTTCTACCGCCGCCACAGCACCGGCGATTTGATGTCGCGCATCTCCGAAGACGTGAGCCGCGTGCGCATGTACCTCGGGCCGGCCATCATGTATTTCCTGCAGCTCGTGCTGCTGTTCGTGCTCATCGTGCCGCTCATGCTGCTCGTCAACGTCAAGCTGACGCTCTACACGCTGGCTCCATTGCCGCTGCTGTCGGTCAGCATCTTCTACGTCAACAACTTAATCGAGCGCAAGTCCGACCAGATCCAGCGGTCGCTGGCGGCCATGACTACTTTTACTCAGGAAGCTTTTTCGGGCATTCGGGTGCTGAAGTCGTTCGCCCGGCAGGCTGACTCGCACGCCCAGTTCACCAAAGCTAGCAACGAGTACAAAGAGAAGTCGCTGAGCCTCAACTTCGTCAACTCCCTGTTTTTTCCGCTGATTCTGTTTTTGGTGGGCCTCAGCACGCTCATCACCGTGTGGGTTGGGGGCCAGGAAGTCATCCGCGGCACCATCACCACGGGCACCATCGCCGAGTTCCTGATTTACGTGAACCTGCTCACCTGGCCGGTCACGGCCCTGGGCTGGACGTCGTCGCTGGTGCAGCGGGCCGAAGCTTCGCAGGCCCGCATCAACGAGTTTCTCGACCAGAAAACCGACATCGTATCACGCCAGAACGTGCAGCGCGAGCTGGTGGGCGACATCGTGTTTGAAAACGTCTCTTTCACTTACCCCGACACCGGCATTCAGGCCCTGAAAGAGGTGAGCTTCCGCGTGCGGCCGGGCCAGACGCTGGCCGTTATCGGCAACACGGGCTCGGGCAAAAGCACCGTGGCCGCCCTGCTCTGCCGCCTCTACGACGTGTCGGCCGGCAGCATCAGCGTCGACGGTACCGACGTGCGCGACTACTCCCTCACGGCCCTGCGCGGCCAAATCGGCTACGTCCCACAAGACGTATTTCTGTTCTCCGACACCATCCGCAACAACATCAACTTCGGCCTTGACCAGCCCACCGAGGCCCGGATGCTGCAAGCCGCCAAAGACGCCGACGTATACGAGAACATCCTGGCCTTCCCCGAAGGCTTCGACACCAAAGTCGGGGAGCGCGGCATCACCCTCTCGGGCGGCCAGAAGCAGCGCGTGAGCATGGCCCGCGCCCTGGTGAAGGAACCCAAAATCCTGATTTTGGATGACTCGCTCTCGGCCGTCGACACCAAAACCGAGAATGCCATCCTTGGCTCCTTACAGCGCATCATGGCGCAGCGCACCAGCCTCATCATCTCGCACCGCGTGAGCTCGGTGAAGCTGGCCGATGAAATCCTGGTGCTCGACGACGGCACCATCGTGCAGCACGGCACCCACGACGCCCTGATGGCCGACGCCGAAGGTCTCTACCGCGCCCTGTACGACCGGCAGCTGCAAACCGAAGAGGCATAGCCACGTAGCGCGTATTTCCAGTCCGTGATGCAGAGTGCAGCGCAGCATCTCGCGTGCCGAAGTAATTCAATCGATTGAGTCATTTCGGCACGCGAGATGCTGCGCTGCGCTCTGCATGACCGCCGACAACAGAATTCCTCCCTAAACAGCTTCAACTTTCACCACGCGCAGCCCAAAACCCGCCATACACCCATGAATCAGCGAATAGCCCACGTCACCGTCCTTGTGCGTAGCTACGACGAAGCCATTGCTTTTTATTGCAACGTGCTGGGCTTTAGCCTCACGGCCGACCAAAATATGGGCGAAGGCAAGCGTTGGGTGGTCGTGGCCCCGCCCGGCACGGCCGGTTGCAGCCTGCTGCTGGCCGAAGCCAAAACCGACGAAGAAAAGCGCGGCGTGGGCGCTCAGGGTGCCGGCCGGGTGTGGCTGTTTTTGCACACCGACGACTTCTGGCGCGACTACCCCGTGCTGCAAGCGCGCGGCCTGCGCTTTCTGGAAGCGCCCCGCACGGAGCCCTACGGCCACGTGGCGGTATTTGAAGACCTCTACGGCAACCAATGGGACTTGCTGGAGCCATTGCCCGGCTAGCCATTCCGGGTTGCGGCTTGCTAAAATCAGTATCATGCCACAACAAAAAAGACCCGGCGTTGCTGCCGGGTCTTTTTTGCTTTTTCGCAGTTGCGGGTTGCTTAGTCGAAGATGTAGCGCACCCCCACCTGCGCGCGCCAGCGGCTGTTCAGGCTGGTGTCGGTGAAATACGTCTGGTTGCCGCCCCGGAAGGTGAACGTGGGCGTGTCAGGATTCGCGGCCAAGTAGCTTGTTTCGATGAGGCGGTTGTTGCCCACGAGCTGGCGGTTGCCCCAGCTGCGGTTGAGCAGGTTGCCCAGGTTCAGGATGTCGAGGCTCAACTGCAAGGTGTTGCTCTTGCCGCCGCTGGTCTTCACCGTGAAGTCCTGCATCAGCTTGGCATCCAACTGGGTGTACCACGGGCTGGTCGAGCCGTTGCGCTGGGCGTAGTCGCCGCGCCGCGAGTTCAGGTACTTGTCCTGTTTGATGTAGGCGTCGAGCTGCTGCCACTCTTGGTCAGCTGTCACCAATATATTGCCCTTGGCATCTATTATAGGCAGCAGATTGATTTGGCTACGGGAGGCTGGCACGAAAATCAGGTCGTTGCCGGGAATGTTGTCGCGGTTCAGGTCGCCGGCGTAGGTGTAGCGGTTGCCTTGAGCGGCTTCAAAGAAAAAGCCCAGGGTCGTGGCCAGCTTGTCGTTGGCGTAGGCAAAGCGCCGGCCAGCGGCGACGATGAAGCGGTGCTGCAAGCCAAAGTCGCTGTAAGAGAGTTTCGGCTGGTTGGGGTTGCCCACCACCGGCAGGCGCTGGAAGGCATCGCCGGCAATTTCGCCGGGGTTCGAGGTAATGTCTTTCGCTTTGGAGTAGGTGTACGCTCCCGTGGCGTAGAAGCCGTTGGCAAACTCCTTCTTCAGCTGCCCGGTAAACGAATATTGGTAGCCTTGGTTGGTGTTTTCCAGTGCAATCACGCCCGCGTCGAGACAGGCCTTTTTTAACAGCGCCCTAATTGAGCAAAAATTGATTCGCGCCATAATGTCGCAATTAAGAATAATTATTTATATAAAGTATTCGATGCATTGTGCTCATTATAAAGACGATATAATAACCTATAAGGTTTTAATTTGTATTAAAACCTTATAGGTTATTAATAAAATTGTGAATATTAAAAATATAGAATGTCTGAAAAAAGCAAGAACTGTCCTTTTTTACAGCGTAATCACTCGTTTGTTTTGCATCGAAATTATAGGTGCTAGTAACGGTGATGCGTTAATCGGTAATTATTTTTCAACGTTGGAAAACGGCGTTTACTAATTCGAGCAGTTTCCACTTCACGTAATCAGCCAAATAACAAAGAGCGTAAAATTAATTAACTAGACCTCTTCATCCTGAACTGACTTCTTGACAAATACAAAGTCTTCTAACACATAAATATTCACCTTCTCACAATTTTAAAAAGCTCCAAATTAACATGAAACAGTTCAATACACTTCGCTTTCTCGCAGCAGTTATGCTGGTTTTAGTTAGCCATTTAAGCCAAGCGCAACAAACCGTTCAAGTACTAAATGACAATACACTTAATTTATCGTCGTGGGGTAGTGCCTACTCCTACAACTTATGGAGTTCATCTTATATCGGCTTCAATTTAAAAAGTACCGGACCCTGGGGTAGCCCCTGGAGTACTTCTACCGATGGGGGTAATAACGGTGCTAGTGCTATTATAGGTGGCATTGGGGGCACCCTACAGTTCTTAACTACGCCCACGTTAAATGCCAGCGCAGGAGGTCAGACTTTTCAAGATAGAGATATGCCAAGTAAGGTACGCATGGTACTTAATGAAAAGGGTCAACTGCGTGTTGGAGAGAAGTCTTCCATTGGTACGCACGTTGACTATAAGCTTTCCGTATACGGCAAGCTGACTGCAACCTCTATATATGTATTGGCTGACAACAGCACCAACTGGGCCGATTATGTTTTCGCCAAAAATTACCGGCTAGCTCCACTGTCTGAAGTGGAGGCATACATTTCAACTTACGGGCATTTACCCGAAATGCCAACAACCAGCGAAGTGGCCACTAATGGCATTAACGTGGCACAAATGAATACGTTACTGCTAAAAAAAGTAGAAGAACTCACGTTGCATCTTATTAGCCTGCAAAAAAAGGTCCAAAATTTGGAAGCAAAAAAAGTGGCTATTGATAAGTAATGGTTAATTCACTTTAAGAATCATAAAGGATTAGCCCATGAAAAATTTTCAAATACTCTGCCTCCTGCTCATTGCCTTAAGTACCCCGAAATGGGCACATGGGCAGCCTGCTCAATGCAGCGCCATCTATTACACTGATATGACCAGCAGAAGCTACGCTGGATGGAATTGGGAAACCCCGCGCGACGCCCCTAACGATGGATACTGTAAAACTTGGGCAATACGAAGAGAGGGTTCAGCTAACCCGAATTACGGTGTGGTTACCGGTGGCGGAGCACCTTGGGAACAAGCTAATAGTAGCAATAGCAGCATAATGCAGCGAATCGCAATTGATAAAGATTATACCAGAGCAAAAGGATGGGAAGTGCTCAAAATGAACTTGGGTGCCGGCTCCGAGATTAAAGTGCCGTACTTCTTTTTGTACAACAGGTATACGAGTATGGTTCGTACATACTTTTGGATGGATAATAGCACAGGTACATACGCGAATGGTGCCTTGATTACTCTGACCAATGATGCCGTAAATGCTAATAGAAGCACGGGCATTTTATCATTGAATAATCCATTAATAACGGCTCCCGACCAATATTTACAAAGAACAGACTTAAGTGACGACTTAGTGTCTTATGTAGCCAAGGTCCCTGCCCAATCAGGTTGGATAGTAGCTGAATTTACTATGGCATACGACCCTAATTCAAGGAACAGTCGGTACTTAGGTAATACATTAGAAGTAGCTGTTCATGCAATAGTTGATTCTCAACTTACCTTAGATGGTACTTTTAATTTTAAGACAGATGCGCAAGAAGGATTTGCGTTTGGTGGCAGCAAGACAGAGGTTGCCACTAATACTTCAACTCAAATAAAAGAGTTTGCTGCCACGGCACAAAAGGGTGCTAAGTTTTTGGGCTCAATCAAACCTGATGACGTTGATAAATTCATTACCTATTTCAATGATAGAGCAGTTACTCAAGCAAATAAAGCTACCTCTGGTTTTGAAACATCGAGTCTACAGACATTGACAAGTATTGTTGCTGGCAATAACAAGCTCGGCAGTACTCTCAGCAAGCTTTTTAAAGCAGCTGGTTCTGCTGCTCCTTTCCTAGGCTTAATCGGGCCTATAATTGGTTATTTATCGGGTTCGGACGATACCAGTGCCCCCCAGGCCCCACCTTTCACGCCAACTGTTTCAAACGGTTCTATAGCATTGAAAGGTAAAATCACTACCAAATACCCTATTGCAACCGTATTGATGCAGGTTCCAGGCACATCTCACAACGCTACCGGCGCGACCCAGCCCTATTATGATTGCCCACTCGGTGTATTCAACCTAGCTCAGACGCCAACACTCAATTCTATGGGCTGGAATGTACAGTCTGGTTACGTAACTTACTGTGTGAGTGGTAATGGTGGTGGATATGCCACCTTCGAAAATTATACAAATTATCAGGTGAAAGATGACTTGATAGCGGCTGTTAATAGAGCTTCTGGTTTGAAGATGATATCCGCTCAGGCTGCTCTGGTTGTTAAAGCCCCGTACCTTTTTAATCCGAGCAAGATAGGTAATGGATGCAATACGGAGCAGTATACTGACCATCTGCGGGCTGAGTTCTCATCGGGTGCATTTGAAGTGGCTCGAAACCTACCTGGTGAACCTGTACAGTACCAGACTCATTTTGTGGACTTCAGCTGCTTCAAGGGAGCTTCGATTTATGCTCATAACGGCGCGGCAGTGTTCATCAGGGTTAAAGTTGAGTTGCAACGTGAGGGAGCATCCATTGACGCTCCGATAATGTACTACGTACAGGATTATGCCGTCAATTCGGTTCCGACTACTACTGCTACCAATCCAGCATACACTTCAGGGGGCTCTCAACCACCTTTTTCCAGTTCTAATTCTTTTTTGCAGCGCAGTAATACTGTGGGGTCTACGACCTGGAATGGGAAAGCATATACTTATGTATTCTCTGGAACATATACAACTCCAAGCATCGTATACGAACCAAATGCTCCGCTCGTAGCCCCGAATCCAAACAATAGTTCGGATAAGGTCATCATAAACCATCCTAATAATCCGGGAACAACCAAGTATTATTCTTCGAACGAAATAACTCTCAGAACAGGCTTTAGTGTAACTCCAGGCACTAATTTTAGTGCTGTGCCTGGTTCTCTACCGCAAAATTTCTGTGGACCCACAGTAGTTTTAATTAGTTCAGATCCATGCAC
The DNA here is from genome assembly GCA_964242365.1 of uncultured Hymenobacter sp. Lineage (GTDB taxonomy): Bacteria > Bacteroidota > Bacteroidia > Cytophagales > Hymenobacteraceae > Hymenobacter. Next base: position 7,476 of record CAXTCS010000043.1, on the reverse strand, counting down.
CCCTAGTAATACTACTTATAATCCAATAGCCTATCGGAACCAAAATGCGCTCAGTAGCGCAGTTGAAAAACGTCAAGGTCAACTTAAGGTTTTCCCCAATCCTACAACTGGTACCGTGACAATTGAATCCGACAATTCTATTGTAAAAGAAGTTGTCGTCTATGATGTGCACGGAAGTAAAATAGTCAGCAAGTATCCTCAACAAAGGGCTAAGAATGGCTATAGCATTGATTTACAAGGGATAAAAGCAGGGATTTACCTGCTTCGTGTAATTACTGACAAAGGCACTTTTAGCCAGAAAGTCATTTTACAATAAATTATCTCGGTAGTGGATTGTAATGCAAAAAAGAAGCCCTGGAGCGACTTAGCTCCAGGGCTTCTTTTTTGCATTATGATGTAATTTTAACCAAAGTATTTTTAGTCGAAGATGTAGCGCACCCCCACCTGCGCGCGCCAGCGGCTGTTCAGGCTGGTGTCGGTGAAATACGTCTGGTTGCCGCCCCGGAAGGTGAACGTGGGCGTATCAGGATTCGCGGCCGAGTAGCCCGCTTCGATGAGGCGGTTGTTGCCCACGAGCTGGCGGTTGCCCCAGCTGCGGTCGAGCAGGTTGCCCAGGTTCAGGATGTCGAGGCTCAGCTGCAAGGTGTTGCTCTTGCCGCCGCTGGTTTTCACCGTGAAGTCCTGCATCAGCTTGGCATCCAACTGCGTGTACCACGGGCTGGTCGAGCCGTTGCGCTCGGCGTAGTCGCCGCGCCGCGAGTTCAGGTACTTGTCCTGACCGATGTAGGCGTCGAGCTGCTGCCACTGCTGGTCGGCCGAGATGGTCTGACCGGCAGCGTTGGTGTAGGGCACCAGGTTGATTTGGTTGCGGCTGGCGGGTACGAAAATCAGGTCGTTGCCGGGAATGTTGTCGCGGTTCAGGTCGCCGGCGTAGGTGTAGCTGTACCGGTTGCCTTGGGCGGCCTCGAAGAAGAAGCCCAGGGTCGTGGCCAGCTTGTCGTTGGCGTAGGCAAAGCGACGGCCAGCGGCGGCGATGAAGCGGTGCTGCAAGCCAAAGTCGCTGTACGAGAGCTTCGGCTGGTTGGGGTTGCCCACCACCGGCAGGCGCTGGAAGGCATCGCCGGCAATTTCGCCGGGGTTCGAGGTAATGTCTTTCGCTTGGGAGTAGGTGTACGCTCCCGTGGCGTAAAAGCCGTTGGCAAACTCCTTCTTCAGCTGCCCGGTAAACGAATACTGGTAGCCCTGGTTGGTGTTTTCCAGCGCAATCACCCCCGCGTCGAGGAAGGTAAACCCACCGTTCGGGCCAGTGAATGAGTTGAGGCGCGGGCCGCTGGCCGGGTAAATCTGGCGATTGTCAGCACCGTTCAGGTGGTCCTTATCCGTCAGTGTCACCAGGTTGTAGTTGCGGTGCACCACCGCGTTGCGGTCTTTCGAATAAATGGCTTCCAGCGTACCCACGATGCCGCCGGGCAGCTCGTGGTCGATGGCCAGGTTGGAGCGCCACACCTGCGGGAACTTGAAGTTGCGGCCCGTCGAGTTGATTTGGAAAGTGTAACCGTTGTCGAACCGCGCATTCGAGGCCTGGTTGCCAATCCACACGAACGGAATGCGGCCGGTGAAAATGCCGGTACCGCCGCGCACCTGGGTTTTGGGGCCGTCGCCCTGCGAGCTGTAGTTGAAGCCCAGACGGGGTGAGAACAGCGGCGTCGACTTAGGCAATTCCGACACGTCAACCTTGGTCGGGTTGCCATTGGAGTCGTGGAACGTGGCCGCCGAAATCTGCGGGTTCGAGGGGATACTCGTGCTGTAGATGGGGATGTCGGCGCGCACGCCCAGCGTCAGCTTCAGGGCCGGGTTTACCTGAAACTCGTCCTGCACGTACAGGCCAAGCTGGGCCACAGTCACGTCTACCTGCTTCACGGGCTGCTGACCACCGGCAGCGGCTACTGCATTTAGGTCCAGCAGCGGCAGCGTGCGCAGGCCCGTTTTGGGGTCTCTTGCATTCGGGTCACGCTTGAACCAAGGGTCTTTCGGGTCGAGCGTCCGCAGAAAATCCTGAACATCGACCCCACCAAAGTACGGGTAGCCGTAACGCTGCAAGTTGAAACCATTGATGAAGTTGAACCGCTCGTAGTTGGCACCAACCGTGATGATGTGCGCACCGGCGAAATAGCTCAGGTTGTCGGTGAGCTGGTATATGTTCTGATTCAAGGTGTTGTTGGCCGAAAACTGCTCGGTGCCGATGCTCGCATACGTGGTGCCGCCCTGCGTGATGTCAACCTGCGGGAAGAACGGCTGGTTGGGCAAGTCGCGCTTGTCGCGGAAGGCCGAGAAGCTGGCCTGCGCCTTGTTGCTGAACTTGCCATTGCCAAAGGTGCTGTTCAATTCAGCCACCACCGAGTTCAGGTTGTTGTTGATGGTGTAGCCCGAGTTGGAGTACTGCAGCGTGTTCACGCCGGGTACCCGCGACGAAGGCGCAATGGCAATCGGGTGCGGCCCCTGCTCGCGGTAGCTCTTGAGGTAGTTGTAGCGCACCGAGAAGGTATTGTGCGGGTTAAGGTTCCAGTCGAGCTTGACCAGGAACTTGTCCGAATACGTGCGGTAATTGAAGCCCTGGTAAGTGCCGGGGTCGTAGCCGTAAACCCTTTTCAGGCGGCGGCTGATGCTATCCAGGTCGGCCTGGGTTACCCGGCTCACACCATTTAGCTGGCCGTTCTGGGCCTGTTGTGCCTCACTGGCGCTGGTCGACGGCCGGAACGTCTGGCCAGGGTCGGTCTGGCGGGTAAACTCAGCGTTGGTGAAAAAGAACAGCTTGTTCTGCACAATCGGCCCGCCCAGGGCAAAGCCCGTCTGGTTGAACTTCAGGCTGGGGTTGTCGATTTTGGCGCCTTCCACTTTCTTGCCAATCAGGTTTTCATTGCGGTAATACGTGTAGGCCGTACCCTTGAAGGAGTTGGTGCCGCTCTTGGTCACGGCGTTGATGCCCGCGCCGGTGAAGCCGCCCTGGCGCACGTCGTAAGGCGCCAGGCTCACCTGAATCTGCTCGATGGCGTCGAGCGAAACCGGCTGCGAGTTGGTCTGGCCGCCGGGCGTGGGCGAGTCCAGCCCAAACGAGTTGTTGAAAATCGAGCCGTCGAGCGAGAAGTTGTTGTACAGCGTGTTGCGGCCGCCAAAGCTCAGGCCGCTGGCCTGGGGCGTGAGGCGCGTGAAGTCCTCCTGCGAGCGGCTCACGGTGGGCAGCGTCCGCAGGGCCGTCGAGCTGATGTTGGTGGCCGCGCCCGTGCGGTCCTTGTTAATCTGGCCATCGCGGTTGCCCTTCACCACCACTTCGTCCAACGCCTGGGCGTTGTCGGTCAGCGCGATGCGGCTCTCGTACGTCTTGCCCAGCACCAGCTGAATGCCGGTGGCCGTGTAAGTCTGCGCGCCCACAAACGAGACCTTAATCTCGTAAGGGCCGCCGATGCGCATGTTCAGCAGGTCGTATTGGCCGTTTTCGCGGGTGGCCGCGCCGTACACGGTGCCCGAAGGCAAGTGGGTGGCAACAACCGAGGCGCCTGGCAGCGGCTGCCCTTTGCTGTCGAGCACCAGGCCTTTCATGGCGGAGGTGGTTACCCCTTGGGCCCACGCACTGTTACCGCCCGCGAAAAGCACCAAGCCGAGCAGTATTAACAGTAAAGTTCTGTTCTTCATAAAATAAGCTTTTGGTTTTGCCGGAGCGCTTCTCCGGAACTTCCCACAAAGCTAGATTAACAATTTATGAAGGCAGGCTTACATAACAATTTGGTAACTTTATGGCAACACAAAAAGGACCCTAATCCGGGCTGACAGGCACTGTGGGCATGTTTATATATAGGCAAAATTATCTTCTCAAAACAAATCCGCCTGCTTGCTTTCAGCCGGAAAGTTTTGATGGGCAAACGCTGGCCTTTGGGCCTTTTCGCGGAGCTTACTGGCCGAGCATCACGCGGCGCATGCCGGTTTTTTCGTAGGCCGTGCAGCGCACGATATAAGAGCCGGCCGGCAGCTGGCTCACGTTGAGCACGGCGGGGCTCTGGCCGTTCATCATGGTGTAGGTGAGCACGGGGCGGCCGCCTACGTCGGTGAGCTCCACGCGGGTGGGGCCGGGGTTGTCGGTTTTCACGGTAAGCCGGCCGGTGGCGGGGTTCACCTCGGCCTTCACCTTGATGGCGTTGGGGTTGGCGGCCGGCGTTTCGGGGGCCGGGGCGATGATGCCGGTAGCCGCCACTGGGGCCGCCGCCGCCACGGCCGGGGCAGGAGCCACCGCGCCGTTGGGCAGAATGGCGTTTTGGGCGTGAGCGGCCACGGAGGCCATAGCGCTGACCAGAACCAGTAGTAATAGCTTTCTCATAATTTCAGAAGAGGAAGGAGTAAAAATTGCTAGGGTAAAGTTAAGCAATTCTGGGGCCGGTTATTGCCCCGGCCGCTGGCGCCGATGCCAACGGGCCGCGCCGGCCGCTAAACTTTCTTTTGCTGCGGCTTGCACCAGAATTGAAAAAAGGCTTACCTTTGTCGCTCCAATACCAATCGGGGTGTAGCGTAGCCTGGTATCGCGCCAGCATGGGGTGCTGGAGGTCGTAGGTTCGAATCCTGCCACTCCGACGGAAGAGCAGCCGCTCTGATAAAGCCTCCGAACTCCCGGGTTCGGAGGCTTTTTTCGGCCGCAACTATTGGAACATCGAAACGGGCCGCCCCATCGGCCTGCTTTCGGGGTGTAGCGCAGCCCGGTAGCGCGCGTCGTTCGGGACGACGAGGCCGTAGGTTCGAATCCTGCCACCCCGACCCTCCTAAAAAAGAGGCCATTTCCAGTCCTGGAAATGGCCTCTTTTGTTTCTGATGCAGCCGGGCCGGTTAGCCAAGGGCCTTTTTGGGGTCCGTTGCGAAAGGCGCCGGCGCTACTTCACGCCCACCCACACCTCCGATGCCTCATTGGCACCAAAGCGCTCCAGATAAAAGTCGCCGCGCTGCGCGAGTTTCTGCTGCTTCACGGCTTCCAGGGCGGCGGGGTAGAGCTTGTTGGGCGCCAGCAGGTAGCTCACGCCGCTGAGACGGGCCGCGATGATGCGCTGCCCGGCCGGCACGCGGCGGTAGCGAAAGCCCGCCGGCAAAGCCTGCCCAGTATCGGCCACGGCCAGGCCGACGAAGGCGCTGATGGTGTCGTGGGCCGTTTCGGGGTCGTTGAGGTACAGGTTGGCCAGGTCGCCCCGCAGGCGGGTTTGGGCGTCCTTGGCCTGGCGGAATAGCTGGCCGAACGCCTCGCCGCGCACCGGGCCGTGAAAGAGCTGGCCCGCCAGGTACAGCGGCGCGGCCGTGGTTTCGAGGGTGACTTTGGGGGTGCGGGTGCCGCCCAGGTACACGTAGGTGCCGGCGGCGGCCACGGTGAGCAGGATGATGGCCAGGAACAGGTAACGCATGACGCTTTGCTTAATGAGGAATGAAGAATGAGGAATGAAGAATTATCAGGACGGCAATTCCTCATTCTTCATTCTTAATTCCTCATTAAGCGCAGCGTCGTTCACCACGTACTGCATGCGGTAGAGCTGGGCGTAGTAGCCGTTTTCGATGCGCAGCAGCTCGTCGTGGGTGCCGGTTTCTTTGATTTCGCCTTTGTCGAGGACGATGATTTTGTCGGCTTTCTGGATGGTGCTCAGGCGGTGGGCGATGACGAGCGAGGTGCGGCCCCGCATCAGCTTTTCGATGGCTTCCTGAATCAGCTCTTCGGTCTCCGAATCGACGGACGAGGTGGCCTCGTCGAGCACGATGACGCGGGGCTGGTACACCATGGCCCGCACGAAGCTGATGAGCTGGCGCTGGCCCACCGAGAGCGTGGCGCCGCGCTCCATCACCGGATAATTCAGGGAGCCGGGCAGGCGCTCGATGAAGCGGCGGGCGCCCACCAGGTCGGCCGCTTCCCAGATTTGGGCGTCGGTGATGGTTTTGTTGCCGAGCGTGATGTTGTCGCGGATGCTGCCGGCGAACAGGAACACGTCTTGCAGCACCACCCCAATTTGGCGGCGCAGCAGGCTCAGGTCGTACTCGCGCAGGTCGCGGCCGTCGATGCGGATGCTGCCTTCCTGAATGTCGTAGAAGCGGCTCAGCAGGTTGATGATGCTGGTTTTGCCCGCCCCGGTGGCGCCCACGAAGGCAATGGTCTGGCCGGGCTTCACCTGGAAGCTGATGTCTTTGAGCACCCAATCGGGCTCGTTGTAGGCAAACTTGACGTGCTTGAACTCGACATCGCCCTGGATTTCGGCCGGGGCGTAGGTGCCGGTGGTGGCCACCAGGTCTTTGTTATCGAGCAGCTTGAGCAGGCGCTCGGTGCTCACCAGGCCCAGCTGGAGGGTGTTGAAGCGGTCGGCAATCTGGCGGATGGGCCGGAAAAACAGGGCGTTGTACATGATGAAGGCGATGAGCGCGCCCTTCGAAATCGAGCCCTCAATCTGGCCCTGGGCGGCGTACCACACCAGCAGGCCCACGCCGACGGCGCCCAGCACCTCGGCCACCGGAAAATAGATGCTGTAGTAGAGCACCGAGCGGATATTAGCCTCGGTGTGCTCCTTGTTGATGGCGGCGAACTTGCGGTACTCCCGCTCCTCGTTGTTGAAAATCTGCACCACGTTCATGCCCGTGAGGTGCTCCTGCACGAAGGAGTTGAGCTTGGCCACGGCCGTGCGCACGTCCTGAAACGAGCCCTTGATTTTCTCCTTAAACACATACGTGGAGAACAGCAGCGGCGGAATCACCGACAAGCTCACCAAGGTCAGCCGCCAGTCGATGTAGAACATGAAGGCCATGATGAACAGCAGCTGCAAAATGTCGCCCGCCATCGCCGCCAGGCCCTCGCTGAACACGTCGGAAAGGGTTTCGACGTCGGAGATGTTGCGCGTGACCAGCACGCCGATGGGCGTGCGGTCGAAGAAGCTGAGCTTGAGCGTGAGCAGGTGCCGGTAGAGGTCGGTGCGGATGTCGCGCACGATGTACTGGCCCAGCCAGCCGCCGTAATACGTCTGCAAATAGCTCACGCCCGCGTGGGCCACCAGCAGCACCAGCAGCAGCCCAAACATGGTGTTGAGGCTGCGCGTGTCGCCCTGCTCGATGCTGACATCGACCATGCGCTGGATGAGAAACGGCCGCAGCGTGCCCAGCACGGCCGTGGCCACGGTGAGCACAATCAGGCCGATGAAGACGCGCCGGTAGGGGCGCACGTAGCTCAGCAGGCGGCGCAGCACGGCCCAGTCGAAGACCTGGCCGGTTTTGGTGGCGGAAGTGGTGGGGTCCATAAGTAGGGCAAAGGTCGGGAGGAAACAGCGGGGGAGGCAAAAAGGTGTTGTGGGAATAGCCGCCCGTCATGCCGAGCGCCCACCGGTCATGCCGAGCACCCACCGGTCATGCCGAGCGCCCACCCGTCATGCCGAGCGCAGCCGAGGCATCTCGCGTGCTGTAAGTAATCCAATCGAT
>CAXTCS010000042.1:0-22843 GCA_964242365.1 uncultured Hymenobacter sp. | reverse complement strand
CTAGGTAGAGGTCTGCAAAACCTCCTACGGCGGTTCGAATCCGCCCGTCACCTCTGATTACCAACGAAGAAGCCCCGCTTGCCCATTGGCAGGCGGGGCTTTTTTTGTGTCATCAGGGGCTGCTTGCGGGTTTTAGCCTGCGTTATGCCTACATTTCGTAGCCAAGTGGGCCATCGCCCGCGCCAGCCTTCGAACCCGTCTTTTTACACCGTTCTTTTATGAAAATTGTTGACCTCCGCACGATGCGCGGGCCGAGCTATTGGTCTGTCAAACACCACAAACTCATTGTTGCCAAAGTAAATTTGCAGGAATTTGCGGGCCAGTGGTCGAACACCCTTACGGGCTTTCCGGCCCGGCTGATGAAGGCTTTTCCCAACATCAGCCAGGTGCAGCCGGGCGGGATGAGCGGCAAGCAGGCCGCCAAGCACCAGGCCCTCACGCTGGATGCCCTCAACGACGGCGAGCCGCTGGGCCATATCATTCAGCACGTTGCGTTGGAATTGCAGCGGCAAGCCGCCATGCCGGTGTATTGGGGCAAAAGCTACCCGGCCCAGGAAGAAGGCGTGGAGTACGTGGTGTTTGCCTACCAGGAGGAACGGGCCGGCCGCCGCGCCGCCGAGGCTGCCGTGGAGATTGTGGAAGCCCTGTGCAAGAAGGAAAAGGTAGATTTGAAGCCCATCATCGCCGAGCTGCACGAAATCCGGGAGGACGAGTTTTTTGGGCCGAGCACCTACAGCATCGTCGCCGAGGCCGCTTCGCGCAACATTCCCTACATCCAGCTCAAAAATACCTCCATTATTCAGCTGGGCTACGGGGTGAACCAGCGCCGCATCTGGGCCACCACCACCAACCTGACGTCGCACGCGGGCGTGGAAGTGGCGGGCAATAAAAACCGCACCAAGGCCATGCTCGACGACGCGGGCGTGCCCGTGCCGCGCGGCACCACCGTGTATTCGGAAGCAGGCCTGCGCGATGCCATTGAGGAGTTGGGCTTTCCCATCGTGACCAAGCCGCTCGACGGCAACCACGGCAAGGGCGCCACCATCCGCATCATGAACTGGAAAGACGCGGCCGACGGGCTGAAAGCCGCCCAGGAATACTCGCGGGCCGTGATTGTGGAGCAGTTTGTCGAAGGGTTCGATTTCCGCCTGCTGGTGGTGAACGGCAAGCTCATTGCCGCCGCCAGGCGCACGCCCGCCGCCGTAACCGGCGACGGCCAAAGCAGCATCCAGCAGCTGATTGCCAAAGTGAATGAGGACCCGCGCCGCGGCATCGGCCACGAGAAGGTGCTGACCAGCATCAAAGCCGATAAGCACACGCTCGACCTGCTCAAAGGCCGGGGCCTCACCCTGAAATCGGTGCTGCCGGCCGGCGAAACCCTGTACCTGAAAAGCACGGCCAACATCAGCACCGGCGGCACGGCCACCGACGTGACCGACCAGATGCACCCCTACAACGTGCTGCTGGCCGAGCGCGTGGCCGGCATCGTGGGGCTTGATATCTGTGGTATCGACCTGATGGCGAGCGATATATCGGTGCCACTGAACGACAGCCGGGGCGCCGTGATTGAAGTGAACGCCGCGCCGGGCTTTCGCATGCACATCGCGCCTACCGAGGGCCTGGCCCGCAACGTGGCCGCCCCGGTCGTGGACATGCTGTTTCCGCGCGGCAGCACGGCCCGCATTCCCATTATTGCCGTGACGGGCACTAATGGCAAGACCACCACCACGCGCCTCATTGCCCACCTCGTGGCCAGCAAGGGCTACAAAGTGGGCTTCACCACCACCGACGGCATTTACATTCAGGGCGTGCAGCTGCAAAAAGGCGACTGCACCGGCGGCCAGAGCGCGGAGTTTGTGCTGCGCGACCCCACGGTGAACTACGCCGTGCTCGAAACGGCGCGGGGCGGCATGTTGCGCTCGGGCCTGGGCTTTCATACCTGCGACATCGCGGTGGTGACCAACGTGGCTGCCGACCACCTCGGCATGCGCGACATCAACACCGTGGAGGAAATGGCCGCCGTGAAGGGCGTGCTGCCCCGCACGGTGCGCAAAAACGGCTGGGCCGTGCTCAACGCCGACGACGACTTGGTGTACGGCATGGCCCACGGGCTCGATTGCCGCGTGGCCTTGTTTAGCATGAACGAGCACAGCGCCCGCATTCAGGAGCACGTGGAAGCGGGCGGCGTGGCGGCGGTGTACGAAGAAGGCTACGTCACGATTTACCGCAACAGCTACAAGCTGCGCATCGACCGGGCCGTGGAATTCCCCATCACCTTTGGCGGCCGGGCAGGCTTCAATATTGAAAATTGCCTCGCGGCGGCGCTGGCCTGCTTTCTGGCGGGTTTTGAGAAGGACGACATCAAGACGGCGCTCCGCACCTTCGTGCCGTCGGCCACTAAAACGCCGGGCCGGATGAACGTCTACAAGTTCCCGAAGTTTGAAGTCATCGTGGACTACGCCCACAACACGGCCGGCATCACCAAATTTGCCGATTTTATGAACGCCACGCCCGCTACGCACAAAATTGGGGTGGTGTCGGGCCTGGGCGACCGGCGCGACGAGGACACATTAGGATTTGCCCGCATCGCCGGCAGCATTTTCGACGAAGTCATTCTGCGGCAGGACCGCGACCTGCGCGGCAAAACGGCCGAGTTCCTCCAGGAAATCATGACCCGCGGCCTGCGCCTCGACAAGCCGGACCTGAAAATTACCTACATCGAGAACGAGCCCGACGCCATCGACCACGTGCTAAAAACGGCCCCCCAAGGCGCCGTGGTGACGCTGTTTACCGAAGACATCGCCGCCACCCTGGCTAAGCTGGACGACCATAGACCGCAGATTTAACGGATTTTAACGGATGAAACGGATTTTTTGTGGTTCCGCTTTTGTCCCATTCTTTAGTGCTGCGCTTATTTCCGCTATGGAGCTTTTAAGAATTTAACGAAACGTTTGAACTCCAGACCCGACGAACCAAAGTTTATGAGTAGCCCGACCGGAATCTTGAATGCTTCGAGGTAATTGATGGTTTGAACGTGGTGTGCCGAAATTAGGGCTCCGACTGCTTTCAACTCAACCAATACTCGTTTCTCTACAAAAAAGTCGGCCCTTCGGGAGCCGACTTTTTCGTTTTCGTAGTATATCGGCAAGTCAACTTCCCGTTCCGCCGTCAGCCCTTGCCTATACAATTCAATGGCCAATGCTCGCTGATAAACCACTTCTAAAAAACCACTTCCAAAAACCCACGACGCACCGCCATTGCACATCCAATTACCTGCCGGGTCAATTCATTATATTCCAATAAATCGACAGGCCCACTCATCACAAAGTAGCCGCAGCAGCAGCGGAACCACAAAAAATCCGTTTCATCCGTTAAAATTCGTTAAATCTGCGGTCTATTTAAGCGTGAACGTCGTTTTGCCCATCAGCTGGCCGCTTTCATACAGCTCTACCGTGTGCTGGCCCTTTTTGTATTCGGCACCTTTGGCGTACACAAATTCGAGCTGCTGCTTGGTGTTGTCGAACACCACGTCCTGTTTCTGGGTGTAGAAAGCCTCCTGGCCGTCGACGGTGAAGGTGCCGCCGCCGGTGCTCAGGTTGTAGAGGGCCGCGCCGTCGGGCTCCAGAATGCGCAGGTAGATGCCTTTGGTTTCCTTCGGCGACACGTCGTTGCGGGCCAGGTTGAAGGTAACCTTCACTTTCTCAACGCGCTTGGCTTTGAATTCCTCTTTGTCGTCCTGCTTCTCCTTATTTTTCGAAGTGATGATGGCCACTTTGATGTTTTCCGATTGCAGGCGCGAGGCCACGCCCACTTTTTCCGTCAGCTCCTTATTGCTCCGAACAACGGTGCTGATGGTGTCGGTCAGCTTGTTTTGCTTTTCCTTCAGGGTAGTGGTTTCGGTGTAGAGCGTTTCGTTGTCCTTTTTAAGCTGGGCAATGTCTTCGTCCTTCTTGCGCAGCTGGCTTTCCAGGTTCTGGGCGCGCCGCTTGAACAGGTTTTGCTGGGCGATGGAGAAGCTGCCGGCTTTGAAGGAGCGCAGCTTCAGCAAGTCGGCGTTGACGCCGGCAATTTTGGATTCTAACGAATCATTGCTCAGGCCCAACGCGTGCAACTCCTGGCTTTGCCGCTCAAAATCAGCCTTCAGCGCTTCGTACTCCTTGATTTGCTCTTGCAGCTTGGTGTCTTTGGCTGCCACCTCGGTGGTCAGGGCTTCGTTTTTCTGGCCTTTTTGCTGATTGAGGTAAAAAAGGACGCCATTAATGCCCAGCAGCACCAGCACGAGGGCTACCCAAAGAAGGACGCGGCTGTTATTGGAGCGGGGTTCGGGGGTTTCGTTAGGGTCCATGCGGGAATGGTTAAGCGAGAAAAAGAGTGAAGTAATTGAGGTGCCCGCCGCAATGCGGCATGTACCTTTGGGCGTAAAAATAGGGGACTTTCTGGCCCTGGCAAGTTTCTACCATATTTTGACGGAATGGAAACGGTTTTTTCCGACTTCGATGCCGCCTACTGGCAAGGCCGTTACGCCGAGGGCCGCGACGGCTGGGACGCGCACGCCACCACGCCGCCGCTGCGGGCTTATTTCGACCAACTCGACGTGGCCGCGCAGCCGCGCATCCTCATTCCCGGGGCCGGCCGGGCTTACGAGGCCGAGTACCTGCACCAGCTGGGCTTTCGGCAGGTATTCGTGGCCGATATTGCCCCGGAAGCCCTGCGGGCGCTGGCGGCCCGTGTGCCCGATTTCCCCCCGGAACACCTCTTGCTGGCCGATTTTTTTGGCCTGCCCACCGAGCCGCCCTACGATTTGATTGTGGAGCAAACGTTCTTTTGCGCCCTCAACCCCGCTCTGCGGCCGGCCTATGCGCGGCAGTGCGCGGCGCTGCTGCGGCCCGGCGGCACGCTGATGGGGGTGCTGTTTGATGCCGATTTCGGGCCCGTGGCCGAGCCGCCCTTTGGCGGCAGCGCCGACGAATACCGGGCCTATTTCGGGCCGTATTTCGCCTTTCGTCATTTCGAAACCGCTACCAATTCGCTTCGGCCCCGGCAGGGACGGGAGCTGTTCATTTGTTTGAAAAAGAAATAAAAACCATGCTCCAAGCCCTCGCCAATACCCTCCCGCACTTCCGGCACACCAACTCCGGCCAGTTCTTTCTCATGGCCGGCCCCTGCGTCATCGAGGGCGAAGACATGGCCCTGCGCATCGCCGAACGCATCAAGCACATCACCGACAAGCTCCAAATCCCCTACATTTTCAAGGGCTCGTACCGCAAGGCCAACCGCTCGCGGGCCGATTCGTTCACCGGCATCGGCGACGAAACGGCGCTGCGCATCCTGCAAAAAGTAGGACGCGAAATCGGCGTGCCCACCGTCACCGACATCCACGAATCGACCGAAGCCGCGCTGGCCGCCGAGTACGTCGACGTGCTGCAAATCCCGGCCTTTTTGTGCCGCCAGACCGATTTGCTCGTTGCCGCCGCCCAAACCGGCAAGGTGGTGAACATCAAAAAAGGCCAGTTTCTGAGCGGTGAGGCCATGAAATTTGCCGTCGACAAGGTGCGCCAGGCCGGCAACCCCAACGTCATTCTCACCGAGCGCGGCAACTCGTTCGGCTACTCCGAGCTGGTGGTCGATTTCCGGAACCTGCCCGCCATGCGCCGCTTCGAAGTGCCCGTGGTGATGGACGTGACCCACTCGCTGCAACAGCCCAACCAGGCCAGCGGCGTGACCGGCGGCCAGCCGGCCCTCATCGAAACCATTGCCAAAGCCGCCATTGCCGTGGGCGCCGACGGCTTGTTCATCGAAACCCATCCCACGCCCGCCACCGCGCTTTCGGACGGCGCCAACATGCTGCCGCTCGACCAGCTGGAAGGGCTGCTGCTGCGCCTGACCCGCCTGCGGCAAGCCCTGCAAGACACGGGCGAAGTGGAGTTGAACCAGCTGCCGTAGACGTGTAGCACATGCTTTCGCTTGTGCCCTGCCACGTCACAAGCGAAAGCGTGTGCTACAAATCAAACCCGCAGCGAGAAGTGCTGCTTAGGCTGATTCTTTCGAAAGAAAACCAGCCCGATGTAGAACAAATCCACCGTCAGCGTCACGTCGGGATGGGCTTTGATGGCTTCCCAGGCTTGCTCCATTTCGGCCGACCAGTGAATGTCGTCGAAGACGAAAACCGACTCGTCGGTGCGGTGCGCCAGGCATTGCCCGAAGTAACGCAAGGTCGGCTCGCAACGGTGGTTGCCATCGAAGAAGGCAAAATCGACGGGCGCGGGCAGGGCCAAGAGCGTGGGAGCCAGCGTGTGGTCGATGTTGCCTTCGACGATGTCGATGTTGCCCAAGTGCAGGCTGGCAAAGGTTTCGCGGGCCACGGCGGCCACGTTGGGGCAGCCTTCGAGCGTGACGACGCGGGCGCCCGAATCGGCGGCGGCCAGGTAGGCCGTGGTGAGGCCCAGCGAAGTACCTAATTCCAGGATAGTGGCCGGCCGGAAGTAATTGGCCAGCCGAAAAAGCAGTTGCGCGAGGTAAGGGGGTTTGGCCGCCGTGCGGGCAATGTCGGCCACGCGGCGCCGCCGGCCCGCGCCGGTGTGCGAGCCCGCCCCAAAATCGGTCACGCTGATACTGTCCGGGCGGCTGAGCAGCTGCCGCCGCCGCGCCTCAACGGCCGCGTAGGCCCCAAATGTGCCGCTGTGGCGCACCACCGAGGTATAAAGGCCGAACACAAACGGCGAATGCAACCCGTGGGCGTTGCCCGAGCGAAGCCAGAAGCGGAGGTAAGCGAGAAGTTGAAACAAGATAGTTGTCCGTTGTTGGTTGTCCGTTGTCAGCCTGAAACGACAACCACGGTACAAACTAACAACGGACAACGAGCACCTGACAACTAAACTAATTTAAACGATAGGGCACCATGAGGGTAAATTCCGGGATTTCGACCGTGAACTTCTGGCCGTTGGCCAGGCGCTCCATGAGGTAGGTGCCGCGCATCTTGCCCACGCCCGATTTCAGGTTGCAGCCGCTCACGTACTGGTGGGCTTCGCCGGGTTCCAGCACGGGCTGGCGGCCTACCACGCCTTCGCCCTCCACTTCGCGCACCACGCCGTTGGCGTCGTGGATGTGCCAGTGGCGCCGCAACAGCTTCACGGTGAACTCGCTGTTGTTGCGAATGTCGATTTTATAGGCGAAGACGAAATGCTCCTGGCCGGGGCTGGAATAGTCGGGCAGGTAGTTGGTCGTAACCGAAACGGTGACGCCTTGCGTAGTGGTGGTGGGCATAGGTGTCGTAGCTAAGAGGTAGCTGCGGGCGTAACAGCCGCCCGCTGAAATTGGTTTTACGCAAAAGCGGCGGTGGAACGCCGGACAAGCCCGTTTATTTTCTCAAAAAACTTCGATGGTAAAGATAGCCGAAAGCTGGCAGCCGGTGTTAGCCGATGAGTTCGAAAAACCGTATTTTCAGCGCCTTATCGCCTTTGTGAAAGGCGAATACGCCACGGCCACCGTGTACCCGGCCGGCCCGCAGATTTTCCATGCTTTTGATGCCACACCGTTCAGCAAAGTGAAGGTCGTGATTCTGGGCCAGGACCCGTACCACGGGCGCAATCAGGCGCATGGGCTGTCGTTTTCGGTGCAGGACGGGCAGCGCACGCCGCCCTCGCTCCAGAACATCTTCAAGGAATTGCAAACCGACATCCCCGGCACGCCGCCCGCCGCCAACGGCAACCTCGACCGCTGGGCGCAACAGGGCGTGCTGCTGCTGAATGCCACCCTCACGGTGCGGGCTGGCGAGCCCGCCTCGCACCAAAAACGCGGCTGGGAAGAGTTCACCGACGCCGTTATTCGCAAGGTGTCAGCCGAAAAAGAGCACGTCGTGTTTGTTCTCTGGGGCGCGTACGCCGGCAAAAAATCGGAGCTAATTGACGAGCGCAAGCATCTGGTGCTGAAATCCGTACACCCGTCGCCGTTCGCGGCCGATAAGGGTTTTTTTGGCAGCAAGCCGTTCAGCAAAACCAACGCCTGGCTCGAAAGTCAGGGGCTGACGCCGGTGGTGTGGTAGGTGTTTTGTCATTGCGAGGAGGCACGACGACGCAATCCGTCCTGTTCTCAGCGACTAGCCCTGAAATGTGAAAAGCCCCGGTCCTGTTCAGAATCGGGGCTTTTTCTAGTCCGTGAAAACGGCGTGTCACAATCCAAGGTTAGTCGCTGAGAACAGGACGGATTGCGTCGTTACACTCGCAATGACAGGCCCTTGGCTAATGTATAATATTAAACAAGCGGCTCCACCGGATTTTGTGCCAGAAATCGGCGTTGGGGTCGATGGATAGCCAGATGAGCACGGCCTTGCCCACGACGTGGTCTTCGGGCACGAAACCCCAGAAGCGGGAGTCCTCCGAGTTGTGGCGGTTGTCGCCCATCATCATGTAGTAATTCTGCTTCACGGTGTAGCTGGTGAGCATTTTACCGTTCTGGTAAATCATGCCATCCTTCCAGCTAATGCCCGTGTTGTGCTCGTAATGGGCCACGATTTTGTAGTAGATGGCCGCGTTGCCGGGGCTCAGGGCGATGGTTTGGCCCTTTTTGGGGATGGGCAGCGGGCCGTAGTTGTCGAGCGACCAGTTGCGCGGGGTGGCGCTCATGGCGCCGGAGTTGTGGAAGTCGGCCACATCGGGAAACAGCTGCACCTGGGGCTGAATAACGGTCATGCTTTTCACGTAGGGCTGCTTGCGGAAGTAGTCGTACGCCGCCTTGGTGCAGCTGATGGCGTAGCCAAATTTGCCTTCGGCCGAGGGCACGGCCTGCGGGCTGCCGTTGGGCTGTTCGTAATCGACCACGCCCTGGGCGCGCAGGGCCGCCAGCACCTCGTCGTTGGGGTTATCCACCTGCATAAAATAGGTGGTTTGCAGGCCGGGGGGCGTCACGCCAGGCTTGCCGTTGAGAAAGACCTGAGCGTCCTTGATTTCGAGGGTGTCGCCGGCCACGGCCACGCAACGCTTGATGTAGTTGGTGCGCAAATCGGCCGGATACTGGCTCTCGTGCGGCACGTGGAACACCACCACGTCGTTGCGCTTGATTTCGGAGAAGCCCGGCAGCCGGTAAGTAGGCAGCTGAATCAGGTCGGAGTAGCTTTTGAGACCCGTGCCCCACAGGGTTTGGTGGGTGAGGGGCACCTGCAACGGCGTTTGGGGCGTGATGGGGCCGTAGTGCAACTTGCTCACAAACAGGTAGTCACCCACCAGCAACGACGCCTCCATGCTGGGCGAGGGAATGGTGTAAGCCTCAAACGTGGCCCAGCGAATAAGCGTGGCCGCCACGATGGCGAAAATCAGCGAATCGGCCCACTCGCGGGTCTTCGTTTTGGGCGCCTGAGGAGCGGCGGTGGGGTCGGTTTTGAGCAAAGACATGGGGAGGGCAAGCTTGGGCTTGGCAATATTATTCAGGCAAAGAAACGCAGCAGAACGCCAGAAGGCCACGCCGCCGTCCGCGGCAGGTGGAGCAATTACAAATCCAGCAACTCTTTCATTCCAAACACGCCCATTCGGCCCGGCAGCCACTCGGCCGCCAGCAGGGCGCCCACGGCAAAGCCTTCGCGGCTGTGGGCCTCGTGCTTCAGCTCCAGCGTGTCGACGGTCGAGGTGTAGGTGACGAGGTGCGTGCCCACCACGTCGCCGGTGCGCTCGCTGATGATGGCCAGCTCGGCCGCCGATTCGGCCGGGGCGTTGCGCCAGGTGGTTTTGGCCGGGAAGTGGTGCAGGATGCCTTCGGCCGCGGTGAGCGCGGTGCCGCTGGGCTGGTCGATTTTTTGGGTGTGGTGAATTTCGCGCACC
The DNA here is from genome assembly GCA_964242365.1 of uncultured Hymenobacter sp. GTDB lineage: Bacteria > Bacteroidota > Bacteroidia > Cytophagales > Hymenobacteraceae > Hymenobacter. The sequence continues at coordinate 13,034 of CAXTCS010000042.1, read as the reverse complement.
GCCACGTCGTAGCCCCCAAATTGGCTCATTTTAGCGGCGATGTACTCGTTAAAATGGAAGAACAGGTTCACGCCGACGCTGTAGTTGGAGGCGTAGAACAAGCTGCCGTCGAGCTCCTGCGTCAGGGCCTTGGCCTCGCCGAAATGGTGCAGCCAGCCCGTCGAGCCGCACACCACCGGCAGGCCCTGGCGCAGGCAGGCCGCCACGTTGGCAAAGGCCGAGTCGGGGTGCGTAAACTCGATGGCCACGTCGGCCGTGGCGGGCGTAAAGTCAGTAATGTTCGATTGGCTGGCGTGCCGGTCCACGATGCCGGCAATTTCGTGGTCGCGCCGCGTGGCCAGGGCGGCAATGGTCTGGCCCATTTTGCCGTAACCAATGAGTAGAATTTTCATAGCTGGAAAGAAGTTATTTCACCCGCAGCGCGAACAGAACGCCCGGCGTGGTGGGCAAAATCGCCGCCTGGCCGGGCACTGCCAGCAGCGTAGGTTCCCAGTGCAGGCTCAGGTCGTCGCTCACATCGAAATCCTTGAGGTGGGCGTCCACCAGCGCATCGAGGATTTGCACGCCATAGACGAGGCCGGTGTAGAGGAGAAAAAGGTCGCGGTTGCCGCGGTAGAACACGACGCCGGTGTTGAGGCCGTCGAGGCTTCTTATTTTTTGGGCATTGGAACCCAAAGTGCTACTTCCATTTGCATTTTGAAGATTTGTGGCGTCTTTCTGCACCGCATTGACGGCATCGGCGAATTCCCGGTAGTGCGTTTGGTAGAAGTATTCGCCATAGACTACGGCGCCCAGGCCGCCGTACACGAGGGGCAGTTTCCACCAGCGGCGGTTATAAATCTGGCCCGCGCCGGGCAGAATGGCGGCCAATAGCGCCGCCTTGCCCGGCCGCGTGAGGCGAATGCCCTTGTAGCCGAACGCCCGGAACATGTGCTCGGTGCGCTTGGCCGAGTCGGCAGCGGCTTTGCTGCGCTTGTCGGCGGGCGTCACCACAACCTCGCGGTTTTCGGTCGTATCGGGCCGGATAACGGCCGGCGTGGTCGGGGCGAAAACCTGCGCCTGGCCGCGATGGCCAGCCACAAGGCAACCCACCAAAACCAACAGGGCCGCGACGTAGCGATAAGAATTTTTCATGGCAAACCTGCTAACGGTAACCGATGGCGTTTAGCGCATTCACCAACCAAAGCTCTGGCGAATGATTTCCAAAGCCGCAAAAGCCCGCCATCGAAACCACGCCAGTAAGAACTACGACGGCTGCAAAATGTGCAGAATCCGCTGCATGTCTTCCACCGAATCGAAGGCGATTTTGATTTCGCCGCTGCCCTTGGGGCCGGGCCGCACCTGCACGCGCGAGCCAAACCGGTCGGCGAGGTGGCGCTCGGTGCGGCGCAGCTCGGCAGCGGGCACCACGGGCTGGGCAGTGGGGCCGCTGGCCGCCGCGCCGTTGCTGGCCGGGGCCGCCGCGCGGCCAAAGCCGCCGCGCACCAGCTCTTCCACGCGGCGCACGGACAGCTCCTCGGCCACGATTTTACGGAACAATTCTACTTGCGCCTTCGCATCGTCGAGGCCGATGAGGGCGCGGGCGTGGCCCATGCTGATTTCGGCGTCGCGCAGGCCAATTTGCACGTCGGGCGGCAGCTTCAGCAGGCGCAGGTAGTTGGTCACGGTCGAGCGATTTTTGCCCACCCGGTCGCCCAGCTCTTCCTGGCGCAGGTTGCACTCGCTCAGCAAGCGCTGGTAGCTGAGGGCAATTTCGATGGCATTCAGGTTTTCGCGCTGAATGTTCTCAATCAGGGCCATTTCCAGCATCTGCTGGTCGTCGGCCTTGCGGATGTAGGCCGGAATCGTCTCCAACCCCGCCAGCTTGGACGCCTGCAAGCGGCGCTCGCCGGCGATGAGCTGGTACGAATTGGTGCCGAGCTGGCGCAGCGTCACGGGCTGAATGATGCCCTGAATCTTGATGCTTTCGGCCAGCTCCTGCAAGGCTTGCTGGTCGAAGTGGGTGCGGGGCTGGTAGGGGTTGGCCTCGATGTGCTCGACCGAAATAAAGCCCACCGAATTGACCGGATGCGACACAAGCCGGTCGCCGGGACCAGGCCGGTCGCCCTTTTTCTCGTAGCTGCCTTCAATCAGGGCGTTCAGGCCCCGGCCCAGGCCGCCCACCTTGCGCTTGGGCACAAAGGCCGCCGGAGCAGGGGTATTTTTCTCGTCGTTCTTCTCTGGGGTCATCTCGGCAAGGTCCAGTTGGCCGAAAGGTCGGCGCATACGGAACTTCAAAATTACCGATTGTTCGCCGAAGGGCAAGCCCCGAAATTTGGGGTGTGCACTTCAGGCTTGAATCAAGACGCTGAATAGCCCAAGCACGACGAGATACCGTTAGAAAAATCGGGTGACAGGAGTCTCAAAGCCCCATCGGGGCGATACTCGTTCAACGAATGCTGCCCCGATGGGGCTTTGAGAACTGGAGAAGCTGGGGTTGCTACCGATGTGCCGCCTCACTGGGGCTGGCCGTAGCGCAATGCGAAATATGATTTACTTACAAGCCTGATGAGTTCAATGGGTCTAAATCAGTAGGATACTGCGCCCATTGGTCCCAAATGACATTGTCGTTATGTTGCTCTAGGGTTGCGTTTCGACAATGCCAAGCCCGGTTCAGGTGCATAAAGGCATGAGCCATATCCACTCTAAACTCCTCCTCACCGTATTCAGATTCATTAGTCGCATCTCTGAGCAGCGTCTTTATTGCATCTTGAGCGTCCTCTAACTCATCCATTAGAAGTGCCCAAGCAACGGGGTCGGCTTGCTTGTTAAGCATAGTAACTATATCCGCTCGTCCTCCGCCGTTTCCTCAGGCCGCGCTTCCACGCTATTCTTCTCCACAATCTCACGCGCCAAGTTCAGGTAACTGATTGAGCCTTTGCTCTCCGCGTCGTGCAAAATAACGGGGATGCCGAAGCTGGGCGACTCGCTCAGCTTCACGTTGCGGGGAATAATCGTGTCGAAGGCCAGCTGCTGAAAGTGCATCCGCACCTCCTCCACCACCTGGTTGGAGAGGCGCAGGCGCACGTCGTACATCGTGAGCAAAATGCCTTCAATTTCCAGCTCGGTGTTGAGGCGGCTCTGAATTATTTTGATGGTATTCAGAAGTTTACCTAATCCTTCGAGGGCGAAATACTCGCACTGCACGGGGATGATGACCGAATGCGCGGCCGTAAGGGCGTTGACCGTGATGAGGCCCAGCGAGGGCGAGCAGTCGATGATGATGAAATCGTACTGCTCGGCGAGGGGGCGCAGGGCCTCCTTCATTTTTTCTTCGCGGTTGGGCAGGTTTATCATCTCCACTTCGGCGCCCACCAGGTCGATGTGCGACGGCATGAGGTCGAGGTGGGGCAACACGTTGGTGGGCAGAATGATGTCCTGGGCATTGATGCCGTCCACCATGCACTCATAAATGCTGTTCTGGATGTCTTTGGGGTCGTAGCCCACGCCGGAGGTGGCGTTGGCCTGGGGGTCGGCATCGACGAGCAAAGTCCGGTAGTCCAGGGCGGCCAGGGACGCCGCGAGGTTGATGGAGGTAGTGGTTTTGCCCACCCCGCCTTTTTGATTGGCTACCGCGATGATTTTTCCCATTTCAGTTAGTTTCTAGTTGCTGGTTTCTGGTTGCTTGTTCACGGTTGCTTTTGGTTGTGGCCCACCAGGCCCATATCGCCAAACAAGAAACCAAAAACAAGAAACGAGAAACTTTCCTGCCGTAGCATTGCACAAAGATACATTCTTTCCCTGTTCGCATGCCCCCTTTTTTGGCTCGTTGGGCCAGCTTACTGGCGAAGCCGCTGGCGCCCGCGGCAGCCCTGCTGGCGCTGGCCGGCTGCCACGGCGCAACCCGCCCGGCCGCCGACGAGCGCCGCGTGTTCCGCTACAATCAGCCCGAAGCCCTCACCTCGCTCGACCCCGCCTTTGCCCGCAACCAGGCCAATTCCTGGGCCGTATCGCAGCTCTTTAATGGGCTGATGGAGTTAGATTCGACCCTGCTGCCGGTGCCGGCGTTGGCCCGGCGCTACAGCATTTCGCCGGATGGGCGCACGTACACATTCGTGTTGCGGCCGGGGGTGCGCTTTCACGGGAGTGACGTTTTTTCGCATAAAGGGCCGTTCATTGACCCGCCGTCAAATTGGATTATCAATCATCAGGCGGAATTTGCTGCCGGGCCAGCAGGCCGAGCAGTCACGGCGGCCGACTTCGTCTATTCCTTCAAGCGCATTCTTGACCCGGCTACGGCCAGCTCGGGCGGCTGGATTTTTCGGGGCAAGGTGCTAGAGAAGCCCGATGGCAGCATCAGCGACACCGCTTTTGTGGCCGCGAATGATTCGACGTTGCGCATTCACTTGAAGGAGCCGTTCATTCCGTTTCTGGGCATTCTGACGATGCCTTATGCTTACGTAGTGCCACACGAGGCCGTAGAAAAGTATGGCAAGGATTTCCGCGAGCACCCGGTGGGCACAGGGCCGTTTCGGTTCAAGCTCTGGGACGAAGGCAACGTGCTGCTTTTCGAGCGCAACCCCACGTACTGGCGCCGCGACCGCCAGGGCCGCCCGCTGCCCTACCTCGACGCCGTAGCCGTGAGCTTCCTGCCCGACCGCAAAACCGAGTTCCTGACCTTCATGCAGGGCAAGCTGGATTTTCTCTCGGGCATCCGCGCCGGCTCGCGCGACCTGATTATGCACCCGGACGGCACCATGCGGGAAGATTTCAAGGGAAAATTCCGGGTGGAAAAAGTGCCCTATCTGAACACCGAATACCTCGGTTTCCAACTCGATTCGGCCAACCTGACCGGCGAGCAGGCCCTTCAGGGCCGGGCCTTGCGCGACAAGCGCGTGCGCCAGGCCCTCAATTACGCCCTCAACAAGCCCGAAATGCTGACCTACTTGCTCAACCGCGTGGGCCACGCCGGCACCTCGGGTTTTGTGCCCCAGGCGCTGCCCTCGTTCTCCGAAACCGCCGTGCCCGGCTACACCTACCAGCCGCAAAAGGCCCGCCAGCTGCTGCGCGCCGCCGGCTACGGCCCGCAACGCCCGCTGAAACTGCGCCTCAGCACCGTGCTGGAACGCAAGGAGATAGGCGAATATTTGCAGAAGCAATGGGCCGACGTGGGCGTGCAGGTCCAGATTGACATCAACCAATCGGCCGCCCAGCAAGACCTGGTCGACAACGGCCGCGTGGCCTTCTTCGCCAAAAGCTGGCTCGGCGACTACCCCGACGCTGAGAACTACCTGGCCCTGTTTTACAGCCCCAATTTCAGCCCCGCCGGCCCGGACAAAACCCACTTCAAAAACGCGCCCTACGACCAGCTCTACGACGAAGCCCGCCGCACCCAAGACGTGGCCCGGCGTACGGCGTTGTATCAGGCCATGGACCGGATAATCGTGGAAGAAAGCCCCGTCATCAGCCTTTATTACGATGAAGTGGTGCGCCTCACGCAAAACAACGTGCGCGGCCTCACGCCCAACCCCATGAACCAGCTGCTGCTCGAGCGGGTGCACAAGGAATAGCCAGGAATCCAAAAAACGGCCGGCCCGTTATACTTCGAATATGTTCCGTTTTCGCACCATACTCCTCGCGTTTTTCGCCGGGCTTTTTTTGCTTTTTGAGGCACAAGGCCAGGCCGTTGGGTCCGCTGCGCCGTTGGTCATCGGCGAGTCGTTTACCCTCCAATCCAAAGCCTTGGGCGAAACCCGGCGCATCAACGTGTACTTGCCGACGGGCTATTCCGAGTCGACAACGGCGCAGCTGCCGGTGCTTTACATGCCCGATGGCGGCATGAAGGAAGATTTCCTGCACGTTGCGGGCCTGGTGCAGGTGTTGGTCGGCAACGGCACGATGCGCCCCTTCATCCTGGTGGGCATCGAAAACACCGAGCGCCGGCGCGACCTCACCGGCCCGACCACCAGCGAGGAGGACAAGAAAATCGCCCCTCGCGTGGGCGGCTCGGCCGCGTTTCGACAATTCATCCGCACTGAGTTGATGCCGGCGGTGAAGCAGCGCTACCGCACCACGGCCGAAACGGCCATCGTTGGCGAGTCGCTGGCCGGGCTATTCGTTGTCGAAACCTTGCTGCTGGAACCCGATTTATTCACCACTTACCTGGCCTTCGACCCCAGCCTGTGGTGGAACAACGAGCAGCTGGCCAACCAAGCCAGCGCCCGGCTGCCAGCCCTGGCCGGCCCGCCCAAGGTGCTGTACCTGGCCACCAGCAGCAACGCCGGCATCGAGGCGCCCACCCGCCGCCTCGCCGTCGCGCTGGGCAGTAAATCCGTGCACAACCTCACCTGGTACTACGAGGCCATGCCGCTCGAAACGCACCAAACCATCTATCATCCCGCCGCCCTCAAAGCGTTTCGGGTCGTGTTCAAACCCCAAACCGCCCCGCCCGGCGCGCACTAAAGCGGTTTCCCCACCAGTTGACGTCGCGTAACCGCGGTGGCGCCGGTTGTTAGGCCTGCCCGGCAAGGGCCTATTTCCGGTCGTGGCCCAACAAGCCGCTAAAGGCGGCGTCGCTATCCCAGTCCACGCGATGGAAAAACCGCTTCAAGGCAGTTGCAAGCGCGGCGAGTACCCCAAGCATTTTTGCGCTTATTTATCCGGGGTGGCGCCCAGCTGGGCCAGCGCGTCGAACTGCCGCCCAAAGTTAGTGAACAGCGCTTGCACGTTCTCCGGCGCGCCATCTTCCACCGCCACGGTTTTGAGGTGGCCGTTGGGCTGGCGCACACCCACCACGGCGCTGGGCAAGTCGGTGGTGCCCCGCGCGTACCGGTCCTGAAACTGGTCAAAATGGGCTTCCTGGGCCGTGCGCAACATTTCGGCCACGGCAGCGGCGGGCAGCTTCAACTCCTTTTCGCCCAGCAGGGGCACGGCGCGGCGGCCGTTGTAGACCACGCGGCCATCGGCAAACACCTGCATGGAGTAAGCCGGGCAAATGCCATAACAAGGCGTCCGCTCGAAGGTAAGTATGGGCCCGGCTTCGTTCCGGGCCTTGGCGCGGGCCTGGGCAGCAGCGGCTTTCTTGCTGATTTTCTTAGTCTTGACCTTTACTTTCTGAGGCGTAGCCTGTTGGGCACGGGTGGGCAGCGAGAAGCCGAAAAACGCAAGCAGCAACAGCAGCAGGAAGTAGCGCATAGTGTTAGAATAGTGAAAATTGAGCCGTGAAAGCAGCGAATAAAAAACCGGCAAAACGAAAACCGTGCCTGGGGTTTCATTCTGCCGGTTTCGGACGGTGTTTAAACGACCGTCGTGCTGAAGCTAAAAAAACGTCATGTCGAGCGGAGCCGAGACATCTCGCGTGCTCAAGTAAACCAATCGATTGAGTTACTGCCCCACGCGAAACGCTTCGGCTCCGCTCGACATGACGGGCTGTTGGTTATCGTTCCAACTTACGACTTGCGTTTGGTCTGCGCGTCGCGCTCCTGCGCCGCCTTCATGGCTTCCGCGATGCGGCCTTGCAAGCCACCGGGCTTTTTGTCCTTGTTTTTGATTTTGTTGGCGTCGAGCTGGGCGCGGATTTTGGTGTCGTCGACGAATGACTTGGTGATGGCCTGCTGCGCGAAGGTGATGACGTTCGACACAAAATAATACCAGGTGAGGCCGGCCGCGAAGCTGTTCAGCACGAACAGGAAAATGATGGGCATCAGGTAGCTGTACGTCTTCATCGGGCCCTGCATGGCCGTGTTGGTCTGGTTGCTCTGCCAGGTCATGAGCAGGGTAGAGGCCGTCATCATCAGCGTGAACATCGAGATGTGGTCGCCGTACCATTTCACGAAGAAGGGCAGCTTCACAAACACGTCGTAGCTGCTCAAGTCCTTGGCCCACAGAAAACTCTGCTGGCGCAGCTCAATAGCGTTCGGGAAAAACTGGAACATCGCAAACAGAATCGGCAGCGTGAGCAGCGTGGGCACGCAGCCGCTCAGCGGGCTCACGCCGAAGGCCGAGTAGAGCTTCATCGTCTCCTGCTGCACCTTGGTCGCGTCGTCGCCGTGCTTGGCTTTCAGCTCGTCAATTTCCGGCTTCAGCACCTTCATGCGGGCCTGGCTCTCGTAGGTTTTGTAGGTGAGCGGCCAGGTTACCAGCTTGATTAGCAACACCAAAAGCGCGATAATCAGGCCGTAGGAACTGATGTACTGCTCCAGGAAGTGAAACACCGGCAGCACCACGAAGCGGTTCACCCAGCGAAACAGGCCCCAGCCCAGGTACACGTTGCGGTCAAATTCCGGGGCCACGCTCTTGAGCAGGTTGAAGGAGTTCGGGCCAAAAAAGAAGCGGTACTGGCCGCGGCCCTGCTCCACCTCGGTCACGGGCAGGGCGAGCGTGGTGCTCAGCGTTTTGATGCTGCTCGAATCAGCCAAATTCACCTCTGAGTTGAAGGCGCCGCCCGAAAAAGGCTGCTGGTCGGCAATGAGGCCGGCCACGAAAAAGTCGTGCTTGTGCGCGGCCCATTTCACCGGCCCGGCGGCTTTAAACTCCTCGGGCTTCTCGCTGGCTTCGGCCAGGGCGCCCTGGTCGCCGGCGGCCAGGTAGTGGTTGATGGTGGTGTGGTTGCGGTTTTGCTTGAGGTCCTGCTCGGTCTGGCGCACCTGGTCCACGAAGGTGAAGGTGAGCGGCTCCTGGGCCACGGCGCGCTCCAGGCCGTTCAGGCGCAGGTCGTACTTCAGCTCGAAGCTGTTGGCGGGCAGGGTATAAGTCTGCACAATGCTGCCACCGGCCACCGGGGCCGTGAAGGTGAGCACCGACGCGCCCGCCGCCTGCGTAGCCGCCGCCTGAAAAATCAGGTCCGAAAACCTGACGGTTTTGCCTTCCACCGTGCGGAAGCGCGTGTCCATGCGGGCGCTTTTGGCGTCAAACAAGTCCATCGGTTGGCCGAAGAACGTCTTGTACTTGCGCAGGCGCACGGCCGTGATGCGGCCGCCGCGGGTCGAAAAAGTAACGTTGAGGTTGTCGTTGGTCAGGCTCACGTCCTTGGCCGCGCCGGCCGTGCTGTCAAGGGCCGCTTCCGGCGCGAGGGCGACCACCGAGGCGGGCGGCACGGCAGCAGCCGTGGCTTTGGCGGCTGCGGTGGTGGCGGCCGGGGTTTTGCCGGCGGCTTTTTCATCCGTCTTCTTCGGGCTAAAGAAGAACAGGTACACGAGGAGCAAGGCCGAAATCAGGAAAAGGCCGGTTGCTTGATTTTTATCCATTACGAATTTGGGTTGCGAAAGGGCAAAGGTAACGCTGCGCTTAATGAGGAATGAAGAATGAGGAATGAAAGAACGTCATGTCGAGCGCAGCCGAGACATCTCGCGTGCAGCAGTAAACCTTTCGGTTGAGCTACTACCCACGCAAGATGCTCCAACAAGCTCAGCATGACGTTCTTTCATTCCTCATTCCTCATTCTTCATTAAGCGCAGCGTCCTACCCCTTGCGGTGCTGAATGGCCGCCCGCACGAACCGCGTGAACAGCGGGTGCGGGTTCTCCACCGTGCTTTTCAGCTCGGGGTGAAACTGGCCGGCCACGAACCACGGATGGGTCGGCAGCTCGACTACCTCCACGAGGCCGGTTTCGGGGTTGGTGCCGGTGGCTTGCAGGCCGGCGGCCTCGAACCGCGCCAAATACTCGTTGTTGAACTCGTAGCGGTGGCGGTGGCGCTCGCTGATGTGGTTGCGGCCGTAAGCCTTGGCGGCGCGCGAGTTGCGGCGCAGGTCGCAGGCGTAGGCCCCCAGGCGCATGGTGCCGCCTTTTAGGGTCACGTTTTTCTGCTCCTCCATCATGGCCACCACGGGGTTGGGCGTGAGCGAGTCCATCTCGGTCGAGTTGGCGTCGAGCAGGCCCAGCACGTTGCGGGCGTATTCCACCACCGCTACCTGCATGCCCAGGCAGATGCCGAAAAACGGAATGTTGTTTTCCCGCACGTAGCGCACGGCGGCAATCTTGCCTTCAAACCCGCGCTCGCCGAAGCCGGGCGCCACCAGCACGCCGTCGCAGCCGTGGAGCAGGGCGGCCACGTTTTCGGGCGTGATGTTGTCGGACTGCACGCTGCGCACCGTCACTTTGCACTCGTTTTGGGCCCCGGCGTGCACAAAGGCTTCGTTGATGGATTTGTAGGCATCGGGCAGCTCCACGTACTTGCCCACCAGGGCAATGGTCACTTCCTCGGTCGGGTTTTTGAGCTTGCCGAGAAAATCTTTCCAGGCCTCCAAATCGGGCTGTGGTGCGCCCCCCGTCAGTTTCAGGCGCTTGATAACGCGCTCATCGAGGCCCTCTTTGCGCATGAGCAGCGGCACCGAGTAAATGCTGTCGGCGTCGAGCGACTCGATAACCGAATTGATTTTCACGTTGCAGAACAGCGCGATTTTGCGGCGCATCTCGGCCGGAATCGGGTGCTCGGAGCGGCACACCAAAATATCGGGCTGGAGGCCGGCCTCGCGCAGGTCCCGAACAGAATGTTGCGTCGGTTTGGTTTTGAGTTCGCCGGCCGCTTTCAGGTACGGCAGCAGGGTGAGGTGAATGACCAGCGAATCCGAATCGGCCAGCTCCCAGCGCAGCTGGCGCACGGCCTCCACAAAAGGCAGGCTTTCGATGTCGCCGATGCAGCCGCCAATTTCGGTAATCACCACATCAAACTGGCCATTCTGGCCCAGCAGCAGCATCCGCCGCTTGATTTCGTCGGTGATGTGGGGCACCACCTGCACCGTTTTGCCGAGGAAAGCGCCTTCGCGCTCGCGCCGAATCACGGTGTCGTAGATGCGGCCGGTGGTCACGTTGTTGGCCTGCGAGGTCGGCGTGTTCAAAAACCGCTCGTAGTGGCCGAGGTCGAGGTCGGTTTCGGCCCCGTCGTCGGTCACGTAGCACTCGCCGTGCTCGTACGGGTTGAGCGTACCGGGGTCGATGTTGATGTAGGGGTCGAACTTCTGGATGGTGACTCGGAACCCGCGGGCCTGCAAAAGCTTGGCCAGCGAGGCGGAAACAATTCCTTTGCCGAGTGAAGAAGTGACGCCGCCGGTAACGAAAATAAATTTCGCAGCCGACGCGGTGGGGGTGGGGGTTGAGCGTTCGGGCATGACGGGGGTCAAAAGTACGGCACCCAAAGTTGGGGCCGATGAAGAAGCCCGGCCAACCCCCGGTTTCACCCGCTGCCCAGGCACTGCAAGCCGCTGGTTTTTTCGGCTATTGTGCTGCGTATTGGCGGCGTTACGGTGCTTGTTGGGTGCGGATAAAATAAAATCGGAGTAACTGGCTAGCGGTGGTGAAGGATGCTACGCTTCGGCCGTCGCATGCCAGTGCAGTTGCCCGCGCAACACCGTGGCTTGCGCCGTAAACTCATCGTCAAACAAACACAAATCGGCAAAGTAGCCCGGCGCAATGCGGCCCAGCTGCTGGTGCAGGCCCAGGACCCGGGCCGGATAAAGCGAGGCCATGCGCAGGCTCTCCGCCAGCGGCAGCCCTACGTGCCGCACGCAGTTGCGCACGGCGCGCAGCAGCGTCAGCCCCGAGCCGGCCAGCGTGCCGGCGGCATCCACAAAATAATCTTCCTGCGGATGAAAATAGTACGGGCCCTCCGTCGTCGCGTCCGTGGCGTCGCTGATGAGAAAAAGCCGCTCCCCCAGCAGCCGCTGACTGATGCGCACGCTGGCGTAGGCGCAGTGGCGGCCATCAACCACGATGCTGGCCCGCACCGCTTGGTCGTCAAAAACGGCCCCGACCAGCCCCGGCGCGCGGCTGGTCAGGGGCGACATGGCGTTGAACAAATGCGTGGCGGCGGTAAAGCCGTGAGCAAACGCTTGCATCCCCTGCTCATAGCTCGCATTGGAATGCCCCGCCGACAGCACCACCCCGGCGGCTCGCAGGATGGCCAATTCAGCAGCGCCAACTACTTCGGGCGCTACGGTAAGCATGCGGAGCACCCCTTGGCCCCGTTTCAGCAAGTCCGCTAGGCGTGGCGGCTCGGGCAGCTCGATAAATTCGGCGGAATGAACTCCTCGCTTGTTAACGCTTATATAAGGCCCTTCCAAATGCAGGCCCAACAGCCCCGGCATGGTTGGCAGTGCGCGCTGAACTTCCGCGATGGCCTGGTCTACCACGCCGGGGGCATTGGTGGGCACGGTAGGCAGAAAGCTGGTGGTGCCGTGGCGCAGGGTATGGCGGCGCAATTGCTGCAAACTGGCCATCAAAGGGGCAACGCCAAAGGCGCTGCCGCCGCCTCCATATAGCTGTAAGTCAATGAAACCGGGACATAACATTAACCCCTGGCCGTCGATTTGCCGCACCTGCGGCCGGCGCCGCGCACGGGGAACAACTGCCGCAATGCGTTGGCCTTGAATCAGAACATCGTGGTCGTTTAAAGTTTCTGCTCCCGTATAAACCCGGCAATTCGTGAGGAAATAATCCATAGCAAAGCGAAGTACGGGTAGACGAGTCCTTTTGTATTTGCAAATAGCGGTTGCCCACAACGCCGGTGGAGCGTCATGCGGCACACCGCGGGCCAGTACGTTTATCAGCGCGAAGGGGAGAGCAGATACTAAATGCCCTCTCTGTATCTGGTAGCTTATTTTTCCAGACTCAAAAAATAAGCTACCAGATATTCGCTCCTATTCTCGGCACCCAAAAAGCCACCCCCGCCCCGAATGCTGCGTAAGTTGCGGCCGATGCCACGTTTACTCTATCTTCTGCTCTTCGTGACTTTGGGCACCACCCAACTGTCGGCATGCGCCCAGGCTCCGGAAAAACTGCCCGCTACTACGCCGCCCGCCGCCCAGCGCCTGCCCTGGCTCGATTCGCTGCTGGCAGCCTCGCCAATCCTGCGCCAGCACCAGGTGGGCCTGAGCCTGGCCGACGCCGCCACCGGCGAAGACCTGTTTGGCTACCAGGAAACCAAGTATTTCACCCCTGCCAGCACCATGAAGCTGTTCAGCTTCTACGCCGGCCTGCACCTGCTCGGCGACTCGCTGCCCAGCCTGCGCTACTTCAGCCGCGGCGATACGCTGTTTTTTCAGGGCACCGGCGACCCCAC
>CAXTCS010000041.1:0-22931 GCA_964242365.1 uncultured Hymenobacter sp. | reverse complement strand
GCAGCAACCTCGACGAGTTTTTCAAGGTGCGGGTGGCCACGCTGCGGCGGCTGGCGAAGCTGAAGAAGAAAACCCGCGCCCGGCTCGGCGAAAGCCCCCGGCGGCAGCTGCGCGAGGTGCTGGCCGAGGTGGCGCGGCAGCAGGAGGAGTTTGGGGCCACGTTCCGGGAGCAGCTGTTGCCCGAGCTCAACCGCCACCACATTCACCTGCTGGGCGAGGCCGAGCTCACCGACCCGCAGCGCGACTGGACGGCCCGCTACTTCCGCGACAAGGTGCAGGATTTGCTCTCGCCCGTGGCGCTCGACGACACCCTGCACCACCTGTTTTTGAAGGACCAGACCGTGTACCTCACGTTCTTCCTCCGCCAGCCCCACGCCCCCAAACCGGGCGTCGAGGCCGAGCGCGTGCTGATAATGGAGCTGCCCACCAAGCGCCACGGCGGCCGCTTCGTGCGCCTGCCCGACGAGGGCGACGAGCGCTACGTGCTGTTTCTCGACGACGTAATTCGGGTGGGCGCGGCCGGCCTTTTTCCGGCCTATCGGCAGGTGGAAGTCAACGCCATCAAGCTCTCGCGCGATGCCGAACTGGACATTGAGGAAGAAGTATCGGGCGATTTGATGGAGAAAATCCGCAGCAGCCTGGCCAAGCGGGCCACCGGTTTTCCGGCCCGCCTGCTCTTCGACCCCGCGATGCCCGCAGAGGCCTTGCGGGCCGTCAAGCAGAAAACCGGCATCACCGACGAAGAGCTGGTGGAAGGCAGCCGCTACCACAACTTCCGCGATTTTTTCGGCTTCCCCGGCTTCGACGACGCCAGCTTCTGCTACCCGGCCCGGCCGGCGCTGCCGCACCCCACGCTGCCGCGCACGGGCAGCCTGCTGGCCGCCATCGGGCAGCGCGACCACCTGCTGCACCTGCCCTACCAGTCGTTCGACCACGTGACGCGCCTGCTGCGCGAAGCCGCCACCGACCCGCGCGTGTCGGCCATCAGCATCACGCTCTACCGCGTGGCCAGCAAAAGCGCCGTGGTAAAAGCCCTGCTAAAAGCGGCCAAGCGCGGCAAGCAAGTCACCGTGGTGATGGAGCTGAAAGCGCGGTTTGACGAAGAATCGAACCTGTTTTGGGCCGATAAGCTGAAGCGCGCCGGGGCGCACGTCGTCTTCACCCCGCCCGAGCTGAAGGTGCACAGCAAGGTGCTGCTCATCGCCCGCCGCGAGGCCGACGAAACCACGCGCCGATATGCCTATTTCAGCACCGGCAACTTCAACGAAAGCACCGCCGCGCTCTACACCGACCACGGCCTGTTCACGGCCGACGAGCGCCTGACGCGGGAAGCCGCCGCCGTGTTCGGCTACCTGCTCGACCAAACCACCGCGCCGCCGGTGGCGCAGCTGCTGGTCGCGCCCTTCGGCCTGCGCTCCGGCCTCAACGCCTTGGTTGACTACGAAATCAAGCAAGCCAAAAAGGGCAAGGACGCCTACATCATCCTCAAGGTGAACGCCGTGGAAGACGACGGCCTGATTGCCAAGCTCTACGAAGCCAGCCAGGCCGGCGTCCGCGTCGAGCTCATCGTGCGGGGCATTGGCCGTCTGGTGCCGGGCCAGCCGGGCTTCAGCGAAAACATCCGCCAGCGCGGCCTCGTCGACCGCTACCTCGAGCACAGCCGGGTGTACGTGTTCGGCCACGGCGGCGAAGAAAAAATGTACGTCTCGTCGGCCGATTGGATGACGCGCAACCTCGACCGGCGCGTGGAAGTCGCCTTCCCCATTCTCGACGACGGCCTGCGGGCCGAAGTGCGCCATTTGCTCGATTTCCAGCGCCACGACAACGTGAAGGCCCGCGACTTTGAAAACGCCTTCATTCCGCCGGCCGCCGGCGAAAAGCCCTTGCGCGCCCAGGAAGCCACCTACGCCTGGCTGAAGGGCCTGAAGCGGCGGCAGCAACGGAAATAGGCCCTCAATTTGAAGGGTGGAAAGGCTGGGAAGCTATCCAAACGGTCTGTCAGGCTGAGCTTGCGAAGCATCTCATCACGCCGCCACGATTCATGCGAACGTGATAAGATGCTTCCTGCGGGACGCCGGATGAGCACGACAGACAACCCCAAAAAGGCCCGCTATCAGCATAGCGGGCCTTTTTGGGGTCGGGTAGTTGGTGGAGCGGCCCGCGACTGGCCCGCCGCCGCTTCGCTATTGCTTGTGAATGTCGCCGCGAATCTCGCCGTTTGGAAAGGCCGTCGAGTGCATGTTAACATACATGCCGTTGTTGAGCAGGCTGTTGGCCTGGTCGGCGGTGAGCGTGGCCGTGCCGATAATGGGCGAAGTCAACGACGCAAAGGGAATAGCCACCGAGCCGCTGGTGCCCGGCGCGCCGGTATGAATATGAGCGTTGGAAGGCATAATGCCCTGAAATGTAACGGTATAGCTTAGCTGCCGGTTGGAGCTATCATAAGTTCCCGTGAAATTGCCGGTTGCCGTCGAGCTGTTGGCCGGCACTTGCTGAGCGCTGTTGATGGTAGCCGCCAGGGCAGTTGTGGTAGACGCAGGTGTTACTGTTTCCTTTTTGCTGCACGCGGTGAGCAGGCTGAATGCTGACGCTAAAAGGAGAATGTAGGATTTTTTCATGGGGTATGGGAATGATGGGTTATGGTTTGTTTAACTTTGTTGCCGGATAACTTTAACAAAGAGAAAAGGTTTAGCCTATAATTCCAGCGATTGGAAGAAAAATAGTTGATTTTCCCATTTTAATACTCAAAATCGAATTATTGGACAATGCGTTGAAATAACAGCAAAATAATATTTTAACCAGAAACTATAAGTCTGAAATCTAGCTGTTTGCAATGCTGCTCGCCCCCAACCGCGGCTCCGTCAACCATTCGTTTTCTGCTGCTGCCGAAGATGCTTTTTGCGTCGGGACCAACCCCAAACTTTTTAATTAATTTTTCTCATCACACCTTTTTACATGGATAATTTTACCTTTCGCTACTTTCTTCCCGGTCTTTTGTTGAGCGCGGCCCTGGGGCTGCCTGCTGCGCGGGCGCAGGCTCCCGCGGCCGCAACTCCGGTCCTGGCCTCGGACGCCAATGCGGCCAGCCTGGCCGGGCAAGTGTCGTCGGCCCAGGGCGTGGTGCAGCCCAACACCGAGGTTGCCGTTATTTCGCTCGCCACCGGCGTCCGGCGCATGGCCTTGGCCAACCAGTCGGGCACGTTTTTGCTTGAGCGCCTGCTGCCCGGCGGGCCCTACATCGTGCAGGTGCGGCAGCCCGGTTTTCGGGTGCAAACCATTACCAACGTGTTTTTGAAAGCGGGCCAGGCCACCGTACTCACCGTGGCGCTGAACCCCGAAACCGTGGCCGTAGGTACCCGCCGCGACGACCGAACCGCCCTCGAATCGGCCGTGCCGGTCGACGTGGTGGACGTGAGCGAGCTGGTGCGCACCGTGCCCCAGACCGACCTCGCACAGCTGCTCCAATACACGGTGTCGGCCTTTAACTCGACGCGCCAGACCGGCGCCGGCGGCTCCGACCACGTGGACCTGGCCAACCTGCGCGGCCTGGGCACCGACCAGATGCTGGTGCTCGTGAACGGCAAGCGCCGCCACACCACGGCCCTGGTGAACCTGCTGGGCAACCGCGGCGTGGGCAGCGTGGGCACCGACCTGAACACCCTGCCCAGCCTGGGCGTGGAGCGGGTGGAAGTGCTGCGCGACGGCGCCGCCGCCCAGTACGGCTCCGACGCCATCGCCGGCGTGATGAACATCAACCTGAAAAGCGACAACCACGGCGGCAGCGTGCTGCTCAACTCGGGCGTCACCTCCGAAGGCGACGGCCTGGCCACCCTGCTCGGCGTGAACAAAGGCTTCCGCCTGGGCCAAAAGGGCTTTTTGAACCTGACGGCCGACGCCGACTACCGCAACCGCACCACCCGCGGCTACGCCCGCGACCCGCTGGTGAGCCCGGTATTTGTGGCCCACGACCCCGCCGCCGAGCAGGCCGCGCTGGCCGCCGCCGGCAAAACCTACGACGACTTCGTGCAGCGCAACGGCGATGCCCGCGTGCGCAACGTGCGCGGCCTGTTCAATGCCCGCGTCGAGGTTTCGGACTGGGTGGCGGTTTACGGGTTTGGGGGGTATAATTTCCGCCGGGGGCAGGCCTCGACGCCGTGGGTGCTGCCCGCCTTGCAGCCCAACGAGGTCGTGAGCGAGCTGTTTCCCTACGGCTACCAGCCGCAGGTCAACACCCGCATTCACGACGGCGCGGGCACGGTGGGCGTGGTGCTCGGCCGCAGCGGCCCCAACCACTGGACCCTGGACCTGAGCAACACCACCGGCTACAACCGCATGAACTACGACCTGGCCAACACGGTGAATGCCTCGCTGGGCGCGGCTTCGCCCACGGTGTTTGCCAACGCCGGCGGCTTTCAGTTTTTGCAAAACGTGACCAACGCCACCGCCAACCGGTTTTTCGACAAAGTGCTGGCCGGTACCAACGTGGCTTTTGGGGGTGAATTTCGGGCCGACCGCTACGAAATTCTGCGCGGCGACGAGCGGGCCGAGGCCGAGTACGACAACAACTCGAACGCCCAGCAGGGCGCGCAAGGGTTCAGCGGCTTCGGCGAGGCCTCGGCGGTGGTGGGCAGCCGCACCAACGTGGGCGCTTTTCTCGACGTCGACGCCGACGTGACCAAGCGCTGGTCGGTGAGCGGCGCGCTGCGCTTTGAAAACTACTCCACCTTCGGCTCGGCCTTCATCTACAAGGCCACCACCCGCGTGCGGGTGACGGATTTTCTGGCCGTGCGCGGCGCCTTCAACACCGGTTTCCGGGCGCCGTCGCTGCAACAGGTGCTCTACCGCCAGATTACGCAGCGGCCGGGCGTGAACGGCGTGGTGTACGCCGGCATTTTCAACAACCAGGACGAGCTGACGCAGAAAGCCCAGGTGCCGACGCTGACGCCCGAAAAATCGCGCAGCTACAGCGCCGGCCTCGTCCTGACGCCCACGCCCGCCTTCTCGCTCACGGCCGATGCGTACCGGATTGACATCGACAACCGCATCACGCTCTCGGGCCTGCTGCGGCCGGGCTTCGGCATCAGCACCGACTTTGCGCAGACGCTGGCCAACAACCGCGTGTCTCAGGCTCAGTTCTTTACCAATGACCTCGACACCCGTACCCAGGGCCTCGACCTGGTGGCCAGCTACCGCCACGCCCTCGGCCGTGGCCAGCTCACGGCCAGCGCGGCGGCCAACTTCAACCGCACCCGCACCTTGCGCCAAAACGTGCCCGCCAACTTCCGCAGCTTGCAGGACGACGACAACTCGACCACCAACTACATCGACCCGCGCCAGCTCTCGCTCATCGAAACCGGCAGCCCGGCCAGCAAAATCCTGCTCGGCCTCAACTACGCCCGTGGCAAGTTCGGCATCGGCGTGCGCAACACCTACTTCGGCAAGGTGAGCTACTACGACACCGCCCCCGACCCGACCGTGTACGACTTTGGCGGCTACTTGCTCGTCTTCAAGCCCCGCGTCACCACCGACCTCATGCTCAGCTACCAGCCCCTCAAGGCCCTGGGCCTGACCCTGGGCGCACAAAACCTGCTGAACGTGAAGCCCAACACCCTCGACGAGGCGGCCTCCAACGGCGTGGCCCCCGGCGGCTTCGCCAGCCGGGCCGACTTTGAGCGCTACTTCCAAAACCGCTTCGGGTACGCCTCGCCCTTCCCCACCAACCGCGACGTGTACCCCTACGCCCCCGTGCAGATGGGCTTCAACGGCGCCTTCTTCTACCTGAAAGCCGTGTACAGCCTGGGGATATGAACGCCTCCGGCTTAATGAAGAATGAAGAATTTGTCATTGCGAGGCCGGAGGCCGTGGCACCCGAAGGTCAGCGCAGCTAATCCGTCCTGGTCACAGCGACCAGCCCTAAAGTGTGACACGCCTTTTCACAGACCGGAAAAAGCCCCGACGCTGACCAGCGCCGGGGCTTTTCACATTAGAAGGCAAGTCGCTGAGAACAGGACGGATTGCTTCGTCGTGCCTCCTCGCAATGACAAATTCCTCATTCTTCATTCCTCATTCTCCATTAAGCCGGAGGCGTTCTGATACGGGTAGCGCTGCTGGTGCAGGGCGGCCACGCGCTTGCCGAGCAGCTCGCGCAGCTCTTCGAGGTTGGTGCGGTTTTGGGCCGAGATGAACACCACCGGGTCGTGCAGTTTGGCCATGTAGGTGGCTTGCAGCTGGGCCAGCGGCGGGCGGGCGGCGGTGCCGTCGTCTTCGGCGTCGAGCACTTCGCCGAAAGGGTCCATTTCCGCGTCGTCCTGCTTGTACTGGTCGATTTTGTTGAACACCAGCAGTACCGGCTTGTCGGCCGCGCCGATTTCGTTCAGCGTGTCGTTCACCACCTGAATCTGCTCTTCGAAATTGGGGTGCGAAATGTCGACGACGTGCAGCAGCAGGTCGGCTTCGCGGATTTCATCGAGCGTGCTCTTGAAACTTTCGATGAGCCGGGTGGGCAGCTTGCGGATAAACCCAACCGTATCGGACAGCAAAAAGGGGGTTTGGCCGACCACCACTTTGCGCGTGGTGGCGTCTACGGTGGCAAAAAGTTTGTTTTCGGCAAACACGTCGGCCTTGCCCAGCGCGTTCATCAGCGTGCTTTTGCCCACGTTGGTGTAGCCGACGAGCGACACGCGCACGGTGCCGTCGCGGGCCTTGCGCCGGGTCACGCTCTGCTTGTCGAGGTCTTCGAGCTTGTCTTTGAGGAACGCAATCCGGTCGCGCACGATGCGGCGGTCGGTTTCAATCTCGGTTTCGCCGGGGCCCTTCATGCCCACGCCGCCGCGCTGCTTGTCGAGGTGAGTCCACAGGCCGGTGAGGCGGGGCAGCAGGTACTGGTACTGCGCCAGCTCGACTTGCGTGCGCGAGGTGGCCGACTTGGCCCGCAGGGCGAAAATATCCAGAATCAGCAGCGAGCGGTCCACGATTTTCACCAGCAGCTCGGCTTCGAGGTTGCGCAGCTGCGAGGGCGAAAGGTCGTCGTCGAACACCACCATGCTGGTGTTTTCGTGCTGCACCCAGGCCTTGATTTCGGCCAGCTTGCCTTCGCCCACGTAGGTGCGAATGTCGGGTTTTTCGAGGCGCTGCACGAAGCGCTGGGTGGCCGTGGCGCCGGCCGTTTCAATCAGAAAAGCCAGCTCGTCAAGGTATTCGGTGGTCTGGTGCTCGCTCTGGCGGCGCGGGGGCACGCTCACGAGCACGGCGGTTTCCTGCTCGCGGGCGGTGGCGTAGGCACCGCCGGTTTTGGTGGCTACGTAGCCGGCTTTGGCGTTGTCGGTGGTGAAATGCCGGGTGCTGGCAGCGGGCTTGCGGCCACCAGAAGATTTATTGGCCATGTTAATTCGGGTAAGCGGTAATGCGGAATAAAGGTACGGATTAGGTAAACGTGGCTCTGGGAAAAAGGAACGTTGGGGCAGAGGTAAAAAAGACCGTCAGCCCAAAGACAAAAAAGAACGTTGGGTCGCAAGCAAAAAAAGAACGTCATGCTGAGCTTGTCGAAGCATCTCTACCGCGCAAGTACTCCTCATTGATTGGATTACTTGCGCGGTAGAGATGCTTCGACAAGCTCAGCATGACGTTCCATGACGTTCTTTCGTCTGCTAACCCAGCCCCCTTACTTCACCGGCACCGACGCGGCGGCTTTGGCGAAGTCGCCGGCTTTCACGATGGTCAGCTTGGAATAGTCGAGGTATTTGCGGGCGGCGGCGCTTACCTGCTCGGGCGTGAGGGCGGCAATGCGGCGCTCCAGCTCGGCGTCGTAGGTGAAGGTGCGGCCCTCGGCTTTGGTGAGGTACTGGGCCCATTTGCGGGCCAGCTGGTCGTCCTGGCTGCGGTCGACCTGGAAGCTTTGCAGGGCGGCCGATTTGGCGGCTTTCAGCTCGTCGGCCGTCACGCCGTCTTTGCTCAGGCGCTCCAGCTCCTCGCGGTAGGCCTGCTCCAGGCGGCCCGAATTTTCGGGGTTGTAGATGGCGTAGGACATGAAATCGCCGATTTCGTCGTTGTCGTCGGCGTACACGAACGAGCCCACGCCGTAGCTCACGCCTTCTTTCTGGCGGATGCGGGTGGCCAGCCGGGAGTTCAAAAAGCCGCCGCCCAGGATGTAGTTGGCCATGTACACGGCCGCGTAATCGGGCGAGTCGTCGCGCAGCGGGTAGTTGAGGCCCGCCACAAACATGGCGTTGGCCTTGTCGTCGGTCTGGATGGCCTGGGCTTTGGCCGTGGCGGTGTTCTCGAAGCGGCGGCGCGGGATGCGCGCGTACGCTTTGCCCGATTTCCAGCCGGCCAGCTGGGTTTTCACCGCCTTGCGCAGGCTGGGCTCATCGAACGTGCCCACCACGGCCAGCGTGGCGGCCTGGCCGCCGTAAAAAGTTTTGTAGAACGCCCGCACGTCTTCCACCTTGAGGGCTTTGATGGCGCTGATTTCGTCGTCAAACGTCAGCGTTTCAAACGGGTGGCCTTTGGGGTAGGGCTCGCTCAGGCGCGAGGCCAGGTTGAAGGCGAGGCCCTGCGGGTCCTGCTTCTGGGCTTCGAGGCCGGCGAGGCGCTCCTGCTTGAGCTTGTCGAACTCGGCGGCCGGAAAAGTGGGGTTGCGCAGGCAGTCGAGCACCACGGCCAGCACGGCGGGCAGGTTTTCCCTGGCCGTTTGCACCGATATATTGGTGCTCTGGCCCCCGCCGTAGATGCGCACCTGGGCCTTGGCCTTGTCAAAAGCGTCGCGGATTTGCGAGTAGGAGCGGGTTTTGGTGCCGCGCTCCAGCATGGCGGCCGTGAGGCTGGCCAGGGCGGGCTTGTTGGTGAGGCTGGCTTCGTCGCCGTAGCGCAGCTTCATGTCGAGGGTCACCGAGTTGCCGCGGGTTTGCTTGGCCAGCAGGGCCAGCTTCACGCCGCCTTCCTGGCTGCGCTTGGTGCGGGCGTCGATGTTGGCGGGCGTGGCGTCGAAGGCTTCGCCGGCCGCGATGGCGGCCTCACCCTTATAGCCGTTCACGAGCGCCGCTACGTCGGGGGTAGGCGGGATGGGGCTGCGGTCGGGCTTGTTGTCCGGCACGAACGTGCCGATGGTGCGGTTGCTGGGCTTGAGGTAGGCCGCCGCCACGCGCTGCACGTCGGCGGGCGTCACCTTGCGCAGGTTGTCGCGGTAGAGGTACACCAGCCGCCAGTCGCCGCTGGCCACAAACTCGCTCATGGCCAGCCCCACCTGCTCGCTGTTTTGGAATAATAACTCGATGTCTTTCAAGCGCTTGGTTTTGGCGCGCTCCACTTCTTCGGCCGTGGGGGCCTGCCGGGCCACGGCGTCGAGCGTGGCCAGCATCACGGTGCGGGCCGAGTCGAGGGAGCGGCCCTGGCGCACTTCGGCGTAGAAATAGGCAAAGCCGGCGTCGTGCAGCGTCGGCGCGAAGCCCCACTGGCTGGCGGCGCGCTTGCTCTCAATCAGGGCTTTATAGAGGCGGCCCGAGGGCTGGTTGGTGAGCACGTCGACCAGCACGTCGACGGCGGCGTAGTCGGGGTGGGCGCCGGCCGGCGTGTGGTAGGCCACGCCCACGCCCTGGGTGTCGCCGGTGCGGCGCAGGGTCACCTGGCGCTCGCCGTCCTGCACGGGCTCGGTGGTGTAGGTGGCTTGCAGGGTGCGCGCCGGCCGCGGAATGGGCCCGAAATACTGGTTCACCAGGCCAAGCGTTTTGCCTTCGTCGAACTTGCCGGCCACGAGCAGCACCACGTTATCGGGCTGGTAGTATTTCTGGTAAAAGGCCTTGAGGTTGTCAATCGGCACGCGCTCAATGTCTTCCTTCGAGCCGATGGTCGACTTGCCGTAGTTGTGCCACAGGTAGGCCGTGCTCAGCACGCGCTCCATCAGCACGTTCTGGGGCGAGTTTTCGCCGCTTTCGAACTCGTTGCGCACCACGCTGAACTCGGTGTCGAGGTCTTTGCGGGCGATGAAGGAGTTCACCATGCGGTCCGATTCGAGGTCGAGGGCCCACTTCAGGTTCGCGTCCGTGGCCGAAAACGTTTCGAAGTAGTTCGTGCGGTCGTACCAGGTCGAGCCGTTGGGCGAAGCGCCGTGCTCGGTCAGCTCCTGCGGAATGTTGGTGTGCTTCGTCGAGCCTTTAAATACCATGTGCTCAAGCAAGTGGGCCATGCCCGACTCGCCGTAGCCCTCGTGCCGCGAGCCCACCAGGTAGGTCATGTTCACCGTCATCGTGGCCTTCGACTGGTCGGGGAAGAGCAGCACGCGCAGCCCGTTTTTGAGCTGGTATTCGGTGATGCCTTCCACGGAGGTGACGCGGCTGACGCCGGCCGGCAGCGCGGCCGTGGTCTGGGCCAGGGCCGGCCCGGTGCTCAGCCCCAGCAAGGCCGCCGACAGTAGGACCCGAAAAGAGGAGTTTTTTTGCATGGTGAAAAAAGCAGGTGAGAAAAAAGGTGATTGAAAATTCAAAATGCCGTTGCAGATAAACGCGAATAAAGCAGATTAATTTTATATTCAATTGATAAGATTGCCGGTTGCGGGCAACGGTTGCGTGGGCGCAAAAAAATAGCCGGCCCCTTGCGGAGCCGGCTGGCAGTCAGCGCGTAAAAAACGGTAATTCGGCGGTAGGCCTTATTTCAGGGTGAGCGAATAGGCCACCACCTGCTGCACCTGAGCCGGCGTGAGCATTTTGCCGAACGCCGGCATTTTGCCCATGCCGTTTGTGACCAGGTAGGTGCGGCCGAAAGCGTTGAGGTTGCTTTGGGTGAGGTCGTGGGCGCCGTTGAGGCCGCGCTTGCCGTTGGCGCCGTGGCAACGCACGCAGTTTTTTTGAAAAATAGCCTGGCCCGGCAAAAGTGGCGGCCCGGCCCAGCCCGGCAGCGGCAAAAACGGCAACAGGAGCGAAAAGAAGGCGATTCGAAGAGTCATGGCAAGGGTAACACAAAATCAGACCACAAAGTACCGGCAAAAGAGTGACTGAGTGGCGGAGTGACGGAGTGATTTCATCGAGTGACTGAGTGGCGGAGTGACTGAATGACTCGGAAAAGGTCCCTAACCCCGACCTTTGCCCCACCTCACCACCTCACCACCTCACCATCTTGCGCGTCGCCCTCGTCATCAACACCAGCTGGAATATCTGGAATTTCCGCGCCAGCCTCGTGCGGGCCTTGCAGGCCGCCGGCCACGAGGTCATCGCCATTGCCCCGCCCGACGATTATTCGCGGCGCCTCGAAACCGAGCTGGGCTGCCGCTTTGTGCCCATCCTGATGGAAAACAAGGGCACCAACCCGCTGAAAGACGCCGCCCTCACGCGCCGCTTCTACCAGATTTACCGGCGCGAGCGGCCCGACGTGGTGCTGCACTACACCATCAAGCCCAACATTTACGGCAGCATCGCGGCCCGGCTGGCGGGCATCCCCAGCATCAACAACGTGAGTGGCCTGGGCACGGTGTTCATCATCAAAAACTTCGTGAGCAAGGTGGCGCTGGGGCTGTACCGCTTCGCGTTTCGGTTTCCGCATAAGGTCTTTTTTCAGAACGACGACGACCGGCAGCTCTTCCTCGACCACGGCCTGGTGCGCAAGGAAATCACCGGCCTGCTGCCCGGCTCCGGCGTCGATGTCGACAAGTTTCGGCCCGCCGCGCAGTTTGCCCGCCACACCCCGTTCGTGTTTCTGATGGTGGCGCGGGTGCTCTACGAAAAGGGCGTGGTGGAGTACTTCGAAGCCGCTAAAATCATCCGGGCCGCCGTGCCCGGCACCCGCGTGCAGCTGCTGGGCGGGCTCGACGAGGCCGGCGGCGTGGGCGTGCCGCGCGCCACGTTTGAGGAATGGCTCAAAAGCGGCGACATCGAGTACCTGGGCCGCTCCGACGACGTGGCGGCCCACCTGCACCAGGCCGATTGCGTGGTGCTGCCCAGCTACCGCGAAGGCACGCCCAAAACCCTGCTCGAAGCGGCGGCCGTGGGCAAGCCCCTCGTGACCACCGACGTGCCCGGCTGCCGCGAAACCGTGGTCGACGGCCGCAACGGCTACCTCTGCCAGGTGCGCAGCGGCGCAGATTTGGCCGCCAAAATGCTCCAGGTGCTCCGGCTGTCCGAAGCCGATTTGGAGCGCATGGGCCGGGCCAGCCGCCACCTCGCCGAAACCAAATTCGACGAAAAGCTGGTGCTGGACAAGTACCTGACGGCGGTTGCTGAGGTGAAGGGTAAGTAGGGGAACATTGGGTTTGAAAGGGCTGGGATGTCATAATCTCAGTCCGTCATGCAGCGCGCAGCGAAGCATCCCGCGTGGGGCAGTGACTCAATAATTGGTTTACTTCGGCACGCGAGATGCTTCGCTGCGCGCTGCATGACCGGCGATTGGGATGATATCCGGGGCCTTTTAAAATTTCCGCCGAACCCGTTCGGAAGGTCTTGCGCGTCGCTCTACCTTTGCAACGATGGAAATAAAGCAACTCCCCCTGGCCGGACTCGTCGAGTTTATTCCCCGCGTCTTTGCCGATGACCGGGGCGTGTTTTTCGAAACCTTCAGCGCCCGCCTCATGGCGCAGGCGGGGGTCGAGGCCCATTGGGTGCAGGACAACCAGTCCAACTCCAAAAAGGGGGTGCTGCGGGGCCTGCATTTCCAGCGCCCGCCCCACGCCCAGGCCAAGCTCGTGCGCGTGGGCCAGGGCCGCGCCCTCGACGTGGCCGTGGATTTGCGCAAGGGCTCGCCCACCTACGGCCAGCACCATTGCGTGCACCTGACGGCCGCCAGCGGCAACCTGCTCTTCATCCCGGCCGGCTTTGCCCACGCCTTCATGGCGCTGGAAGAAAATACGATATTTATATACAAATGCAGCGACTACTACGCGCCCGCCACCGAAGGCGGCCTGCGCTGGGACGACGCCGATTTGGCCATCGACTGGGGCACCGAGGTGTCGCCCCTGGTGTCGGGCAAAGACGAGGAGCTGCCCGGTTTCAAGGGCTTTGTGAGCCCGTTTTAGTCATTTAACAATTAACAGTTAACAATTAACAGCCGTTCTACCTGCTCGATTAGGACAGACAGAACGGCTGTTAAATGTTAACTGTCAATTGTTAAATGACCTTACAGCAGCTCGACCAGGGTTTCCAGGGCCATGCCGCGGCTGCCTTTCACCAGCACCTGCTGGCCGCGCACGGGGTGCTGGCGCAGCCATTCGGCGGCTTCGGCTTTGGACCGGAAATACCGGCTGGGGCCGGAGGCGGTCGCGGCCAGGCCCATTTCCGGTCCAATCAGCACGGCGGGCAGGTTTAGTTCGGCGAGCAGCTGGCCCAGGGCGCGGTGCTCGGCGGCGCTCTCGTCGCCCAGTTCAAACATGTCGCCCAGCACCACCAGCTTGGTTTGGCCCGCCGCGACCGGGCGCGCCGCGAAGCTGCGCAGGGCGGCGGCCATGCTGCTGGGGTTGGCGTTGTAGGCGTCGAGCAGCAAGTCGTTGTGGGCGGTGCGCAGCAGCTGCGAGCGGTTGTTCTGGGGGTTGTAGCCGGCCAGCGCGGCGGCTACTTTTTCAGCCGTGAGGCCGAAATGCAGGCCCACGGCGGCAGCGGCGGCCAGGTTGGGAAAGTTGTAGTCGCCGGTGAGCTGGGCGGCCACGTCGGTGCCGTCGGCCAGGCGCAGGGCCACGGCGGGGTCGGCGGCCAGCAGGGCGGCGGGGTAGGTGTCGGCCGGGCTGGGGTAGGTGAGGCGCGTGGGCACGGCGGCGGCCAGGGCTGGCAGGCGTGCGTCGAGGGTGTTGACGAACGCCGTGCCGCCGGTACGGGCCAGGTAATCAAACAATTCGCCCTTGCCCAGGGCCACGCCCTCGGCCCCGCCAAAGCCTTCGAGGTGGGCCTTGCCGATGTTGGTGATGAGGCCGTGGGTGGGCTCGGCCAGCGCGCACAACTCCGCGATTTCGCCCCGGTGGTTGGCGCCCATCTCAACCACGGCAAAGTCGTGCTCGCCGGCCCGCAGCCGCAGCAGCGTGAGCGGCACGCCGATGTGGTTGTTGAGGTTGCCGAGGGTGGCCAGCACCCGAAACTGCTGGGCCAACACGGCCGTGAGCAGCTCCTTGGTGGTGGTTTTGCCGTTCGAGCCCGTCACGGCCAGCACCGGAATGGCGAACTGTCGGCGGTGGTGCCGGGCCAGCGCCTGCAAGGCCGCGAGCGGGTCGGGGGCGAAGGTGTAGCGGGCCGGGTCGGTAGCGGCCAGAGCGGCATCATCCACCACGGCGTGGGCGGCGCCGGCGGCCAGCGCCGCGGCCGCAAAGGCCGCGCCCCGGAAGCTGGGCCCGTTCAGGGCAAAAAACAGGGTGCCGGGCTGGGGCTGGCGCGAATCGGTGCTGACGCGGCCGCCAGCAGCCAGGTAGTGGGAGTAGAGCAGCATGAAGTTGGGCGGTGAAAACAAACCGGGCGTAATTTGCTGCAAAGGTGGGCGCGTTTTCGTTTCAATTTTCGTTTTTCTGGCCCACCGCCTTCCGCCGCTCCGCGCCCATGCTTCGTTCCTACGCTTTTCTGCTGGCCCTGCTGGCTTTTTCCCTCGTCGCACGGGCCCAGTCGGGCGCCGGGTTTGGGTTTGAATACCGGCCGGCGGCCCCCGTGGTGCAGGACGTCGACACCCTGCGCCACGCCTGGGCCGGCGGGCTGAATACGCCACAGTTCAGCACCATCGACCTGAACGGCGACGGGCAAAACGACTTATTTGCCTTCGACCACGAAAGCAGCCGCTGCTACACGTTTCTGAGCGTGGCCGCGCCGGGCCCGGCCGCCGGCCGCCGCTGGCTCTACGCCCCCCAATACGAGGCGCTATTTCCGGTCGACCTGCAAGGCTGGGCCCTGCTGCGCGACTACGACTGCGACGGCCGCGCCGACCTGTTTACGTTTGTCAACGGCGGCAACATCCGGGTGTTTCGCAACGTGGCGGCGGCCAACGGCCAGCCCAGCTTTCAGCTGACAACCAACGAGCTTCGCTTTTCGGGCGCGTTTTCGGGCACCGCCAACCTCACCATCGGCGGCTACAACCTGCCCGCCATCCAGGACGTGAACGGCGACGGCAAGCTCGACATCATGAGCTACGATTTCATCAGCGCGTCCTTCATCGAGCAGTACCTCAACACCAGCCCCGGCACCTGCGGCGATGCCCTCACCTTCGCCCAAACCACCGACAACTGGGGCGGCATTCAGGCCTGCGGCGGCTGCGCCAGCTTCATGTTCAACGGCCAGGCGTGCTTCGCGGCCCGCCCCGCCCACACCGGCGGCCACAGCCTGCTGCTGCTCGACCTCGACGGCGACGGCGACCAGGACTTGCTCGACGGCCGCGACAACTGCGCCGAGCTCACGCGCCTGCTCAACCAGGGCACCACGCTGGCGCCCGTGCTCACCCAGGCGGGCATCAGCGCCAGCTTTCCCTCGGCCGCGACCCCGGTGCACGTGCCGGTTTTTCCGGCCGGCTATTCCTTCGATGCCAACTTCGACGGCCGCCCCGACCTGGTGGTGGCCCCCAACATGCTCAACAACCAAGCCGACCAGGTGAGCCTGCGCAACTCGGTGCAGCTCTTCGAAAACACCGCCGCCAGCGGCGCGCCCGCATTCGCCTACCGCCCGGCCGGCTTCCTGCAAAACGACATGCTTGACGTGAGCGAAGGCGCCGCGCCCACCTTCGGCGACCTCGACGGCGACGGCCTGCCCGACATGCTCATCGGCAACTTCGCCGACCGCGTCAACAACGTGTACCGCGCCAGCCTCACGTATTACCGCAACACCGGCACCCGCGCAAGGCCGGTATTTCGGCTCGTCACCAGCGATTACCTGGGCCTCGCGGCCCTGAACCTGCAAGGCCTCAAGCCCGTGCTCGTCGACCTGAACCGCGACGGCGCCCCCGACCTGGCCTACGGCGCCTGGAACCAGAACACCAACAAGCTCTACTACATTCTGAACACCGCGCCGGCCGGCCAGCCGGCCGCGTTTGCCGCCGCCAATGCCGTCAGCTTCAAGCCCCAGGGCCCGCCCACTGCCTCCGTGCCCGCCAGCTACCCCGCCAACCTGGGCGTGCTGCCCACCGCCAAGCAAGACATGCCCTGCTTTGCCGACGTCGACAACGACGGCTTCGTCGACTTGCTCATCGGCACCAACGACGCCACCGAGCCGGGCCTGAGCCTGCGTTATTTCCGCAACCGGGGCCGCGGCCCGCTCGATAGCGCGTTTGTGCTGGTCGATAACGACTTCGGCCACCTCCGCACCGCCTCCGGCGACCGCCCCACCAACCTCAGCCCGACGGTGGCCGATTTCGACGGCGACGGCCGCCCCGACTTGCTCACCGCCGACGCCACCGGCCTGCTGCGGCTGGTCACAAACTACCGCGCCCAACCCGGCTCTTTCGCCCCGCGCACCGACCTGCTCTACAACCCGCTCACCAACAAATACGAGCCCACCCGCCTGGGCCGGGAAGTGTACACCCACTACGGCCTGGCCGCCGCCGACCTCAACGGCGACGGCGCCCCCGAGCTATTTGTGGGCACCGAGGCCGGCGGCATCCTTAGCTACGGCGCCCGCAACCGCGTGGCCACGGCCGCCCAAACGGCGGCATCGCGAGCCCTGGCCCTGAGCATCTACCCCAACCCCGCCACGGCCGCCGTCGCCGTCGAAACGGCCGCCCCCACCCGCCTCACCCTGCTCGACCTGGCCGGCCGCGTGGTGCAACTTTCCAGCCCCGCCCAACGCCGCCACGCCCTAAACCTGGCCGGCCTGGCCCCCGGCGTGTACCTGGTGCGCGCCGAAAGCGCCGATGGCACCGCCGCCGTGCAACGCCTGCTCGTGCGGTAAATAAGGACAGCGCAGAACAACAAACTCCCCTCCTTTTCAAGGAGGGGATATTTTCGCGCAGCGAAAATCGGGGTGGTAAAATCGTTGAACGATGCCCGGACGACACCCAAACGATACGCCCGCAAGTCCTTCGCCCATCGTTCAACGACTTCACCACCCCCGTCCGAGCCTGCGGCTCGAACATCCCCTCCTTGAAAAAAGGAGGGGAGTTCCCATTCCATCAATCACCCGCGCAGCTCGAAGGCGTCCCCGTCATTCAAAGCCCCGAATTTGGCTCGGAAATCCACCAGCTCGTCCTGCCGCAGGGTGTGGGTGAACACGCCGGCCGCCGCCTCGGCTTCGACCAAGTAGTTGCCCCGGGCGTCAATCAAGGCCGAATCGCCGGCGTAATCGTGCCCCAGGCCGTCGCGGCCGATGCGGTTCACACCCAGGGCGCAGGCCACGTTTTCGATGGCGCGGGCGCGGAGCAGGGTCATCCAGGCGGTGCGGCGCACGGCGGGCCAGTTGGCCACGTACAGCAGCAGGTCGTAGGGTTCGATGGGCTGGTTGCGGCTCCAGACGGGAAAGCGCAGGTCGTAGCACACCAGCGGGCAAATGCGCCAGCCGCGCCATTCCTCCACCAGGCGGGCGCCGCCGGGCGTGTACGTGTGCTGCTCGCCGGCCAGCGTGAAAAGGTGGCGCTTGTCGTAGTGGCGCAGGCGGCCATCGGGCCGCACCCACAGCAGGCGGTTGTAGTACGCGCCGTTTTCCTCAATAATGACGCTGCCCGTAACCACCGCATCGTGCGCGGCGGCCTGCTCGCGCAGCCAGGCCACGGTCGGGCCGGTCATGGTTTCGGCCTGGCCCGGGGCGTCCATGCTGAAGCCGGTGGTAAACATCTCGGGCAGCACAATCAGGTCGGTAGCCTCCGCTAAATGAGCCAATTTCCGGCCCATGTCGGCGCGGTTCGCGGCGGCATCGTGCCAGTGCAGCTCGGTCTGAACAAAGGAAACGGTGAGGTCGGGCATGACGGATAGTGATTAGTGATTAACGATTAGTGATTAGGGGTTAATGCCGCTCATTTTGCCAATTAATCACTAATCGTTAATCACTAATTTGACTTAGCCGCGCGGCTGCCGCTTCCAGCGTAGCTTTCTCTTTCGCAAAGCAAAACCGAATCAGCCCGTCGTCAAACCCGTCGTGGTAAAAGGCCGAGACCGGCACCACGGCCACGCCCTTTTCGCGGGCCAGGTGCTGCGCGAAAGCCAGGTCGTTTTCAGCAGAAAAAGCCCCGTAGCGGGCCAGCTGGAAATACCCGCCGGGCACGGGCAGCAAGTCCCACCCGGCCCCGGCCAGCAGGCCCCGAAACTCGTCGCGCTTCTGCTGATAAAAGGCGGCCAGGCCGCGGGCGTGGCCGTCGCCCGTGTCGGCCTCCAGCGCATCGGCCAGGGCGTGCTGGGTGGGCGTATTCACGGCGAAGGTCACGAACTGGTGCACCCGCCGCACCTCGGCCGTGAGCGCGGGCGGGGCAATGCAGTAGCCCACTTTCCAGCCGGTGGCGTGGTAGGTTTTGCCAAAAGACGAAAGCACGAAGCTGCGCTCGCGCAGCGCCGGGTGCTGGCGGGCGCTCAGGCGCGGGGCGCCGTCGAACACCAGGTGCTCGTACACTTCGTCGCTGAGCACGAGGGCGTCGGTGCCGTCGAGCAGCCGCGCCAGCTCGTGCCAGTCGTCGGCCGAAAAAACGGCCCCGCTGGGGTTGTGGGGCGTGTTCACGAGCACCAGCCGGGTGCGGGGCGACACCACCCGGCGCACCGCGTCCCAGTCGGGCCGGAAATGCGGGGCCGGCAGGCGCACGTAGCGCGGCACCCCGCCCTGCAACCGGATGGCCGGGCCGTACAAATCATACGCCGGCTCAAACACCAGCACCTCGTCGCCGGGCCGCACCACGGCCGCCAGCACCGCGTACAGCGCCTCCGTCGCCCCGGCCGTGACGGTGATTTCGGTGGCCGGGTCGGGCGCCGGCGCCTCGGGCTGCAAGCGCCCGACCTGGGCCGAAATAGCCTCCCGCAGCCGGGGCAGGCCCGGCATGGGCGCGTATTGGTGGTGGCCGGGCGTGCGGGCGTGCCGGGCCAGGGCCTCCAGCAGCGCCTGCGGCGGGTCGTAATCGGGAAAGCCCTGCGCCAGGTTGATGGCCCCGGTTTCCTGGGCCAGCAGGGTCATCTGAGTAAAAATGCTGACGCCGACGTCGGGGAGTTTAGAAAGGAGCAAGGGAAGTGCGCTAGTGGTGGAAGTGGTGAAGGAAGCAGACCGCCACCTCCCCTCCTTACCAAGGAGGGGACGCGGCCGCGAAGCGGACGCTGGGGTGGTTGGTTCGTTGAACGACGCCCGAACGACGCGCCCACGGGCCGTTCAACGACTCAACCACCCCCGTTTCAGCTTCGCCGAAACCTCCCCTCCTCAACTGAGGAGGGGAGTTGGCGACCCAACGGCCGCCGCGCCTCACAAATAAATCTGAAACGTCGTGCCCTCGTCCACGGTACTGCTAACCTCCAGCCGGCCGCCGTGGTTTTGCACGATGCGATTAACCAAATACAACCCCATCCCCGTGCCGTCGACGTGCGAGTGAAAGCGGCGGAACAGCTGAAACAGCTGCGGCCCGAACCGCTCCAGGTCGATGCCCAGGCCGTTGTCCTGCACCGTGAGCATGGGCCGGCCCGTCGCCGCGTCGGGCGTGCTGCTGAAGCGGATGCGCGGCGCCCGGCCGGGCGCCGCGTATTTGAGCGAGTTGCTGAACAGGTTGAACACCACGCTTTGCAGGTTGGCCCGCACGAAGGACACCACCGGGCAAGTGGCAAAATCCAGCTCAAACGTGGCGCCGGCCTGCGTCACCTGGTCTTGCAGGCTGGCCACGACTTCGGCCGCCAGCGGGGCCAGCTCCACGGCTTCGGGCACCAGCTCCTGCTGCTGGCGCTGCACCTGCACGATGGCGCTCAGGTCGTCAATCGTGCCAAAAATCCGGGCCAGGGCGCGCTCAAAGTAGTCGATGAGCTTCACAGCGTCGGGGTCGCGGAAGTAGGCCGTGCGCGTGAGCTCCTCAAAAATGCCCGCCATGTTGTTGATGGGCTGCTTGAGGTCGTGCGAAGCCGTGTAGATGAAGTTGTCCAAATCCTCGTTGGTGCGCACCAGGCGGGCGTTTTGGGCTTCGAGCTGCTGCTGCACCCGCTTGAAGTCGTGCACGTCGGTGTTGGCGCCCACCCACACCGCCACGGCCCCCGTTTTGTCGCGGATGGCCTCGCCGCGGGCCAGAAACCAGCGGTAATTGCCCTGCCTATCGCGCCAGCGGTGCTCGTTGTCGAAGGCCTCGCCGGTGGCCAGGCTGTGCTGCCAGCGGCGCAGGGTGGTGGTCAGGTCGTCGGGGTGAATGAACCGCTCCCAGCCCCAGTCCCGCAATTCCTCAAACGTGCCCCCGGTGAAGTCGTACCACCGCTGGTTGTAGTAGGTAATACTGCCGTCGGGGCGGGCCGTCCAGGCCATTTGGGGCAGGGTTTCGAGCAGCTGCTGGAAGCGCGCCTGGCTCGACAGCACCTGCTCTTGCAGCAGGCGCTGCTGGTGCACGTCGGTGTTGGTGCCGTACCATTTCAGCACCTGGCCGCCGGGCGCGCGCCGGGCCTGCGCCTGCCCCAGAAACCAGCGGTACTGCCCGTCGTAGCGGCGCAGGCGGAACTCGGCCTCGTAGTAGCGCTGCGTGGCGATGGCGTGCGCCCAGCGCTCCTGCATGGTGGCGCGGTCGTCGGGGTGCACGAAGCTGAGCCAGTGGGCGGCCCCGTTTTTTTCCATCGATTCGCCCACGTAAGCGGCCGTGCGGTGGTTGAAAAAATCCACCGTGCCGTCGGGCCGGGCCGTCCACACCTGCTGCGGAATGCTTTCGGCCTGAATGCGCTGCTCCTCCTCGCTCAGGGCCAGCTGCTCCTGCAAGCGGCGCAGCTCGGTCACGTCGGTGTTGGTGCCAAACCAGCGCACCACTTCGCCCGTGGCCGCGTCCCGAATGGGCCGGGCCCGGCTCAAAAACCAGCGGTACTGCCCGTCGTGGCGCCGCAGCGGAAACGTGTCTTCCCACGGCTGCCCGGCCCGAATGGCCGCCAAGTACCGCTGGTTCACGCCGGCCGCCAGCGCGGGGTCGTGCACCAGCTGCCAGCCAAAGCCCTGCAGTTGCTCGAAAGCAGTGCCCGTGTAGTCGTACCACTGCTGGTTATACCAGAAAATATGCCCCGTCGCATCGGCCATCCAGGCCAGCTGGGCGATGTTATCGGCCAGGGTGGCAAAATCGGTGCGGCTGCGGGCCAGCTCCTCGGTGCGCGCGTGCAGCTCATGAATTTCGACCGTGGCCGCGCTGAAGCCCGCCAGCTGCCCGGCGGCGTCCGCGTAAGGCTGCACCTTGGTCTGAAACCAGCGCAGCTCGCCGTCGTGGCGGCGGCAGCGAAACGTGGCCTGCCAGGGCGCGCCGGCCGCCATCGCGGCCTGGGCCACCGCGCTCACCGCCGCCCGGTCGTCGGCCGGCAGCACGTGCCAGGCCTCGTTGAGCGGGGCGGCGGGGCTCAGGCCGGTGTATTCGTAGAAGTACGGGTTGGTGTAGGTGATGTCGCCGCTGGGGTCGAAGTTGAAAATGAAGACCGGCACCGACGCCGTAATGGCGCGCACCTGCTCGTCGCGGCGGTTCATCTCGGCGGCCAGCACCTCGGCCTGCTGGCGCGCGCGGGCGCGCGCCGTGGCGTCCAGCGCAAAGCTCAGAATGCCGGTCACCGCCCCCTGGCCGTCGCGCAGGGCCACAAAAGTGTAGTCGAAGTAGTGGTCCTGGAGCAGCCGGGATTTCGGGTCGGGCAGGCGCGTCAGCATCTCGTGGCCCACAAAGGTTTCGCCGGTGCGGTACACGCGGTCGAGCAGCTCCCCCAGGCCCTGGGCCGCCGTTTCGGGCTGCACCTGGGCCAGCGGCTGGCCCAGGCGGGCGCGGTGGCCCAGCAGCCGGTCGTAGTTCGGGTTGAAAAACGAGTAGCGGTGCTCCGGCCCGTCCAGCGTGGCGATGAAGGCCGGCGTCTGGGCCAGAATCTGGCTCAGCTGCTGGTCCTTGTCTTCGAGGCGGCGCTGGGCGTCGCGCAGCTCGTGCACGTCCAGCATGAAGCCGTAGCGCTGCCGGAGCCGGCCGGCGGCGTCCAGCTCCGGCACGGCCTCGGTCAGAAACCAGCGGTACTGGCCGTTGGCCCCGCGCAGGCGCACTTCCACCCGCCCCAGCCGGGCCCCGCTGATGCTCTGCTCAATCTCCTGCTCGGACCGGTCCCGGTCGTCGGGGTGCAGCACTTCGGCCCACATGGCGTCCACTTCGGCCCACGGCCCGCCGGGCGGCTGGCCCGTAAAGGCGTACCACTGCGGGCTCATAAACGTGGTGCGCCCCTCGGCATCGGTGCTGAAGGTGATGATGGGCAGCGCCTCGGCCTGGCGGCGCAGGCGCTCGTCGGCGGCCTGCACCTCGGCCCGCAGCGCCGCGCTGTGCTGGCGGGCCCGCACCTGGGCGGTCACGTCGAGGCCGTAGGCCAGCACGCCCGCTCCCTGCTCGTCGTGCAGGGGCAGAAACCCGAAGTTGTGGTAGCGCTCCTGCATCTCGCCGGTGGCGGGGTCCAGCAGCTCGGTGCGTTCCTCGTAGCCCACCACGGCCTGGCCGCTGTCGCGCACCGCGCTCAGCAGTTGCAGGTAGCCCTGGGCCGGTATTTCCGGCAGGCTTTCGGCCACGGTGCGGCCCACGGCCGCGCGCGGCCCCATGCTTTCCCGCGCCTGGGCCGAGAGAAACGTAAACCGAAGGTCGGGCCCCGTCATCGTGCTGATGGTGAGCGGCAAATGGTCCAGAATGCGCTGCATTTGCAGCTGCTGGGCCGCGAGCCGCTCGTGGCTCAGCAGCTGCGCGCCCACATCGAGCAGGCGCACCAGAATGTAGCATAGCTCGCCCGCCGCCGGCCCGGCCCCGGCCGGAGCGCACACCGGTTGCAGCGTGGCCTCCCACTGCCGCGCCGCCGCGCCGCCCGCCGCTACCTCCGCTGCTGGCGCCGCGGGCGCGAGCACCTGCACGGCGCCGCCCTGGGC